>NZ_CP015249.1:2223309-2540925 GCF_001632775.1 Dokdonella koreensis DS-123
AACCGTACAATTGTACGCCGTCCCCGGCACCGCCACAAGTCATCCGGAACCGCTCACTGCCCATGCACGTCAAGATCAAGACTCCCGACCAGATCCAGAAGATGCGCGAGGCCGGCCGCCTGGCCGCCGAAGTGCTGGAAATGCTCGTCGAACACGTCAAGCCCGGCGTGACCACCGAGGAACTGGACCGTCTGGCCCACGACCACATCGTCGACGTGCAGAAGGCGGTCCCCGCCAACGTCGGCTACAAGGGCTATCCCAAGACCCTGTGCACGTCCGTCAACCACGTGATCTGCCACGGGATCCCGAGTCCGTCGAAGGTGCTCAAGGACGGCGACATCGTCAACATCGACGTCACCGTGATCCGCGACGGCTGGCATGGCGACACCAGCCGCATGTACTTCGTCGGCCAGCCGTCGGTGCTGGCCAGGCGGCTGGTGGACACCACGCTCGAAGCGATGCTGCGCGGCATCGCGCAGGTACGCCCCGGGGCGACGCTCGGCGACATCGGCCACGCGATCCAGAAGCACGCCGAGGCGCAGGGCTTCTCGGTCGTGCGCGAGTACTGCGGGCACGGCATCGGGCAGATCTACCACGAGGACCCGCAGGTGCTGCACTACGGCCAGGCCGGCGCGGGCCTGCGCCTGGAGAAGGGCATGACCTTCACGGTCGAGCCGATGCTCAACGCCGGCAAGCCGCAGACCCGCCTGCTGCCGGACGGCTGGACCGTGGTGACGCGCGACCACTCCCTGTCGGCCCAGTGGGAGCACACCATCGTCGTCACCGACGACGGCCACGAGATCCTGACGCCCTGGCCGCGAGCGGCCTGAGTCCCCGATGAGCGGCGCGCCGAACGATCGCGAGGCGCCGCCCCACCGCGAACCGGCGGTGCCGGCACTGCGGCGCCTGGCCGACCCCATCCCCCGCTCGGGCGTCGATGCGAGCGCCCGCCTGGGCCTGCGCCAGTTCCTGGCCGATGGCGACCGCGACCTCACCGGCGCGTTCGGCGACGGCGTCGCGGCGACGCGCCTGGTCGCGGCGCGGGCGGCCATGGTCGACCGGGTCGCGCTGCACGTCTGGCGCGCCTGGCTCGGCGACCGGGAAGGCATGGCGCTGCTGGCCGTCGGCGGCTACGGGCGGCGCGAGCTGTTCCCGCATTCGGACGTGGACCTGCTGGTGCTGACCGCCGGCCCGATCGCCGAGGCCCGCCAGCAGCGGGCGCTCGAGATGTTCCTCTCCACGCTGTGGGACATCGGCCTCAAGCCGGGCCATGCCGTGCGCGACGCGGACGGCTGCCGCCGGCTGGCCGGCCAGGACGAGACCGTCTATTCGGCCCTGCTCGACGCGCGCCCGCTGGCCGGGGACGACGCCCTGGGCACGGCGCTGACCGCATCGCTGCCGGACCAGCGCCTGTGGACGCCGCTGGCCTTCCTGGAGGCCAAGCAGGCCGACCGCGTCGCGCGCCGGCGACGCTTCGGCGACACCGCCTACAACCTGGAACCCAACCTCAAGGAAGGCCCCGGCGGCCTGCGCGACCTGCACCTGATCGCCTGGCTCGATCGCATCGCTGCGGCCACGCTGCTGGACGAAGACGAGCGCCAGGCCGTGGCCACCGCCCGCGAGCGCCTGTTCCGGGTCCGCTACGCCCTGCACCTGGAGGCGGGGCGGCCGGAGGAACGGCTGCTGTTCGACCACCAGCGGTCGCTGGCCCAGCGCTTCGGCTATCGCGACGAAAGCCGGCGCAACCTGGGCGTCGAGCAGTTCATGCAACGCTATTTTCGTGCGACCAGCCGCATCGCGGCCGCCTGCGACGATGCGATCGACCGGGCGCTGGAGCGGCTGGAACCGGCACCGCCGACCGCCGTCCCGATCGGCGACGGCCTGGTGCGCATCGGCGACCGCATCGCCCTGGACGAGGCCGTCTCGCTCGAACGGGAACCGGGCCGCCTCGTCACGCTGTTCGCGTCGCTGGACCGGCTGCCCGGCGTCACCGGGCTGCGGGCCTCGACCACGCGCCGCGTGCGCCGGCTGCTGCGTGACCCGGCGTTCGATCCCGATCGGGCCGACGTGCTCGCCGCGGTCCGGGAGGTCCTCGAGGGAGACACGGTCCAGGCCGTCGCGACCGTGTCGACGATGGCGCACTACGGCCTGCTCGCGCGCCTGGTGCCCGGCTTCGCGCGGGTCAGCGGCCGTATGCAATACGACCTGTTCCATGTCTACACCGTCGACGAGCACACCTTGCGCGTGCTGGGCTTCATGGCGCGCTTCGCCGCACCCGACCCGAGCGGCGAGTTCGCGCTGGCGCGGTCGATCTTCCCGCGCCTGCCGCAGCCATCGCTGCTGCTGCTGGCCGGCCTGTTCCACGACATCGCCAAGGGGCGCGGCGGCGACCATTCCGTGCTGGGGGTGGAGGACGCCCAGCAGTTCTGCGCCAAGCTCGGTCTGCCGCGGGCCGACATCGAGCTGGTCGCCTGGCTGGTGCGCTGGCACCTCCTGATGAGCACGACGGCCCAGCGCCAGGACATCACCGACCCGGAGGTCGTGCATCGCTTCGCCTCCGAGGTGGCCGACTGGGAGCGACTGGACTACCTGTACCTGCTCACCGTCGCCGACATCTGCGGCACCAGCCCCAAGCTCTGGAACTCCTGGAAGGACCGCCTGCTGTCGGACCTCTACGGCGCGACGCGCTTCGCCTTGCGCGAGCGCCGCGAACTGCCTCCGCTGGCGGCGGAGCGCGCCGACGCCTGCCGCGATCGCGCCCGCCGCCTCCTCGACGGGCGCGGCATCGACGCGGCGGCGATCACGCGCATCTGGAGCGTGTTCCCGGAAAGCAGCTTCCTGCGCTACAGCCCCGACCAGATCGCCTGGCAGACGGCCGCGATCGCCCAGGCGGACACGCTGCCGCTGGTCAAGGTGCGGCCCGAAGGGCTGCGCGGAACCAGCGAGATCTTCATCCACGCCGCCGACCGGGAAGGCCTGTTCGCCGCGGTCACCGCCGTACTCGACCGCCGGCAGCTGGACATCGTGGAGGCGCGCGTCGTCACCTCGCGCACCGGCCAGGTGCTCGACACCTTCCTGATCCTCGATGCGCACGGCCATACCCTGTCCGCGGAGGCCTGCGGGCAGATCGAACGGCAGCTGCTGGACATGCTCGAGCGCCAGGCGTTCGACGTGGTGCCGGCGGTGCGGACCCTGCCGCGCACGCTCAAGCATTTCCAGGTCGAGCCGCGCGTCGTCTTCCGCGCCGACCCGGTACGCCGCCGGACGCGGCTGGCCTTGATCTGCACCGACCGTCCCGGCCTCCTGGCGGCCGTCGCGCAGGCCCTGCGCGACCGCAAGGTGCGCGTGCACGATGCGCGCATCGTCACCTTCGGCGAGCGGGTGGAAGATTTCTTCGAAATCACCGACGATGCCGGCGCACCGCTCGATGCCGCCGCGCAGGAGTCCCTGCGTGCGGTCCTGATGGACCGCCTGCTGCCCGCGGCCGCGCCGGCTTCGGCCAGCGCGTGAGCGCATCGACGGCCCTTGGTTTTCCCATCTGCCTGGACGACATGATCGAACGACTGATTGAAGATGCGTGGGAACGCCGCGCACAGCTGGACCCGGCCGAAATCGAAGCGCAGCTCCGCCCCGCGGTCGAGCAGACGATGGACCTGCTCGAGACCGGGCAGGCGCGCGTCGCCGAGCCGGACGGGCAGGGCGGCTGGCAGGTCAACGCCTGGCTCAAGAAGGCGGTGCTGCTGTACTTCCGGATCAACGGCAACAGCGTGGTCGACCGCGGCGCGATGCCGGGTTTCGACAAGGTTCCGCTGCGTTTCATCGACGCCGACGAGGCGGCGTTCCGCAAGGTCGGCGCCCGCTTCGTGCCGGGATCGCTGGTGCGCCGCGGCGCGCACATCGCCGCGGACGTGGTGCTGATGCCCAGCTACGTGAACATCGGTGCCCATGTCGGCGCCGGGACGATGGTCGACACCTGGGCGACGGTCGGGTCCTGCGCGCAGATCGGCCGCAACGTCCACCTGTCGGGCGGCGTCGGCATCGGCGGCGTCCTGGAGCCGCTGCAGGCCGGGCCGACGATCATCGAGGACGACTGCTTCGTCGGCGCCCGCTCGGAAGTGGTCGAGGGCGTCGTGGTCGAGCGCGGCAGCGTGATCGGCATGGGCGTGTTCCTCGGCCAGTCGACGCGCATCTACGACCGTGCCAGCGGCACCGTCAGCTACGGCCGCGTGCCCGCCGGCAGCGTCGTGGTGGCCGGCTCGCTGCCGGCGGCGGACGGCAGCCACAGCCTCTACGCCGCCGTCATCGTCAAGCGCGTCGACGACCGGACACGCGCCAAGACCGCGATCAACGAACTGCTGCGGGGGGAATGATGGGCGCCATCACGCTCTATGGCCTGACCAAGTGCTCGACCTGCCAGAAGGCGGTCGCCTGGCTGCAGCGCGCCGGCGTCGAGCACCGGTTCGTCGACTACCGCGAGCATCCGGTGCCGGCCGCCACGCTCAAGCACTGGGCCGGCGCGGTCGGCGGCTTCGAGAAGCTGGTCAATCGCACCGGCATGACCTGGCGCAACCTTCCCGACGCGCGCAAGAAGCCCGGCAGCGATGCGGAATGGACGTTGCTGATCCGTGAGTATCCCGCGCTGGTGCGGCGACCGGTGGCCGTCGCCGAGGACGGCGAGATCAGCCTCGGCTTCAGCGACGCCCTGTTCAAGCGCCGCTTCGCCGCATGAGCGAGGTGCTCGCCCTGGCTTCGGCGTTGATCCGGCGCGCCTCGGTGACGCCGGACGATGCCGGCTGCCAGGCGCTGCTGGCCGAACGCCTGGCGCGTGCCGGCTTCGCCTGCGAGCACCTGCGCTACGGCGAGGTCGACAATCTCTGGGCCACGCACGGCAGCGGCGGACCGGTGCTGGTGTTCCTCGGCCATACCGACGTCGTACCGAGCGGGCCGCCCGAGGCCTGGGCCAGCCCGCCGTTCGAGCCGAGCCTTCGCGACGGCCGTCTCTACGGCCGCGGCGCGGCCGACATGAAGTCGAGCGTCGCGGCGATGACGGTCGCCCTGGAGGCCTTCGTCGCGGCGCGGCCCGGTCATCGCGGGACCGTCGCCCTGCTGCTCACCTCGGACGAGGAGGGCATCGCCCAGGACGGGATCCGGCGCGTGGCCCGCACCTTCGTCGAGCGCGGCCAGCGGATCGACTGGTGCGTGGTCGGCGAGCCCTCCTCGCAGCAGGCGCTGGGCGACCTGATCCGCGTCGGCCGGCGTGGCTCCCTAACGGGCCGCCTGCGCATCGCCGGCATCCAGGGACATGTCGCCTATCCGCACAAGGCGCTCAATCCGATCCACGCCTTCGCGCCGGCGCTCGCGGAACTGGCCGTCACCCGCTGGGACGCGGGTGACGCGGCCTTTCCGCCGACCTCGTTCCAGGTATCGAACATCAGCGCGGGCACCGGCGCCGACAACGTGATTCCGGGCAGCCTCTCGGCGGTGTTCAATTTCCGTTTCGGCGTCGCCAGCTCGGCCGACGGCCTGATCGACCGTGTCGAGACGGTGCTGCGCACGCACGCGCTGGACTTCGAGATCGCCTGGCATCGCTCCGGCGAACCATTCGTGACGACCGGAGGACGGCTGCGCCAGGTGGTGATCGAAGCGCTCCACATGCGGTGCGGTATGGAGCCCGAGGCGAGCACCGGCGGCGGAACCTCGGACGGACGTTTCATCGCGCCGCTCGGCGCCGAAGTCGTCGAGCTGGGGCCCTGCAACGAGAGCATCCACAAAATCGATGAATCGATCGCGCTGGATGAATTGGAAGCGCTCCCGGGGCTGTATCAGGAAATCGCCGAACGGCTGATCGGCACCGGCGATTAGATCATTCGCGCGATATCGTCCAGTCCCCTGCGCGGGGCGCTTCGCCGCATCATGTTATTTGGCGAGATGGCGTATCGGCACTATGGAAGCGCTGCCGGCTGCTGTGCTAGGGTTATAAGTTATGACCGGACGATCATCCCGGCCGTGGTTTTGCGATAACACTCTTCGTACGGGATGTTTCGTAACCCTCGGTTGATGCAGCGAGTTCTCGCTGCATCCATGCGGTGATACGCGGCAATCGGACTGCACCTTTCCACTGGAATGCCCGGATACGGATACGGGCCGGATGCTAGGGGAGTCAACGTTGCGCAATATGCAGTCTGTTGAACGATGGGTTTCGCCGGTTGGCCTTCGCTCGCTCGCGGTCGTGGTGCTCGCCCTCGTTTCTTTGGCCGCCGCTTCGGTGACGGCACTGGATTTCACGCCCCACGGTACGCAGCCGGGGCTGCTCAGCGACTTGAACGACGCCTCCACCTGCTCGTCCTGCCATCGCGGGTACGATGCGACCACGGCGCGTTTTCTGCCGCACAACACCTGGGGCGGTTCGATGATGGCCAACGCGGCCCGCGACCCGCTGTTCTGGGCGGCGCTGGACGTGGCCAACAACGACATTCCCGGTGTCGGCGACTATTGCATCCGCTGCCACACACCGCGCGGCTGGCTGCGCGGCCATTCGACCAAACCCGGCAATGGCGGCGCCCCCAATCCTCAGGGCGCATTGGGCTGTCTGCTCGAAGGCAGCTACGACCATGATGCCGGCAAGCTGAACGACTACGGCGGCGTCGACTGCCATTTCTGCCACCGGCTGATGCCCAGCGGTCCGCAGTCGCAGCCGCTGTTCGTCGAGAACGCCAACTTCTGGGTCGACGACGCCCAGGAATGCCTGACGCCCGACGGTTCGGGCTACGGCGGCCCGTGCCGCCGCGGCCCCTATACCTATACGGAAGGCAACCTGACGCCGCCGCACGGCTGGGTCTATTCCTCGTACCACGAAAGCTCGGCGATCTGCGGCAACTGCCACAACGTGACGTCGCCGCAGACCGATGCGGGCACCTATGCGCAGACGCTGCGCCTCAACAACGGCACCGACACCGGCATCCCGTTCCCGATCGAGCGCACCTACGCCGAGTGGAACCAGAGCCTGTTCGCCGACGCGATCTTCCGCGACGGCCTGACCGAGGTACCGCAGGGCACGCCGGCCGTGGTCCGCGCCGAGCAATGCCAGCAATGCCACATGCGCGATTCGCAGGATCCCGCCGCCAAGGCCTGCCAGCAGAATCCCCCCGGCTCGCGCACCGGCAACCTGCCGATCCACGACCTCGTCGGCGGCAATACCTGGATCCCGGCGATCATCAAGGGCCAATACGGTGGGCAGAGCGGCCTCGGACGCGACGGCGACTACGACCAGGCGGTGGCCGCGGCACGCCTGATGCTCGAATCGAGCGCGCAGGTCGGCGCCACCGTGACCGCCTATACCGCGCCGACCCCGGGCAGTGCTGGGTCGGTCAGCGCCAACGTGGACATCGTCAACCTCAGCGGCCACAAGCTGCCGACCGGCTATGCCGAAGGTCGCCGCATGTGGATCAATGTCCAGGTGCGCGACGGCAACGCCAACGTCGTCGCCGAAAGCGCCGCCTACAACCCGGCGACCGCCGTATTGACCCAGGACGCCCAGGCGAAGGTCTACGAGGCGCTGCAGGGCATCTGGGATCCGGGCAGCAGCACCTGCAAGACCGAGGAGGCCGGGCGCAAGCTGTTCCACTTCGTGCTGAACAACTGCGTCGCCAAGGACAACCGGATCCCGCCGCTCGGTTTCCGCGCCAAGACCACCGCGGACCCGAACGGCTACGAGACCCAGCCGGTCGGCTACACCTATCCGGAGACCTCGCCGGGTTCGGGCGTCCTGGTCAATCGCGACCGCACGCCCTATACCTTCGCGATCCCGGCCGGCACCCAGGGCCCGATCAGCCTGCGTGTCTCGCTGAGGTACCAGACCTCCAGCAAGGAATACATCGAATTCCTGCGCGACGAAGCCGTCGAGCACGGATTCGCGGCCGAGAACACGCTGTGCTCCGGCGGCCCGGACCGGCCGTTCGACGTGGGTCCCCAGTCGCAGAGCCGCGGCGAGTACATGTATTCGCTCTGGAACAACCCGGCCTACGGCAAGTCCCCGCCCGAGGACATCCAGGTCGTCACGATTCCCGCCGCGAGGCCCGCACGATGAAGCTCCAGTCGTTCTTGTCGGTACTTGTCGGCAGCCTGTTGCTGCACGGCTGCGCCTCGCGTTCGGCCGATCGTGCCGCCGATGCCCGCCCGGTCGCCGAGCCGGTCGCGAGCGCGGCGCCAGCAGAAGGCCGCATGCAGGGCTATGTGGTGCTGCGCCGGTACCAGGACCGCTTCAAGGTGGACGGCAGGGAAGTCGTGCGCGACGCCGAGTACGGCTGGGACTACGCCCGCGGCATGACGGTGCTGAAGATGTTCGACACCGATGGCCGGCTGGTCTCCGAGGAGGACCGGCCCGGCGAATCGCTGCGGTTGACCGAGGCCGAGAACGCGCGCGCCGAGGTGCTGGTTCGCACGCATCCGCAACTCGCCGACATTCTCAACCAGCCCGGCGACACCAAGATCTGGATCGGCGGTTTCATCCTGCGCGAGCCGGACGATCCCTACTGCAAGCCCGGTTCGCGCTGCGTCCACGTCATCGCTTCAAAAGACAACGGCGACACACCCGTCGCCCATGCCATCGTCGACCTCATGCGGGACCGGGTCGTCTATCCCTTCTATCACCAACAGGCCGGCAACCCGTCCGGCAAGCGCTCGGAGAAGTCGTCATGAAATCGATTCATCACGCGAGTCTGGGATTGCTCTTGCTGGGCCTTCTGGGCGGTCATGAAGTCCTTGCCGCCACGCCGACCTGCACCGGCAGCGAGACCAAGCTGAGCTGGCCGGCGGCCAACCCGGTCTGGGAAATGTGCTGGCTGCGGCCGAGCCAGAGCGTCGGACCGGACGGTTCGGGACTGGAAGTGCGCGACGTCCACTACAACGGCATTCCGGTGATGCGCCGCATGCACGCGCCGCTGCTGTTCGCCGAGTACCGCAACGGCGCCGGCGGCAACTGCTACCGCGACTGGAAGGACGAGAACACGACCATCCTCGCCGTTCCGGCGGTGCAGAACACGCTCGGCACGCCGACCTACGGTTCGTATGCGACGACCGCCTGCGACCGCTCGCAGAACGCCACGGCCTCCTACGGTGGTTGCCCGTTCGGGCTCTCGCTGCCCGGCGCCAGCTGCGCGGCCGGCGTGATGATCGAGGACTTCGGCGACGAGGTCCGCCTGACCACGCAGTACCAGGCCGGCTGGTACATGTACAGCTCGCGCTTCGCGTTCTTCAAGGACGGCCGCATCCAGCCGTATTTCGGCTTCGGCAATCGCGACGGCACCTACAACAACGTGACGCACTGGCATCACAACTACTGGCGCTTCGAGTTCAACATCGACGGCGACGGCAACCAGATGGTCAGCGAGAACGGTACGGACAAGGCCACCGAGTTCTCGGCGCTGCGCAGTGCGAACGGCGGCGCCAATGGCGGCCCCCGTACCTGGGAAGTCCGCAACGCCGCCAGCGGGCGTGGCTACCGGCTGATCCCGGGCTCCGGCGACTACGTCGTGCCGACCGATGAATCCGGCCGCGGCTTCCACACCGTCGACGTGATGGCCACCAAGCAGATCGACGGCGAGTACGGCGACCGTACCGACAACCAGCTGGGCGCCTGCCAGATGAACCAGAACGCCCTGGTCAACAACGAGACGCTCAGCAATACGACGGTCGCCCTCTACTACCGCGTGGCCGTGCGCGACAGCACCGCCAACAACTGGCCGCCGGGCTGCAGCGGCGGGACCTGCATCTCGCAGGACTCGATGGTCTGCAAGAACACCGGGCCGATGCTGGTGCCGTTCGGTGACTGGTCCGACTACATCCATGTGAGCGGCCTGGAAGGACCGATCAACGGCACCTCGCCCTGATCGAAGGCACGTTTGGGCGAAGCCGCCGGATGCGGCTTCGCCATCCACACTGACATTCATTGACTGGGGCTCTATGACTACCTTCAGCGGGTTGGTTTGCAAATCGCTTGCGATCGCCATAGCCGGCGCGATCACCCTGGGCGCCACCAGCGCCGGATCCATGGCCGCAGGACTCGACCGCGCCAAGGAGACCTCGGAACACTGGTCGGCCTGGGGCGGCACCGTCGGCGTGCGCTGGAATCGTGAACTGGCGGACGACCTCGGGCTGGTGCTGGGTGCCGCCAACGGCAGGCACGCGCAGCTCGCCTGGCGCGAGCACGAGATGTTCGACCTGCGCCAGACCGGCAGCCTCGAGTTCGACGTCCGCGCCGGCAACCTGCACGACTTCATCGGCGGTTCGCTGCAGGCCCGCGGCGGCTACGTGATCGACTCGCCGGCCGGCCGCATCGATTTGACCGACTTCCGCCTGAGCCCCCGCGCCGGCGACCAGTTGATCCTCGACATCGTCGGCGGCGACGGCAAGGCCTGGTTCTACATCGACCGCCTGATGTACGAACTGGTCGACAACAACCAGCGCCTGGCCGTGCGGACGATGGACCTGCGCATCTCGCCCGAGCTGGCCGATCGGATCGGCCATCCGGAGGTCGCCAACTGGGCGATCGCCGACATGCAGATGACGACCGACGTGCTGCGCCAGGGCGGCGACCCGCAGCAGCCGTCGGGTGGCTTCAAGTGGCACGGCCAGGCGGCACCGGCCGCCGGAGCGACCTACCAGGCCGACCTGTTCATGCAGACCTTCAACTCGCAGTACAGCCGCTGCGACGGCTGCACCGGGGAAGGCGGCAACGGGCGCGTCGTGTTCACGCCGTCCTCGACGCTGCGCAACAACGTCAACAACGGCTCCGCCCAGGCGACGATCCCGGGCGACCCGCTCGGCACCAGTACGGCACTGTGGACGGCCGACATCCCGTGGTGGGAGAAATTCAGCGGCAACCACCCGCCGTACAACAACGACCAGCACCCGTTCCTGATCTGGAACCTCTACCGCTTCAATGCGGACGGTTCGATCGACCAGATCGGACGTTCCGGCGTCAAGCACGCGTTCCTGACCACCAACTCCAGCTGCCTCGAGCATCCCGGCACCAGCCAGGTGCTCGGCCGCGGCTGCAGCGACACCTACGGCACCGGCAACAACGACAGCAACAGCGACCTCGGCCCGCGCTCGGAGATCATCCCGGCCACCAACCAGTGGGGACGCTGCGGATCGATCTACGACCTCAACTGCGACGGCCAGCCCAACGGCTCGGGCAACGGCAACTTCGACCAGCGCCTTATCACGCGCGAGTCGCAGTTCAGCGGTCCGGGCCAGGCCGGGGCGACCTACCTGTTCGAGTCGTGGTACCTCGCGCGCCAGGACATCAACATCTACAACTCGATGGCGACCAAGCGCGCCACCTTCACGCGCAACGCCAGCACCTGGAGCGTCGGCGGCAACGACCAGTACCGGTTGGGACCGGCGATCGACCGCTGGGTCGACCCGGCCAATCCGGGCGCCAATGCACGCTCGGTCGAACTCGCCAGCACGGAAGGCCACACCAAGGTCGCCGTCAAGGCGACCAGCCTCGGTGGCGGCCTGTGGCGGTACGACTATGCGGTGATGAACCTGGACTTCGCCCGCGCCAAGACCCAGGGTGCCGAACCGAACCTGCGCGTGATCAGCAACATGGGCTTCGACAGCTTCACCGTGCCGGTCGGCTCGGCCACGATCACCAACGTCACGTTCAGCGACGGCGACCTCGAGACGACCAACAACTGGGCGACCGGCGTCAGCAACGGCACCGTCGTCTGGGCCACGCCGACGAAGAGCAATGCCTTGAACTGGGGCACGATGTTCCGCTTCTCGTTCACCGCCAACCTGGCCCCGACCGAAAGCAGCGCCACGCTGCATGTCGCCGAAACCGGTACGCCGCAGGTGCTGCAGGCGAACGGCCTGCTGGCGCCGGGCGTGGCCCGGGCCAAGTCGGGCTTCGGCAACAACGCGCCGTGAGTTGAACCGTACGCGCGCGCGCCGCGCGTACGGTCGATCAGGCCCCGCGTCCCCCTCGGGCGGACGCGGGGCTTTTTTTCGTCCGGCGGGTGCACGTGACCGGTGGGATCAGGCCTGGCTGGGGCACCTTGGGCCGTGAGGCGAGCTGCGTTGCACCGTCGTATCGTTCCGGCAAGGCGCGGCCCGCAGGGCAGGCGGAGGACCGTCTGGCCCAGGACCGCAGCGCCGCCGGGCGTCGCGCCGGGGATCTTCGCACCCCGGCCTTAGCCCGCGACGCGCGCTAAGGCCGGAGCTCCAACCGGTGCCTGGGCTCACCCGGAAGAAACGGCGTCGGCTTGCCCGATACCCAATCGGCATGGCCGGCACCGTAGAACGGCGACAGCGGATGCCCGCTCTGGCCGCCGGGCATCTGGAAGTAGCCCTCCTGCTCGACGCCGGGGGCGACCCCGAAGCGCTCCGACGCGCCGAAGCTCCGCCCCTGCACGCGCGGGACGTGGGCGTCGCCCGGCAAGGCATCGGCCGGCATGTCCAGCCAGCGTCCGAGCAGCTCGGGCAAGGCCCGCGACAGCGGATGGCGGATGCGGGTCGTGTTGCGCTCGCCCCAGGTCCGTGCGGCGATGCCGCCCGGCTGTCCGGCCAGGCGCCCGGCCACGCGCAAGGCGGCGCCGTCCAGCAGGGCATCCCAATCGGTCTGGCCGGGCGGCAGCAGGTGCGCGGGACGGAACACGATCAACGCGGCGGCCGCATGCTCGAACTGGGCCAGGCGCGGCAGCTCGAAGTCCGGGAACTTCGTGCGTACCGCGGCGGCGAAGCCCTGCCGCAGCACGTCGGTCACCTCGTCGCGCCAGGCGCGCACCAGCCGGTAGGCCACCGAATCGGCGGCAGCCCTTCCGTTCCAGTCCCGCAACGCCGCCGCCATCGCGTCGCGCAGCGGATCGGGCTTCATCTGCTCCAGCTGGCGCGCCAGCAAATCCTTCCATTGCGCGATCAGGGCCGCGTCGTCGTCGAGCTGCACGGCGAGGAGGTCGCCCGGCACGAAGCGCTCGCGTGCCTGCAGGTCGTCCCGGATCCGCAACGCGCGTGCGCCCAGGTCGTAGCCGCCGTCGCCGAGCACGTCGAGCATCGGCTGTGCCACCATGCGCTGGTTCGCGCTCCAGATCCGCTGCCACGGCGGGTTGGCGATGAGCGGATGGTCGGCCGCATCGATCCAGCCGTCCCAACCTCGCCCCGGCGTGTCCCATGCCGCCGGAAGCGACGGATCGTAGCCGCCGACCCGACGCGGGATGCGCCCCGCGATCGTCCAGGCGATGTTGCCGGCCCGGTCGCCGGCCACGAAGTTCTGCGCAGGAATGCCGCTGGCCTGGGCGATGGCGACGGCATCGTCCACGGTCTCGGCGGTGTCGAGCGCAAGCAGGCGCGCGTCGATGGCACCAGGCCGGTGCGCTGTCCAGGCCAGGGCCAGCGGCGTGCCGTCCGCATCGGTGCCCAGCAACGGACCCCAAGCGGTGCCGCGAATGTCGAGCGCGACCGCCTCGCCACCCTTGACGCGAATCGTCTCGTGAGCCTCTTCGATCGAGGCCCAGCCCTGTGCCGTCCGGTAGCGCGACGGATCGGACGGATCGAGCTCGACGCGTACCCAGTCGGCGAAGTCGCCGTAGCTGTTGGTGAATCCCCAGGCGACGTTGCCATTGCTGCCGGCGACGATCGCCGGCACGCCGGGCAGGGTGGCGCCGCTGACGTCGACGATCGCCCCTGCGCGCCGCGGATTGGGATAGACGAAGCGGGCGCGGAACCAGATGTTGGGCACGCGCAAGCCCAGGTGCATGTCGTTCGCCACCAGGGCCGGCCCGCCGGTCAGCGCGCCGGCGACCGCGAAGGCATTGCTGCCCGGCGTCTCGTCGGCGGTGCGGCCGGCCGGCCGCAGCAGCCCCGCGGCGAGGCTGCGCAGATCCAGGTCCGCCGCCGGCGGCAGCTCCGGCCAGCGCAGCGGCGGTCCTGCCAGCGGCGCATCCCAGCCGCCGCCCGCGGCGGTCAGGAACCGGTAGGCCGAATCGGGCAATGCCGCGCGCAGGCGGGCGAACCCCAGCTCGCGCGCGTTGGCGGCATCCTGCAGGTCGAAGAACATCGCGGCGATCACCAGCAAGCTGTCCTCGCTGCGCCACGGCTCGAGCACCGAGCGCGTCAGCAGGTAGGCGAACGGACGCACCGATAGCGCATCCATGCCGGCATTGACGCCGTCGCGATAGCGGTCGAGCTGGGTGCGCTGCTCCGCCGGCAGGGCGTCGAGCGCCGCGGCCAGGCGCGTGCGCATGCGATGCACGCGCGCGTTGCGATCGGCGCCGACCGCCACCGACCCGAACAACTCCGACAATTCGCCGGCCGCGCTGCGGCGCATGAGGTCCATCTCGAAGAAACGTTCCTGCGCGTGGACATAGCCGATCGCCCAGGCCAGGTCGCTGCGATCACCGGCCGTGATGGTCACGGTGCCGAGCGCGTCGCGTTCGACGGTGGCCGGTGCCGCCAATGCAGCAGCAGCGGTGCCGTCGAGCTGCGGCAGGCTGCCGCGCAACGCCAGCCAGGCCCCCACCGCCGTTGCGGCGGCGAGCACGACCAGCGCGACCGCCAGGCGCAGCGACCAGCGCACCGCCGGCCGCATCAGCCCGACGCCTCGATCCGCTCCACCCGCTGGAAGCCGCGCGGCAGCAGGCCGCCGCGGCCGGCGCGTCCCCCGCCATACTCGACCAGGTCCGCCCATTTGAGGATCAGCTTGCGCTGGCCGGCGTAGAGCGTCACCTCGCCCTTGCCCTCGGCGACGACGGCAACCCCGGCGACCCGTTCGCCGGCCGCGTATTTGGGCTTCGGGATCTCGATCAGCTTGTTGCCGCGGCCACCGTTGTCGAGCTCGGGAAGGTCGGCCACCGAGAACATCAGCAGATGGCCGGCATTGGTCACGACGACGATGCGGTCGCGCGCCGGGTCGGCCACGACGGGTGGCGGCAGTACGTGGCTGCCGGCGTCGATGTTCATCAGCTGCTTGCCGGCCTTCTTGTTCGCCAGCAGCGACTCGAAGCGGGTCACGAAGCCGTAGCCGGCATCGGACGCCATGACCAGGCGGGTGCCGTTCTCGGCGATCGCGATGGTGTCGATGCGCGCGCCGGCCGGCAGGCTGAAGCGGCCGGTGACCGGTTCGCCGTTGCCGCGCGCCGAGGGCAGGGCATGCGCCGGCAGCGAGTAGCTGCGCCCGGTGGAATCGATGAAGGCGACCTGCTGGGTGGTGCGGCCGCGGGCCGCGGCCAGGTAGGCGTCGCCCTCGCGGTAGTTGAGCGCCGGCGCGTCGACGTCGTGTCCCTTCGCCGCGCGTACCCAGCCTTTCTCGCTGAGCACGATCGTCACCGGCTCGCTGGCGACCAGCGCCGACTCGTCGAGCGCCTGCGCGACCTGGCGCTCGACCAGCGGGGAGCGTCGGTCGTCGCCGTACTTGCGGGCGTCCTCGCGCAGTTCGTCCTTGATCAGCGTCTTCAGCCGCGCCTTGGAATTGAGCAGGACGTTGATCCGCGCGCGCTCCTCCTCGAGCTGGTCGCGCTCGGCGTTGATCTTCATCTCCTCCAGCCGCGCCAACTGGCGCAGGCGCGTCTCGAGGATGTAGTCGGCCTGTTCCTCGCTCAGTCCGAAGCGCGCCATCAGCACCGGCTTGGGCTCTTCCTCGGCGCGGATGATGCGGATCACCTCGTCGAGGTTCAGGTACGCGACACGCAGGCCTTCGAGCAGGTGCAGGCGCCGCTCGACCTTGCCCAGCCGGTGCTGCAGCCGGCGCGTGACGGTATCGGTACGGAACCGCAGCCATTCGCCGAGGATCTGGCGCAGGTTCTTGACCTGCGGCCGCCCGTCCAGGCCGATCATGTTGAAGTTGACCCGGTAGCTGCGCTCCAGGTCGGTGGTCGCGAACAGGTGCTGCATGGTCTCGTCGAGGTCGACCCGGTTGGAGCGCGGCACCAGCACCAGGCGGATCGGGTTCTCGTGATCGGACTCGTCGCGGTAGTCCTCGAGCATCGGCAGCTTCTTGGCCTTGGCCAGCGCATCGATCTGCAGCAGGACTTTCGAAGGCGAGACCTGGTAGGGCAGGGCAGTGATGACGATGTTGCCGTCTTCCTTGACGTAGACCGCACGGCAGCGCACCGAGCCGTTGCCGGTCTCGTAGAGCGCGGCCAGCTCGCTGGCCGGGGTGATGATCTCGGCGGCGCTCGGGAAGTCCGGGCCGCGCACGTGCTCGCACAGGTCCCGCACGCTGGCGTCGGGATCGTCGAGCAGGCGGATGCAGGCGCTGGCCAGCTCGCGCAGGTTGTGCGGCAGGATGTCGGTCGCCATGCCGACGGCGATGCCGGTCGAGCCGTTCAGCAGGACGTGCGGCACGCGCGACGGCAGCCAGGCGGGCTCCTTCAGCGTGCCGTCGAAGTTGGGCGTCCAGTCGACGGTGCCGTGGGCAAGCTCCTCCAGCAGCAGCTCGGCGATCGGCGTCAGTTTCGACTCGGTGTAGCGCATCGCCGCGAACGACTTGGGATCGTCCTGCGAACCGAAGTTGCCCTGGCCGTCGATCAGCGGGTACCGGTACGAGAACGGCTGGGCCATCAGCACCATTGCCTCGTAGCAGGCCGAGTCGCCGTGCGGATGGAACTTGCCGATCACGTCGCCGACGGTGCGCGCCGACTTCTTCGGCTTGGCCGCGGCGTCCAGGCCGAGCTCGCTCATCGCGTAGACGATGCGCCGCTGTACGGGCTTGAGTCCGTCGCCCACGAACGGCAGGGCGCGGTCGAGCACGACGTACATCGAGTAGTCGAGATAGGCGCGTTCGGCGTAATCCTTGAGGGCGATCTGTTCGTAGTTGGCTTGCAGGTTCATCGGTTTCTTCGGGGGCGCCAGGTGTGTCCGATCAAGAGCGCGATTGTGCCGGAACGAGGGAAAATACGCTGTGCCTGTTGCGCCTGTAACGCCAAAGCGGTATCAACAGCGACCTTTTTCAGGCGTACGGACGAGAATCGCGCGATGAGCGACAGCAGGACATACAAGGTGGCGGTGGTGGGCGCGACCGGCGCGGTCGGGGAGGCCCTGCTGGAGATCCTCGCCGAACGCCGGTTCCCGGTCGGCGAGCTCGTCGCCCTCGCCAGCGAACGCTCGGCCGGCGGCCAGCTGACCTATGCCGGCCGCTCGGTACCGGTGCGCAACCTGGCCGCTTTCGACTTCGCCGGCGTGGACATCGCCTTCTTCTCGGCCGGCGGCTCGGTCTCCCGCGTCCACGCGCCACGCGCGGCGGCCGCCGGTGCGGTGGTGATCGACAACACCTCCGAGTTCCGCTACCAGGACGACATCCCGCTGGTCGTCAGCGAGGTCAATCCCCATGCGATCGCGGCGTACCGCAACCGCGGCATCATCGCCAACCCCAACTGCTCCACGATGCAGATGCTGGTGGCGCTGGCCCCGATCCATCGCGCCGTCGGCATCGAGCGGATCAACGTGGCCACCTACCAGTCGGTCTCCGGGGCAGGGCGCTCCGGCGGCGAGGAACTGGGCCGGCAGACCGCCGCCCTGCTCAATTTCCAGGATCCGGAGCCGTCGAAGTTCCCGGTCCAGATCGCCTTCAACCTGATTCCCCACATCGACGACTTCCAGGACAACGGCTATACGAAGGAAGAGATGAAGATGGTCTGGGAGACGCGCAAGATCCTCGAAGACGCCTCCATCCAGGTCAATCCCACCGCCGTCCGCGTCCCGGTCTTCTTCGGTCATGCCGAAGCGGTGCACATCGAGACGCGCGAGCGGATCTCCGCCGATGCGGCGCGGCGCCTGCTGCAGGCCGCTCCGGGCGTGGTGGTCGTCGACGAGCGCAAGCCCGGCGGCTACCCGACCCCGGCGGGGCACGCGGCCGGCAAGGACCCGGTGTTCGTCGGGCGCATCCGCGAGGACATCTCGCACCCGCGCGGCCTGGACCTCTGGGTGGTGGCCGACAACATCCGCAAAGGGGCCGCTCTCAACGCGGTTCAAATCGGTGAACTGGTGATCAAAACGTATCTCTGATCTACAGTTACGATTGTGTTATAAGGCAATTTCGAGATTCGCTCGCAGGAATCCGCAGCCGGATTCCGGATCATCGTCGCCGGGGGAGCTTTGCATATGAAACGACCGTTGCACCTGTCGCTGGCCATTGCGCTGGCGATCAGCGGGATCGATGCCATGGCGCTCGGCCTGGGATCGATCCAGGTCAAGTCGCGCCTGAACCAGCCGCTGGACGCCGAGATCCCGGTCATCCAAAGCAATCCGGGAGAAGCCGAGGGCCTGATCATCCAGCTTGCCAGTGCCGAGGACTTCGAGCGGGTGGGGCTCGACCGCTCGCGCAGTGCCGCCGTGCCGCTGGAATTCAAGCTGGTACACAACGCGCAGGGTCAGGCCGTGATCCGCGTGACCACCGCCGACATCGTGCGCGAACCGTTCCTGGATTTCCTGATCGAGGCGAACTGGACCAACGGCCGCCTGTTGCGCGAGTACACGGTCCTACTCGATCCGCCGGTCACCGCGGCGGCGATCAAGGGATCGACCACGATGGCTGCATCGGCCGAGCCCGCGCGGGCGCCGGTCGAGTCGCTGCCCGAGCCACAGGCCAAGCCGGTGCCGAGAACGCCGACCGCGCCGCCCCCGGTGGCGAAGGCTCCTGCAGCGGCTGCGGCACCCGCGCCGCGCCCGGCGGCGACCGCCGGTAGCGACTACACGGTCAACAGCGGCGATACCCTGTCGGCGATCGCGCGCCAGGTGCGTCCGGGCGCCGACGTCAGCCTCGACCAGACGATGCTGGCCCTGTTCAAGGCCAATCCGTCGGCGTTCTACAAGGACAACATCAACGCGCTCAAGAGCGGAGCGATCCTGCGCGTCCCCGACGCCGACGCGATCCGCTCGGTCGCTTCGTTGCGCGAAGCCGCCGAGCAGGTCCGCGGTCAGGTCGAGGACTGGCGCGGCACGGCCGGCAGTCCGACCCGCGTGGCCCGCACCGCGGCGCAGGGCGACGCGGCCGCTGCTCCATCCACGGGCGGCACGCGCGCGAAGGACGAATCGCGGCTTTCGATCGTTCCGCCGTCGGTCGGCAAGGACAGCCTGGCCGCCAGTGATCGCGTCGGCGCCAGCAGCGCCGAATCCGGCAGCGGCGACACCCGCCTCAAAGGCGATCTGGCGCGCACCCGCGAAGCATTGGCCAGCCGCGAGCAGGAAACCGGCGAGCTGAAGTCGCGCGTGCGCGAGCTGGAGGACATCAAGAACAAGAACGACCGCCTGCTGAGCCTCAAGGATTCGGAGATCGCCGAGCTTCAGCAGCGCCTCAAGTCCCTGCAGGACGGCGCGCAGAGCGGCAAGCCGGCAGCACCGGCTGCCACCGCAACCCCGGCGCCGGCACCGGCGGCCTCCGCGACACCGGCCGAAACGCCGGCCGCGCCGACGAAGGAGGACATCTGGGGCAAGAGCGAGACCACGGCCGCGCCCGGTTCGCAGAGCGCGACGACCGGTGAGGCGCCGGCAGCAACGGCAACGCCCGCGCCGAGCGCAGCGCCCGCCGCGCCGGAGCCGGCAGCGACAGCCGACGCGGGTGGCCAGCCGTCGCCGCCGGCCACGCCCCCCAGCGACACGATCACCGCCACCGGCTCGGACACCAGCGCCGCGCCGGCGGCGGCAGCGCCACCGCAGCCGCCCGCAGCGAAGCCGGCGGCACCCGCGCAGAAGACGCCACCCAAGCCGGCGGCGAAGCCGGTCGTACCGGTGGACAGCCCCTGGTATACGGACCCGCTGGTGCTCGGCGGCGGCGGCGCGATCGGCCTGCTGCTGATCCTGCTCGGCGCGATGGGCCTGCGCAAGCGAGGCAAGCCGGTCGAGCGCTCATCGATCGCCGAATCGTTCGGCCACTCGCCCTTGCCGGCGGCCGCGCTGGCCGAGGGTGCTCCGGGCGACGCCATCGAAGCCGCGCTCCGCACGCAGATCGACGGCAACCCGGCCGACCTCGGTGCACGCCTGGAACTGCTCAGCCATTTCTATGCCGAGCGGCGCGTGGAGGACTTCGAAGTCGGCGCGCTCGACATGAACGACTACGTCATCGACCGCAGCCAGCCCGAATGGCTCGAGGTGCAGGCGATGGGCCGCGAACTGGCGCCCGGCAACCCGCTGTTCTCGGGACAGGATGCGCAGGCCATGGCGCCGGACGAAGAGCTGGAGGAGGACACCTCGTTCGTCTTCGACGCACCGCTGGCCGATCCGTTCGATCCGACACCGGCGCCGGCACCGGTAGCCGCTCCGCCCGAAACCGATTTCGCGTTCGATTTCGAGCCGGCGCAGCCGAGCACGCCGGTCGCACCGGTGGCCCAGGCCGTGCCCGCCTCGACCGACGACGACGGCTTCGATTTCGACGATCTGCCGCCGCTGGATTTCCAGAGCGAGATCGACGCGGCGGCGCGCGACACGGCCGAGCGCACCGGTCTGGCCGGTGACGTCGCGGAAAAGGCCGATGACGATTTCTTCGTCGGCGACGATGCCGTGGACACCAAGCTCGACCTGGCGCGCACCTACCTGGACATGGGCGATCCCGAAGGCGCTCGCGCGATGCTGGACGAGGTCCTCAACGAAGGCAGCCAGGTCCAGAAGGACGAGGCGCGGCGACTGCTCGACGGCATCGCCTGACCGGCGGCACACCGCAACGCACGCGAACGAGGCCGGGAGCGATCCCGGCCTCGTCGTTTACTGCAGGCGGCCGGTTCGGTCCGGCATCGGTACAATCGCGCTCCTTTCCGAATCCTGGGTGACGGTCTTGCGGATCGCTCTCGGTGTCGAATACGACGGCACCGATTTTCTCGGCTGGCAGCGGCTCAGCCACGGGTCGACCGTGCAGGCGGCGCTGGAAGACGCGCTCGGCTTCGTCGCCGCGCACCGTGTCGAGGTCACTTGCGCCGGGCGCACCGACGCCGGCGTTCATGCGCGCTGCCAGGTCGTGCATTTCGACAGCCCGTCCGAGCGGACGCAGCGGGCGTGGGTGCTCGGCACCAATTCGCAGCTGCCGGCGGCAGTCGCCGTACGCTGGGCCGCGCCGGTCGCCGACACCTTCCATGCGCGGTTCAGCGCCAGGGCCCGCCGCTACCGCTACGCGATTCTCAATCGACCGGTGCGGCCGGCGCTCGATGCGCGTTTCGTGACCTGGGAGCGGGCGCCGCTCGATGCCGCCGCGATGCACGATGCCGCCCAGGCCCTGGTCGGCGAGCATGATTTCAGCGCGTTCCGCACCAGCGCCTGCCAGGCCCGCTCGCCGATGCGCCGCGTGCAGGCCGTCACGGTCACGCGCGAGGGCGACCGGCTGCAGATCGACATCCGTGCCAACGCGTTCCTTCATCACATGGTGCGCAACATCGTCGGCTCGCTGCTGCCGGTCGGGCGCGGCGAGCGCCCGGCGGCCTGGATCGGCGAACTGCTGGCCGGCCGCGACCGGAACCGCGCCGGGCCGACCGCGCCGGCCACCGGCCTGTGCTTTCTCGGGCCGCTGTACGAAGAGGCACCCGGCCTGCCGGCCGAGGTCGTGCTGGCGACACCGGACATCCACCGATGAGCACGCGCACGCGGATCAAGTTCTGCGGCATCACGCGCGCGCGCGACGCCCAGGCGGCCGTCGCACTCGGCGTCGACGCGCTCGGCTTCGTCTTCACGCGCCGCAGCCGCCGCTTCATCGAGCCGGCGGCCGCGGCGGCGATCCGCGCGGCCCTGCCGCCGTTCGTCGGTACCGTCGCCTTGTTCATGGACGATACCGCGGCCTGGATCGACACCGTCACGCGCACGTTCTCGCCGGACCTTCTGCAGTTCCACGGGGCGGAGGATGCCTCGTTCTGCGCCGGCTTCGGGCGCCCGTACCTGAAGGCCGTCGCGATGGCGACGGTCGAGGACGTCGGTGCCTATCTGGAACGCTACCCGACCGCCGCCGGCTTCCTGTGCGACGCCCATGCCAGCGGCGAGGCCGGCGGCACCGGCCAGCGCTTCGACTGGTCGCGCCTGCACGGCCTGCAGCGGCCGATCGTCCTGGCCGGCGGGCTGGCACCGGAAAACGTCGCTGCCGCGGTCCGCCAGACGCGTCCTTGGGCGGTCGATGTCTCCAGTGGCATCGAAACCGCCCCCGGCATCAAGGATGATGCGAAAATGCAGGCTTTCGTTGCGGCCGTGCGTGCCGCGGATTTCGGATGAGACGATGACGCCGCCCAGTGATTTGCAGACCTTGCCCGACGCGCAGGGGCGCTTCGGAACCTATGGCGGCAGCTTCGTGGCCGAGACGCTGATGGCACCGCTGGCGGAACTGACCGCCGCCTACGCGCAGGCACGCGTCGATCCGGCGTTCATCGCCGAGTTCGAGCGCGACCTCAAGCACTATGTCGGCCGGCCGTCGCCGATCTACCACGCCGAACGCCTGTCCAGGCAGGTCGGCGGCGCCCAGATCCTGCTCAAGCGCGAGGATCTCAACCACACCGGCGCGCACAAGATCAACAACACGATCGGCCAGGCGCTGCTGGCGCGCCGCATGGGCAAGCGCCGCATCATCGCCGAGACCGGGGCAGGGCAGCACGGCGTGGCGACCGCCACGGTCTGCGCGCGCTTCGGCCTCGATTGCGTGGTCTACATGGGCGCGGTGGACGTGGAGCGTCAGGCGATCAACGTCTACCGGATGAAGCTGCTGGGGGCCGAGGTCGTCCCGGTGACGTCCGGCTCCAAGACGCTCAAGGACGCGCTCAACGAGGCGATGCGCGACTGGGTCACCCATGTCGCCGACACGTTCTACATCATCGGCACCGTCGCCGGCCCGCATCCGTACCCGATGATGGTGCGCGACTTCAACGCCGTCGTCGGCCGCGAGGCACGCGCGCAGATGCTCGAAGGCTACGGGCGCCTGCCCGACGCGCTGGTCGCCTGCGTCGGCGGCGGCTCCAACGCGATCGGTCTGTTCCATGCGTTCCTGAACGATGAACAGGTCCGCATCATCGGCGCCGAGGCGGCCGGTGACGGCATCGCCAGCGGGCGCCACGCCGCGTCGCTGGCAGCCGGCCGGCCCGGCATCCTGCACGGCAACCGCACCTACGTGCTGTGCGACGACAACGGCCAGATCACCGAGACGCATTCGATCTCGGCCGGCCTGGACTACCCGGGTGTCGGCCCCGAGCACGCCTGGCTCAAGGACCGCGGGCGGGCCGAGTACGTCGGGGTGACCGACGAGGAGGCGCTGGCCGCCTTCCACGAACTGGCGCGCAGCGAGGGCATCCTCGCCGCACTCGAGTCCAGCCACGCCGTCGCGCAGGGCATCAAGCTGGCGCGTTCGCTGCCGAAGGACGCCCTGATCCTCGTCAACCTGTCGGGGCGTGGGGACAAGGACGTGCACACAATCGCCGCGCGTGAGGGGATCTCGCTGGCATGAATCGCATCGATACCCGTTTTGCCGACCTGCGCGCGGCCGGACGCACCGGCCTGATTCCGTTCGTCACCGCCGGTGATCCGTCCGCCGATGGGATCACGGCACTGATGCACGCGCTGGTGGCGGCCGGCGCCGACCTGATCGAACTGGGCGTTCCGTTTTCCGATCCGATGGCTGACGGTCCGGTGATCCAGCACGCCAGCGAGCGCGCGGTGGCGCGGGGCGTCGGCATCGCGCTGATCCTGGAACAGGTGGCCGCGTTCCGGCAGCGCGACACGACCACGCCGGTGGTCTTGATGGGCTATCTGAATCCGATCGAGATCTACGGATGGACACGGTTCGCCGGCGAGGCCGCGGCCGCAGGCGTCGACGGCGTGCTGCTGGTCGACTGCCCGGTGGAGGAAGCGCAGAGCGCCGAGGCGGTCACCGCCGCCGGCCTGCACCAGATCTTCCTGGTCGCGCCCACCACCACCGACCGCCGCCTCGCAGCGGTCACCGCCCGTGCGCACGGCTTCCTCTATCTCGTCTCGTTCGCCGGCGTGACCGGTGCCAACCGGCTCGACACGACGGCCATCGCGCAGCGCGCCGCGGCCATCCGGCGCGACAGCGACATCCCGATCGCGGTCGGTTTCGGCGTGCGTGACGCGGATTCGGCCGTGGCGATCGCCGGGTGCGCCGATGCGGTCATCATCGGCAGCGCCCTGGTCGAGCGCCTGGCCGGCAGTACCGATGCCGGCGATGCCGCGGCACGTGCGCAGGCGTTCCTGGCGCCGATCCGCGCCGCATTGGACGCCGCCCGCGGCGCCCCCAGGTAGAACCTCATCGAATCGCGGCGCCGGTGCTTCCGGCTCCCTTCACCAGATCCGGGAGAATTCCAAGCATGAACTGGCTGCAGAAACTGATGTCCGGCCGCGCCCGCACCGAGGGTACCAACGCCAAGGGCAAGGTGCCGGAGGGCTTGTGGGAGAAGTGCGACGGCTGCGCCGCCGTCCTCTACCGCCCCGAGCTCGACCGCAACCTGATGGTGTGTCCCAAGTGCGGCCATCATCATCCGCTGCGTGCCCGCGAGCGCCTGGCCGCGCTGTTCGACGAGGGCGCCGGCCAGGAGCTGTTCGCCGGCCTCGAGCCGGTCGACGTGCTCAAGTTCAGGGACACCAAGAAATACCGCGACCGCATCGTGGCGGCGCAGAAGCAGACCGGCGAGAAGGACGCGATGGTGGTGATGCGCGGAACGCTCAAGGAGTCGCCGCTGGTCGCCTGCGCGTTCGAGTTCGCCTACATGGGCGGCTCGATGGGCTCGGTGGTCGGCGAGAAGTTCACGCGCGGTGCCGAGCGCGCGCTCGAGGAGCGCATCCCGCTGGTGTGCTTCTCGGCCACCGGCGGTGCCCGCATGCAGGAAAGCCTGTTCTCGCTGATGCAGATGGCCAAGACCTCGGCGGCCCTGGCACGGCTGCGCAGCGCCGGCGTTCCGTACATCTCGGTGCTGACCCATCCGACCACCGGCGGCGTCTCGGCCAGCCTCGGCATGCTCGGCGACATCAACATCGGCGAGCCGCAGGCGCTGATCGGGTTCGCCGGTCCGCGGGTGATCGAACAGACCGTCCGCGAGACGCTGCCGGAGGGCTTCCAGCGTTCGGAGTTCCTGCGCGAGCACGGCGCGCTCGACCTGATCGTCGACCGGCGCGAGATGCGCGACAAGCTGGCCGCCTTGCTGGCCTTGCTGATGCGCCAGCCCCGGGCCGCCTGAAAGCCGCCGCGCTGACGCCCTGCGCGTCAGCGCAACGCCAGGAAGTCCGGGCTGCAGACCAGGCGGACCGCGTCCAGACGCGCGGCGGCCTTCGGGATCGCTTCGCGCAGCGCGTCGAGTTCGGCACCGATCGCGGCGATCTCCTCGAGTCGCACCGCGGGGTTGACGCGGGCCAGCGCGGTCAGGCGTGCCTGCTCGGCCCCGAGCCGCTGCTCGGCCGCCGTCACGGCGGCACCGATCTCGACCTGGCTGTACTCGCGCACGCGGGTTTCCGCGTGGGCCAGCAGCGGCGGCACCAGCTTGCCGAGGATCGGCCGGTAGCGGGCCGGATCCAGCGTCCGCTCGTTGGCGCGCACGTCGGCCTGGGGCCGGAAATCGGCGCGTTCCTGCAAGCGCGAATCGACGACGACGCGGATCGGCAGCGGCGGCAGGAACCGGTCGACGCCGAGGCGGCGATCGGCGACGCAGTCGAGCACGAAGACGCATTCGAGCAGGGCGGTACGGGCGGGCAGGCTGGTGTCGACGAGGAACGCCGCGTTGCCCTGCTCGCTTTCCAGCAGCAGGTCGACGGCGCCCGCGACCATCGGATGATCCAGGCGCAACAGTGGGATGTCCTCGCGCGCGAGCGCGACCGGACGCTGGAAGGTCGCCTGCTGGGCGCCGTCCTTGAGTCCCGGAAAACCGTCGGTGCTCAGGTACTCCGGATCGAGCAGGATCAGGCCGCCCCCCTGGTCCTCGCTTTCGACGCCGAACTGCTCGAACAGCCGCAGAATGAAGTCGCGCGCGCCGGTATCGGCGTCGAGCATCGCCAGCGCCTCGGTCAGGTCCTCGCCGTGGGCGTCGCGTTCGCTGGCCAGTTCGAGCAGGCGGTCGCGTCCGGCATGGACGATCGCCGAAAGCTCCTCGTGCGTGGCGCGCGTCTCGGCGATCAGCGCATCGAGCTCGGCATCCGCATCCTCGCCGCCGCGGGCATGTTCGATCGCCGCCTGCGCCACGCGCGTGCCGTAGCGCTTGAGCAGTTCGCGGCCGTCGGCCGGACTGCGGCGGAACGCGTCCAGGCCCTCTTCGTACCAGCGCACCAGGGCCTGCTGCGCGCTGCCCCGCACCACGCACAGATGGATGCGGATGTCGTGCTTCTGGCCGATGCGGTCGAGCCGGCCGATACGCTGTTCGAGCAGGTCCGGATCGAACGGGAGGTCCCACAGCACCAGATGACGCGCGAACTGGAAGTTGCGGCCTTCCGAGCCGATCTCCGAGCACAGCAGCACGCGCGCGCCGTCCGGATCGGCGAAATAGGCCGCATTGCGGTCGCGCTGGACCAGGCTCATGCCTTCGTGGAAGCGGGCCACCTTGACGCCGCTGCGCGTGCGCAGGGCTTCTTCGAGGGCCAGCACCTTCGCCTGGCTGCGGCAGATCAGCAACAGCTTCTCGCCGGCGTCGTTCTCGATCCGGTCGATCAGCCAGGGCAGGCGCGGATCATCGGCATAACTGACCTCGATGCCGGCATCGGCGGCCTGCAGGTCGGCCTGGAACTCGGCCAGCAGGCGCTGCCGGCCCTGGTCGTCGAGCACCGTGGCATCGAGGAACTGCAGCTCGGGCAGGCGCTTCGGAAACCCGCCGATCTGCGCGCGCCGGTTGCGGAACATGACACGCCCGGTGCCGTGACGATCGATCAGCGCGTCGAGCAGGGCATCGCTGTCGCTTCCGCTGTCGAGCAGGGCCAGCAGTTCCGGATCGCCGCCGAAGCGCCGCTGCAATACCGTCCGATCCGCATCGGACAGCGGATCGCCGTCCTTGAGCCGGGCGGCGACCGCCGACAGCTCGGCGTAGCCGTCCGCTTCGGCGACGTAGCGATCCAGCGCGTGGAAGCGGGCCGGGTCGAGCAGGCGCAGGCGTGCGAAATGGCCGCTGCGCCCCAGCTGTTCCGGCGTCGCCGTCAGCAGGATCAGTCCGGGCACGCGTCCGGCCAGCGTTTCGATCAGCGTGTAGCCGGCGCTCGCGGCATCCGGCGTCCAGGCCAAGTGGTGCGCCTCGTCGACGACGACGACGTCCCAGCCGGCCTCGATCGCCTGCGCGGACCGTTTCGCGTTGTCCGCGAGGAAGCCGATGCTGGCGATCACCAATTGTTCGTCACCGAACGGGTTGCGGTCGTCGCCGCCGGTCTCGATCGCCTCGCAGCGCTCCTCGTCGTAGAGCGCGAACTGCAGGTTGAAACGCCTGAGCAGCTCGACGAACCACTGGTGGACGAGGCTTTCCGGGGCGAGCACGAGCACGCGCCCGGCCCGGCCGGCGGCCAGCAGCCGGCTGAGAATCATGCCCGCCTCGATCGTCTTGCCGAGACCGACCTCGTCGGCGAGCAGCACGCGCAACGGCTGCCGGCCGGCGGCGGCCGCGGCCACGCGCAACTGGTGCGGAATCAGATCCACCCGCGCCGAGGCCAGGCCCCAGGCCGGGGAGCGCAGAACCGCCGCGCGCCGCTGCAGCGCGTCCAGGCGGAAATCGAAGCGGTCGCTGCGATCGAGCCGTACCGACACCAGGCGCTCGTCGGCGCGCGAGATCGGCTGGGTATCGTCCAGTTCCGATTCGGCGAGCCGCAGCCCCTGGCCGTGGTAGACCAGCAGCCCGTCCTCGGATTGGACCTGCTCGACGGTGAGCGTCAGTCCCTTGCCCTGGACCTTCTGCCCGGGCCGGAACTCCGCGCGCGTCAGCGGTGCGGCATGCAGCGCGTACTGGCGCAGTACGCCCGATGTCGCGTACAGCACCTGCACGCCACGCCCCTCGATGCGCAAGATCGTGCCGAGCCCCAGCTCGGGTTCGGCGTTGGAGATCCAGCGTTGTCCGGGGGTAAGCTGCATGCGCGACCGACTCGTTCGTTGCGGGGCGCGGATTATCGGCGCTGCCATCGTACAGCGCCACCGACACGATGGTGATTCCGGATCCTGACCGCGCACGCATCGGCGTGCGCGGGACCGTCAACTCTCGCGTGCGGCGACGAAGCGCGCCAGATCGGCGAGCAGGCGGCCGGCTTCGCCGAAGGTCGCCGCTGCGTCGATCGCATCGGCCGTCATGGCGGCCAATTGCTCGCGCGAGGCCGCCATGCCGAGGATGGCGGGGTAGGTCGGCTTGGCGTTCGCTTCGTCCTTGCCGGCGGTCTTGCCGAGCTGGTCGGTGCTGCCTTCGACGTCGAGGATGTCGTCGCGGATCTGGAACGCGAGGCCGACGCAGTGGCCGTAGCGGTCGAGCGCCTGGAGCGGGCCCGGATCGCGGCAGCCGGCCGCCAATGCGCCGAGTCGTACCGAGGCGCGGATCAGTGCACCGGTCTTGTGGACGTGCATGCGCTCGAGCGCGGCAGGATCGAGCCGCTGTCCGACCGCCGCCAGGTCGAAGGCCTGGCCGCCGGCCATGCCGTGCGAGCCGCAGGCGGTCGCCAGCGTCCGCAGCATGTCGAGCCGGCCCCCGGCATCGACGCCCGGCATTGCTTCCTGGCTGAGGACCTCGAAGGCCAGCGCCTGCAGGGCGTCGCCGGCCAGGATCGCCATCGCCTCGCCGTGGACCACGTGGCAGGTCGGCCGGCCGCGACGCAGGTCGTCGTCGTCCATCGCCGGCAGGTCGTCGTGGACCAGCGAGTAGGCGTGGATGATCTCGACCGCCGCCGCCGCCGGATCGAGCCGGTCCAGCGGCGCGTCGAACGCATGGCCGGCCGCATAGACCAGCAACGGCCGCATGCGCTTGCCGCCGCCCAGCACCGCATAGCGCATCGCCTGGTGCAGCTCGACTGGCGGCGCGGCCGCATCCGGCAGGACGCGGGCGAGCACCGCATCGGCGCGCAGGGAGAGCGCCTGCAGATCGGAGGGAAGCTCGCGCACTTACGGGGTTTCGGGGTCGAAAGGCCGTGCCGCCTCGGGTGCGCCCGGGTCCAGCAGCTGCTGGACGCGCAGCTCGGCCTGCTCCAGCGCGCCCTGGCAACTGCGATACAGCGCGATGCCGCGCTCGAACGAATGCAGCGACTCGTCGAGGCTGAGGTCTCCGTGCTCCATTCGGCCGACGAGCTGCTCGAGCTCGTCCAGCGACTTCTCGAACTCGGCTACGGGCGATGCGCTGCTGTCGGGAGTGTTCGGCATGCGCGAAAAGTAGCCCAGGGCCTGGGCAAGTTCAATGGCGGCGCGTGTCGCCACCTTCCGGGCCCCGTGTCCACTCCAGGCGGCATCGGTGTCGATCGAACAGGCTGCGACCCTCGTCGCTGAGCCACAGATCGGCGACGGCAACCAGGCGATCGTCCGGATCGAACACCAGCGGCAGCCGGCCGCGTTCCCAGGACGGCAGGCCGGCCTCCTGGAACAGCCGCCCCAGATCGCGCCGATGGCCGGCATCGGTCAACCGGACGGTCTCGCCGCCACGCCGGAAGCGCACGCCAAGCGCATCGGGCAGATGAACCGGCGCGCCTCCCGCGACCACGGGAACCAGGCGCAGCTGGCCGAGGCCGGCCGGCAGCTGGACCGGCGCTGCGCCGAGCTCGGCATGCCAGCCGGGCGGCGGAACCTGCAGCGGGGCCAGGGCGTGCAGCAGGTCGCGATAGCGCCGCAGCTCGGCGCCGGGCCAGCGCACGCACGGCTGCCGGTCGTCGGCGGCCTCCGCCAGTTGGCGCACCAGTTCGGCGGCCTGGAAATGGGTCGGTTCGGGCAGGTCCAACGCACGCAACCAGCGCCGCAGCACCGGATCGCGCAATGCCTCCGGCAGTTCGAGCCAGCCCCGGTAGCGCAGCGTCGCCGGGTCCAGTCCCTGCAGCGAGGCCAGCGCCCGTTCGGCCTCCGTGTCGATGAAGTCCGCTGCCGCCCGTGCCCAGGCAGACGCCATGACGATGCTGCTGTCGGCCTCCGGCCAGCGCTGGCGAAGACGCGGGAGGACCTCGGCGCGCACCAGGTTGCGGTCGATCGTCATGTCGAAATTGCTGGGGTCCTGGACCCAGGACAGGCCGTTGGCCAGGGCATAGCTGCGCAACGCCGCCTGCGGCAGGTCCAGCAGCGGGCGCCATGCCTGTCCTGCGCCCAGAGGCCTCAGGATCCGCATCGCGCCGATGCCTTCGGGCCCGGCACCGCGCATCAGCTTGAGCAGCACCGTTTCGGCCTGATCGTCCCTGTGGTGCGCCAGCGCCAGGAACTCGCCGGGCGCCAGATCCGACGCGATCGCGGCGTAGCGGGCTCGCCGCGCGGCCGCTTCCAGCCCGTGACCGGCACCGAGGGCGACCTCGACCTCCAGCACGTCCAGCGGCACCGCCAGCTCGGTGGCGACGCGGCGGCAATGCCCGGCCCAGGCGCGGCTGTCCTGCTGCAGGGCATGGTCGACGTGCAGTGCGCGCAGGCCGCGCGCGCGCGCTGCGGGCAGCCGCGCCAGCGCGTGCAGCAGCGCCGTGGAATCGAGGCCGCCGCTGTAGGCGACGCGGACCGGTCCCGGCGGCAAGACGAGCAGGGCCGCGTCGAGGGTCTCGGTGAGGCGGTGGACGGTCAGGACGTTCCCCTGCAGTCACCCAGGTCCGGAGGGCAGGGCCGCCGCGGGCAGGGCGCGCTCGCCGAACGCGCCCGCCACGCCGAAGCCCGTCAATTCCAGGAGCAGACCACCTTGCCGCAATTGCCGGCCTCCATCAGGTCGAAACCCTTCTGGAAATCATCGATGTGGATCTGGTGGGTCAGCACCTTCTGCAGCGGGAACCCGGTCAGCACCATCTGGGTCATCTTGTACCAGGTCTCGTACATCCGCCGGCCGTAGATGCCGTGCAGCACCAGCCCCTTGAAGATCACCTTGTCCCAGTCGATGCCGGCGCCCTTGGGCTGGATGCCGAGCAGGGCGATCCGGCCGCCGTGGTACATGCAGTCGAGCATGTCGTTGAACGCGCGCGGGTTTCCGCTCATTTCCAGGCCGACGTCGAAGCCCTCGATGTGGAGGTCCTTGACCACCTCGCGCAGCGACTGCTGGGAAACGTTGACCACGCGCGTGGCGCCCATGTCGGCGGCGAGCTTCAGGCGGTAGTCGTTAACGTCGGTGACCACGACGTTGCGTGCTCCCACGTGCTTGGCGATACCCGCCGCAATGACGCCGATCGGACCGGCACCGGTGATCAGCACGTCCTCGCCGATCAGGTCGAACTCCAGCGCGCAGTGCGCCGCGTTGCCGTACGGGTCGAAGAAGGCGGCGAGTTCCGAGGGGATCTGGTCGGGAATCGGCCACAGGTTCGAGGCCGGCATCGCGATGTACTCGGCGAAGGCGCCGTGGCGGTTCACGCCGATACCGATCGTGTTCGGGCACAGGTGCTGCCGGCCGGCGCGGCAGTTGCGGCAGACGCCGCAGACGATGTGGCCTTCCGCCGAGACGCGCTGGCCGACTTCGTAGCCTTTCACGCCCGCGCCGATCTCCACGATCCGGCCGACGAATTCGTGGCCGATCACCAGTCCCGGCTTGATCGTCCGCTGCGACCACTCGTCCCAGAGATAGATGTGCAGGTCGGTCCCGCAGATGGCGGTTTTCTCGAGCTTGATCAGGACGTCGTTGGGGCCGATCTGCGGCAGTGGGACGTCGTCCATCCAGATGCCCTTGCCGGGTTCGCGCTTTACCAGTGCCTTCATGAGGGATCGTTGTCGCGGGCGGGTTGAGAGGGGCGGGATTATAGGGGCGTCGGCCGGTGGTCCGGTGTCCCCGGTTGCTCAGGGCGCCCGCTGCACGCGGCATACGGCTTCGTATGGCCTACACCATTTTTCGTATGTGACGTCCAGCCTGTTGCATGGAGTCGCTGAATGTGCTCGAATCGTTAAATATTTTGTGGTCTGCCCAGGCCCGGGGGGGTTTGCATCCCGGGAAGTTTGTCAACGCGGGCGATGCCTGCCCATTCCGGAGAACGTGTAGTGTCCAAGTCGCTTCTTGTCCCTTTCCGTCAGTCTGCTGTGCGCCGCCGGCGCGCAGGCCGCCAGCCTCAGCCGTGCGCCGGCGAGCCCTGTCTCTGCCCCCACCGCGGCCTGCCCGACCGGCCCGGGCAACATCAGCCACAACACCGATTGCACGCCGGTCCAGGGCACCGTCGCCTGCGGTGCGGACGGCCTCGCCACGACCGCCGAGAACAGCTACTACCGCCGTTACGTCCTGGCCGCCGGCACCACGCCGGGCGCCAGCGTCTCGTCGGTCCAGATCGGTGTCGAGAGCACCCGTTCGGGCACCGGCGGCGATGTGACCGGCCTGGAAGTTCGTGTCTACACGATCCCGACCGGCACCGCCCTGACCACCGGCGCGCTGACGATGATCGGCTCGGCGTCGTTCAGCTCGCCGGACGGCAACGTGCTGGCCGAGCAGATCCTCCCGATCTCGCCGGCAGCCGTCGTCGCCACCCCGGCCACGCAGGACATCGTCGTCGAAGTGTTCCAGCCGGACCTCGAGCCGTCGAACAGCGCGTTCGTCTTCGGTTCGAACGCGACCGGTGGTGGCGTGACCTACCTGCGCGCCCCGGACTGCGGCGCGAACCAGCCGGTCGACATCGCCACGCTCGGCGCCTTCAGCAACGTCAAGATCATCGCTGCCGTCGCGGGCCAGGGTCTGCCGGTGTCGCTGCAGGACTTCACGATCGAGTGATGTTCCGCTTCAACGCATGAAGAAAGGCGCCCCGGACCTCCGGGGCGTTTTTTTGGCCGCGCTCCGGCTTGACGGCCCCTCGTGACTTCCTGCCTGCGCAAAGGCCCGGGCTTTTGGGCAGCATAGGTGGTTTGCCCCCTTCCGAGGCGTTCCATGCACCGTACTTCGTTGATCCTGGCGCTCGCGGCGGCGATCGCCGTCGTTTCTCCGGCTTCCGCCACCGAGGGCATGTGGCAGCCGTCCCAGCTGCCGGCCATTGCCGATGACCTCAAGGCTGCCGGCCTCGAGCTCGATCCGGCCCAGCTGACCGACCTCACCGGCTCCACGATGGGTGCGATCGTCAGTCTCGGCTTCTGCACCGCCTCGTTCGTCTCGCCGCAGGGGCTGATCGCTACCAATCACCATTGCGCGTACGGCGCCATCCAGTACAACTCCACCGCCGAGCGCAACCTGATCAAGGACGGTTTCCTGGCCCGCAGCCTGGGTGAGGAACTGCCGGGCGACCCGAACCTGCGCGTCTACGTGACCGAGGAGATCCGCGACGTCACGCGCGAGATCAACGGCCGGCTCAAGTCCGGCATGGACGGGTATGCGCACTTCGAGGCGGTCGATCGCGCCGAGAAGGAGATCGTCGCCCGTTGCGAGAAGCCGGGCGGCCTGCGCTGCAGCGTCTCCTCATTCTACGGCGGAGCCAGCTATCAGCTGATCCGCCAGCGCGAGATCCGCGACGTGCGCCTGGTGTACGCACCGGCCGGCGCGGTCGGCAAGTTCGGCGGCGACGTCGACAACTGGATGTGGCCGCGTCACACCGGCGATTTCAGCTTCCTGCGCGCCTATGTCGGCAAGGACGGCAAGCCGGCCGCCTACGCCAAGGACAACGTGCCGTTCAAGCCCAAGCACGTCCTTCCGGTCAATGCCGACGGCGTGCAGGCCGGCGATTTCGTCATGGTGACGGGCTACCCGGGCCGCACCAACCGCTACCGGCGCGCGACCGAGGTCGCCGACGCGATCGAGTGGTCCTATCCGGTTCAGCAGCAGGTCGTGACCGACATCCTCGACATCATCGACGCCGAAGGCCGGCGCAACCCGGATGTCGCGGTCAAGTACGCCAGCGCCGTCGCCAGCTTCAACAACTCGCTCAAGAACTACGGCGGCCAGCTCGAAGGCCTGGGACGTGCCGATGCGGTGACCAGCAAACGCGCACGCGAGACCGAGCTCGACGCCTGGCTGGCGCAGCAGGGTGCGAGCGAGGCCGGACTGCGGACCGACATCGCCGCGCTGGACACACTGCTGGCCGGCCAGCGCGCGACGCGCGATCGCGACCTGATCCTGAGCTACCTGCAGCGGACCCAGCTCTACAATGCGGCCTACAGCCTCTACCGGCTGGCAGGCGAGCGCGAGAAGTCCGTGATCGAGCGCGAAGCGGGCTACCAGCCGCGCGACGAGGCCCGTATCGAGGGCAACCTGCGCCAGATGGAACGGCGCGGCGACCCGGCGGTCGATGCGCGGATCCTTGCGTATGTGCTCAAGCGCTACACCAAGCTCCCCGCAACGCAACGCGTCGCCGCGCTCGACGGCTGGCTCGGCGAAGGGGCAGTCGCCGATGCCCAGGTCGACGCCAAGGTCCAGGCGCTCTATGCCGGCAGCCACCTGAGCACGACCGATGCGCGCCTGGCCGGACTGAAACTGTCGCGCCAGCAGATCGAGGCGTCGGATGACAGCGCCTACCGGCTGATGGCCGCACTGATGCCGGACCTGCTGCGGATCGAGCGCGAGCGCAAGGCGCGCGCCGGTGACGAGATGAAGCTGCGGCCGCGCTACATGCAGGCGATGATCGCATTCAACGAGGCCCAGGGCAGGGCGGTCTACCCGGATGCCAACAGCTCGCTGCGCGTGACCTACGGCAAGGTCCAGGGACTCAAGAAGGACGGTGTCGAGTTCTTCCCGTTCACGACGCTCGAAGGCATCGTCGCCAAGACCACGAACGTGGACCCCTTCGACACCCCCGCCAAGGTCACCGAGCGGATCAAGGCACGCGACTACGGCCGCTATGCCAGCCCTGCGCTCGGCTCGGTCCCGGTCGACTTCCTGGCCGATCTGGACATCACCGGCGGCAACTCCGGTTCTCCGACGCTCGACGCGAAGGGACGACTGGTGGGCCTGGCCTTCGACGGCGTATGGGAAAGCGTCAGCGCGGACTGGATCTTCAATCCCGAGCTGACGCGTTCGATCCAGGTGGACGTGCGCTACATGCTCTGGGTCATGGACAAGGTGGACGGCGCGACCAACCTGCTGCAGGAAATGGGGGTTCGCTGAAACACGGGGCAGGCGCAAGATAGCCCGGTGCCGATCGATACCCGACCCGCCGCGATCTTCCTGATGGGGCCGACGGCCTCGGGCAAGACGGCGCTGGCCTGCATGCTGGCCGACCGGTTTCCGGTCGGCCTGGTCAGCGTCGACTCGGCCCTGGTCTACCGCGGGCTCGACATCGGGGCGGCCAAGCCCGATGCGGCCAGCCAGCGCCGGTACCCGCATCGGCTGATCGACATCCGCGAACCCTCGCAGGCCTATTCGGCCGCCGAGTTCCGCAACGATGCGCGGGCGGCGATGGACGCGCTGGCCGAGGCGGGCAGGGTGCCGCTGCTGGTCGGCGGCACGATGCTGTATTTCCATGCCTTGCAGCGCGGCCTGTCGGACCTGCCCGAAGCCGATCCGGCCGTGCGTGCGCGGCTGGCCGCGGAGGCCGAACGGGTAGGCTGGCCTGCCCTGCATGCGCGCCTGGCCGAACGCGATCCGGCCGCGGCGGCGCGCATCCGGGCCACCGATCCGCAGCGCATCCAGCGTGCGCTGGAAGTCATCGAGCTGTCCGGGCGCCCGTTGTCGGCCCAGCAGGGCGGGCTGCGCGAACGGCTGCCATGGCGCGTGCTGAAACTGGCCCTGGTGCCCGAGCGCCCGGTACTGCACGCCCGCATCGCCGAACGCTTCGACGCGATGCTGGAGGCCGGTTTTCTGGACGAGGTGCGCCACCTGCGTGCACGGGGCGACCTGACCGCCGATTCGACGGCGATGCGGGCGGTCGGCTACCGGCAGGCCTGGGAGTACCTGGACGGGCTGAGCGATGCACCGACGATGCGCGAACGCGCGATCTTCGCGACGCGCCAGCTGGCCAAGCGCCAGATCACCTGGCTGCGCAGCGAGCTGGACGCGCGCTGGCTGGATCCGGAGCGGGCCGACGTCCGGGAACGCGTGGTGCAGGCACTGACGGGCTTCCTCGGCACCCGCAGGATGTGAGACGGACGTTGGAACTTGGCCCCCGTTTGCCTAAGATAGCGCCATTGAGCCGGGGCCATACCGGGCGTGGTTTGCGCCGGGTGCCTGTTTTGTCCGGCTCGGGTTGCGCGATCAGGAGAATGAAAACATGTCAAAGGGGCAGTCATTGCAGGACCCGTTCCTCAATGCGCTACGGCGCGAGCGCGTGCCGGTGTCGATCTATCTGGTCAACGGCATCAAGCTGCAGGGAACGATCGAGTCCTTCGACCAGTTCGTCGTATTGCTGCGCAATACGGTGAGCCAGATGGTCTACAAGCACGCGATCTCCACCGTGGTGCCCACGCGCAACGTGCGCATTTCCGGGCCCGAGGGCCCGTCCGGAACGGCCGAAGTCGCCGATTCCGACTGACCGAGCGCAGGTAGGCCGCACTGTTCGAACGATCCAGAAAAGGCGAGCGGGCGCTGCTGCTCCAGCCGCAGGCGCCGGGCCGGAGCGATCCGGTGCTGCTCGACGAGTTTGCCGAACTGGCGCGCTCGGCCGGTGCCAGTGTCGTCGGCAGCCTCAGCGCGCGCGTCGAGCGGCCCAATCCGCGCTACTTCGTCGGCACCGGCAAGGCCGACGAGCTCAAGGCCCAGCGCGACGCGCTCGGCGCCGACCTGATCCTGGTCAACCATGCACTCAGCCCGGTCCAGGAGCGCAACCTGGAAAAGCTGACCGCGTGCCGCGTGGTCGACCGCACCGGCCTGATCCTCGACATCTTCGCCCAGCGGGCCCGCTCCCACGAGGGCAAGCTGCAAGTGGAGCTGGCCCAGCTCAAGCACATGTCCACGCGGCTGGTGCGCGGCTGGACGCATCTGGAACGCCAGCGTGGCGGTGCGATCGGGCTGCGCGGGCCGGGTGAGACCCAGCTCGAGCTCGACCGGCGCCTGCTGGGCGAACGGATGAAGCAGTTGCAGAAGCGCCTCGACAAGGTCGCCACCCAGCGTGCGCAGGCACGCCGTGCGCGGCTGCGCAACGCGTTGCCGGTGGTCGCCCTGGTCGGCTACACCAATGCCGGCAAGTCGACCCTGTTCAACGCGCTGACCGGTGCCGGCGTCTACGCCGCGGACCAGCTCTTCGCCACGCTGGATCCGACCCTGCGGCGCCTTTCGGGGCTCCAGAGCGGGCCGGCGGTGCTGGCCGATACCGTCGGCTTCATCCGCGACCTGCCGCACGACCTGGTCGCCGCCTTCCGCTCCACGCTGGCCGAGGCGCGCGAAGCGGACCTGCTGCTGCACGTGATCGACGTCGCCGACCCGGAGCGGGACCAGCGGGTCGTCGATGTCGAGGCCGTGCTGGCCGAGATCGGCGCCGGCGACGTGCCGCAGGTGCTGGTCTACAACAAGATCGATCAGCTCGAAGGCGTGGAGGCCCGCCTCGACACCGGCGACCCGGAATCGCCGCCGCGGGTCTGGGTATCGGCACGCGACGGACGTGGCCTGGAGCCGCTGCGCGAGGCGATCGCCAGGCGGCTGGCCGCCGAGCGGGTCCAGGCCGTACTGCACGTTCCCGCCGCCGCCGGCCGCCTGCGCGCGCGGCTGCACGCACAAGGGCTGGTCGCCGCCGAAGCGGCCGAGGACACCGGCTGGCGGATCGAGATCGACGCCCCGCGCGCCCTGGTCGAACCGCTGTTCGGCCTGTCCGACGGCGACGGCCACTGGCTGCGCGAGCGCTTGCTTGCCCCTGCCGAGGTCGAAACCTACAATCCCCAGGCAACTGCGCACTGATCGCCTCCCCGCGATACCGCCGGTTGCCTTCCCCGAATCGGATTCATCGACGGCCGCGCATCGGGCGCTGGCCGATCAAGGCAACGAGGTAAGCAATCAATGGCTTGGAACGAACCCGGTAGCGGGAAACGCGATCCGTGGCGTGACGGCGGCGGCAGTGGTGGCGGTGGCGGAACGCCGCCGGACCTGGACGCGTTCTTCCGCAGGATCCGTGACTTCTTCTCGCGCCTGACCGGCGGCGGCAGTGGCGGCGGCGGTTTCGGCATCGCGATCCTCGGCGTGCTGATCGCCTGGACGCTGTTCGATTCCTGGGCGCTCATCGACGCGCGCCAGCACGGCGCCGTGCTGCGCTTCGGCGAATACTCGCGGCCGATGATGCCCGGCCTCAACCTCAAGTGGCCGCGTCCCATCGAGTCGGTGGAGAAGGTCGACGCGACGATCCGCTCGATCTCCGACCAGGTGCGCATGCTGACCCGCGACGAGAACATCGTGCAGGCCGAGTTCAACGTCCAGTACGAAGTGGCCGACGCGCGCCGCTACCTGTTCAACGTCGACCGCCCCGACGAGACGCTCAAGCAGGCCGCCGAAAGCGCGGTCCGCGAGGTGATCGGCTCGAGCAACCTCAACTCGATCATGCCCGACCAGGTGGTCGAGGTCGAAGGCGAGCCGGTACCGGCCAACCCGAGCGCCGAGCTGGCCAGCCAGGTCAAGCGCATCCTGCAGCAGACGCTGGATCGCTATGAAACCGGCCTGGAGGTCACCGAGCTGAACTTCCAGAACGTGCGCCCCCCGCAAGAGGTCAAGGACGCGTTCGACGATGCGATCAGCGCACGCGAAGACCGCCAGCGCTCCAGCAACCTGGCCGACGCCGACGCCAAGCGCCTGGTGCCGGAAGCACGCGGTGAAGCGGCCCGCATCCTGGCCGAGGCCGCCGGCTACAAGGCCGAGCGCGTCGCCAAGGCGCAAGGCGACGCCGATCGTTTCCGCCTGATCGCGGACGAATACCGCGCCGCGCCGGAAGTCACGCGGCGGCGCCTGTACATCGAGACGCTCCAGCAGGTCGTCGGCGAGAGCAACAAGGTCATCGACTTCAGCGGCGGCAAGAACGTCTTCTACCTGCCGGCGCCCGGTGCCGCGTCCTCGCCGCAGCCCGTGCCCGATCCGGTGCCCTCGGTGATGGCCCCGACCCCGTCCAACAAGGGAGGGCGCTGACATGCGTTCGATGGCAACCATCCTCGTCGCCCTGCTGGTGCTCGTCGGCGCCAGCTCCACCTTCGTCGTCAGCGAAGCGCAGACCGCGCTGCTGCTGCAGTTCGGACGCATCGTCAAGTCCGGCTACCAGCCGGGCCTGCACTTCAAGCTGCCGCTGATCCAGCAGGTTCGCCGCTTCGACAAGCGCGTGCTGACGCTGGATTCGGCACCCGAGCGCTACCTGACGTCGGAAAAGAAGGACGTCAACGTCGACTTCGTCGTCAAGTGGCGCATCGTCGACGCGGCCAAGTACTACATCGCGATGGCCGGCGACGAACAACGCGCCCAGCAGCGCCTGGGACCGATCGTCAAGGAAGGCATGCGTACCGCGATCAACTCGCGCACACTGCAGCAGGTGGTCGCCAGCGCGCGTTCGGACATGACCGCCGGCCTGGTGCTCGGCGCCAACCGGGCGTCGCAGAACTTCGGCGTCGAGATCATCGACGTGCGCATCAAGCGCGTGGACCTGCCGGAAGAGAGCGCCGTGCTGCGCTCGGTCTACGAGCGCATGCGATCGGAGCGCAAGCAGGTGGCCGACTCGCTGCGCGCCGAGGGCGAGGAAGCCGCCGAGCGCATCCGCGCCGAGGCCCGCCGCGAGATGCAGGTCATCAAGGCCGAAGCGTACCGCGACGCGCAGAAGACCCGCGGTGAAGGCGATGGCCAGGCCGCCAAGATCTACGCATCGGCCTACGGCGGCGATCCGGAGTTCTATGCGTTCTACCGCAGCCTGGACGCCTACCGCGAGTCGTTCAAGGACGGCAAGGGCGTGCTGCTGCTCGATCCGGAGTCCGAGTTCCTGCGCTATCTCAAGAACAGCAAGTAGGTCCGGTGACCGGCACGACGCTGTCGGCGGCGCTATGCCTCGTGCTGGTGATCGAGGGTCTGTTCCTGTTCGCCGCGCCGGGTGCCTGGAAGCGGATGGTGGAGCAGGTCCGCGGCCTCGACGAACGGAGCCTGCGCATGATCGGCGCGGCGATGGTGGTCATCGGCCTCGTCGCGCTACGGTGGCTGGCCTGATGTCGCAAAACTGAAAAGGATTCGGCCGGCCGGCAGGCGTATGCTGGCCTCTGCCTGCGGGCGACCGGATCAACCGATGCGAACGCGTGGCCCGCGGCGATATCGCTGCCTGGGTCGCCGACGTCGCCCCACGGTGGGGCATGACAATGAAGCGAGAACCAACATGGGTAAGTCGGTAGTCATTCTGGGTGCGCAGTGGGGCGACGAGGGCAAAGGCAAGATCGTCGACCTGCTGACCGAGCGGGTCAGCGCCGTGGCGCGCTTCCAGGGCGGCCACAACGCCGGTCACACGCTGGTGATCGGCGGCAAGAAGACGGTTCTTCACCTGATCCCGTCCGGCATCCTGCGGGAAGGCGTCCAGTGCCTGATCGGCAACGGCGTCGTGCTGTCGCCCGCCGCGCTCAAGAGCGAGATCGCCGAGCTGGAAGAGCAGGGCGTGGAAGTGCGATCGCGCCTGAAGATCAGCCCGGCCACGCCGCTGATCATGCCGTACCACATCGCCGTCGATCAGGCGCGCGAGAAGGCGTCCGGCGCCAAGGCCATCGGCACCACCGGCCGTGGCATCGGCCCGGCCTACGAGGACAAGGTCGCCCGGCGCAGCATCCGGGTCGCCGACCTGATGTACCCGTCCGAACTGCCCGAGAAGGTGCGCGCGGCGGTCGACTACCACAACTTCGTCCTGACCCATTGGCTCAAGGCCGATGCCGTCGATTTCGCACAGGTGCTCGACGATGCGCTGGCCTTCGCCGAGTACCTGCGGCCGATGATCGACGACGTGTCCACCCTGCTGTACGACGCACGGCGCAACGGCGACAACATCCTGTTCGAGGGCGCGCAAGGGGCCTTGCTCGACATCGACCACGGCACCTATCCGTACGTGACCTCGTCCAACACCACGGTCGGCGGCGCGCTGGCGGGTACCGGCGTCGGCGCCTGCGACATCGACTACGTCCTGGGCATCTGCAAGGCCTACGCGACACGCGTCGGTGGCGGGCCGTTCCCGACCGAACTCAACGACGAGATGGGCGAGATGCTGCGCAAGCGCGGCAACGAGTTCGGTGCCAGCACCGGACGGCCGCGCCGCTGCGGCTGGATCGACCTGGTCGCGCTGAAGCGCGCCACGCAGATCAACGCGATCAACGGCCTGGCGATCACCAAGCTCGACGTGCTCGACGGCCTCCCCAGCATCAAGGTCTGCATCGCCTACGAGTACCGCGGCAAGCGCCGCGAACTGGCGCCGCTCGACGCCGACGGCTGGGCCGAGTGCAAGCCGGTCTATCTGGAATTCCCGGGCTGGGAAGAGCCCACCTCCGGCGTGCGTGACTGGAACAAGCTGCCCGCCGCCGCGCGCGCCTACCTGCGGGCGGTCGAGGAATTGTCCGGCTGCCATCTCGCCCTGGTCGCCACCGGGGCCGATCGCGACGACACCATCGTCCTGCGCGATCCGTTCGGCTAGAACGCACAGGGGACGGTGCCGCCAGGCACCGTCCCCTGGTTCCGCCCGCCGCGGGTACCATGACTTTCGAGCTATCCGCACCCCGCCGCGATAGCCTACATTGACGGTTTGCCTTTCCGGAGCCGTCTATGAACCCGCGTATCGTCAAACCCCTGGTGCTGGCCGTCTCGATCGGCACGGTACTGGCGGCCTGCCAGAAGGCCGAAACGCCCGCACCCGCCGCCCCGGCCGAGGCACCGAAACCTGCCGCCGCCGCGACACCGGCGATCGACCTGGCGACGCTGAAGACGCCCGTCATCGCGTTCAAGCCGAGCGACCTGGATGCCTCGACGTCGGCGTGCACCGACCTCAATGCCTACGTCAACGGCACCTGGCTGGCCGCCAACCCGGTGCCTTCGGATCGCACCACCTGGGGCAGCTTCGAGGCCCTGTCCGAACGCTCGCTGGAACTGCAGCAGCAGATCGCCGATGCCGCGCTCGCGCGCGCCGACGCCAACGGCGTGGAGAAGCTGGTCGGTGACTTCTACGCCGCCGGGCTGAACGCCGAGGCGATCAACTCCGCCGGCATCGCGCCGATCCAGCCGTTGCTCGACAAGATCGCCGCGATCGACACGCCCGCCGCCGTCACCGCCTACGTGCGCGAAGCCTATGCCCAGGGACGCGGCATGCTCTTCAGCTTCGGCGGCAACGCCGACTACAAGAATTCGGAAATGGTGATCGCCTATGCAGGGCAGGGCGGACTGTCCCTGCCGGAGCGGGCGTACTACCTGGAAGACCGCGAGGACTACCAGAAGGCACGCACGGCCTTCGTGGATCACGTGAAGAAGACCCTGACGCTCGCCGGCATCGACGCCGCTGCCGCCGCCACCCAGGCCGACGCTGTCCTGGCGCTGGAGACGCGGCTGGCCAAGGCGTCCCTGCCGCGCGTGGAACTGCGCGACCCGGCCAAGCGGTATCAGCCGACGACGCTGGAGCAGGCCGACGCGCTGACGCCGAACTTCTCGTGGACCGCGCTCTTCGACGCGGTCGGCGTGGAAAAGCCCTCGATGTTCTCGCTGGCGATGCAGGGCTTCTTCACCGAGGTCAACACGATGCTGGCCGACACCCCGGTGGAGACCTGGCAGGCCTATCTGCGCTTCCACGAGATCGACAGCGCGGCGCCGTATCTCGGCGACGCGCTCGCCGACCAGAACTTCGCGTTCTACAGCCAGGCATTGCGCGGCCAGGCCGAGCAGCAGCCGCGCTGGAAGCGCGTGCTCAACACGCTCAACGGCTCGATCGGCGAGGCGCTCGGCCAGTTGTACGTGAAGGTGGCGTTCCCACCCGAGTCGAAGACGAAGATGGAGCAGCTGGTCGGCAATCTCAGCACGGCGCTCAAACATCGCCTCGAGAACCTGACGTGGATGGGCGACCAGACCAAGGTCAAGGCACTGGAGAAGTGGGCCAGCTTCACGCCGAAGATCGGCTATCCGGACAAGTGGCGCGACTGGACCGGGCTGAGCTTCTCGCGCGACAGCTATGCCGGCAACGTGCTGGCGGCGACCGCCTTCAATGCACGCTACCGCTTCTCGAAGATCGGCAAGCCGGTCGACCGCGCCGAGTGGTTCATGTCGCCGCAGACGGTCAACGCCTACTACAACTCGACCCGCAACGAGATCGTCTTCCCGGCGGGCATCCTGCAGCCGCCGTTCTTCGATCCGAAGGCCGACGACGCATTGAACTACGGCGGCATCGTCGCCGTGATCGGCCATGAAATGATCCACGGCTACGACGACCAGGGCAGCAAGTTCGACGCCAAGGGCAATTTCGACAACTGGTGGACCGACGCCGACCGCGCCGGCTTCGAGCAGCGCACCGCCAAGCTCGGCGCGCAATTCGACGCCTACGAGTCGATCGACGGCATCCACGTCAACGGCAAGCTGACGATGGGTGAGAACATCGCCGACCTGGGTGGCCTCTCCGTGGCTTACGACGCGATGAAGCGCGCGCAGGGCGAGGGCTTCTCCGATCCGAAGATCGACGGGTTCACGCAGGACCAGCGCTTCTTCTTCAACTGGGCCACGGTCTGGCGCCGCAATTTCACGCCGGCCGAACTCAAGGTGCGCCTGACCACCGACTCGCATGCGCCGGCCAACTTCCGCGCGATCGGCGCGCCGTCGAACCTGCCGACGTTCGCCGCCGCGTTCGACTGCAAGGCCGGCGATGCGATGGTGCGTCCCGACGACGTGCGGGTGGTGATCTGGTGAAGGGCGGCGCATCCCGGATCAATTCTCCGGGATGCGGCCTTCTCCGTTGACAATCGCGTACGTGAACCGTATTGTTCGCGCCCCGGTTGGCCATGCCGACCGGATGCCCAGGTGGCGGAATTGGTAGACGCACTAGTTTCAGGTACTAGCGGGTAAAACCGTGGAGGTTCGAGTCCTCTCCTGGGCACCATCTCGAATACGGACGTCGGCAAAGTCGACGGCACAAAAAACCCCGCACTTGCGGGGTTTTTTGCGTCTGGACCCAGGGCAGCACCTTCGACTTCGAAGAAGGCAATGGCGCGCAGTCCCGCCGGAATCGGCAGAGCCGGCTTTCGCGCAGGGCAGGGCTCGTACGTAGGCCGGCAGGCCACTAGCGGCGTTGAGGTGGCCAAGTCTGCAAGTCGCAGTGCAGAGCGGACGCCCGGACGCTCCACTCGAGATCGACCGGGGCGCAGCAGGCCCAAAAAGAAAGCGGCCCCGGCAATGCCGGGGCCGTAGATGGTTCTGGCCATTCCTGGCGATCCGATCAGTCCTTGATGGCGGCGCTCTCGCGCGGCGCGAACGGGGGAGTACCTCAGGGGGAAGGAGACTCCGTTACCGACGCAGGGCTAGTCTCCATCAGCACGGCTGAACCGAACCCAAGCGCCGTTTCGCTACTCCGACATCCCGTGAAGCACACCACAGTGCGGCATGATTTGCCCCGCGGCCGCGGCATCGGTTGAATAAGACGCGCTCATGCCACACCAACGAACGACCGGACGGCGTATCGTCTACCGATGCCTGCGCCGGCCACGCTGTGGTCGCAGGCTCCGTTCGCAGGCTCGTTGTTCAACCATGCATCCCAGAGGAGAAACCCGATGAAGATTCAACGCAGCGGATCGGCCCAGTGGCGCGGCGGGCTCAAGGACGGTCGCGGGGCGATCTCGACCCAGAGCGGCGCGCTCAAGGAGTATCCCTACGGCTTCGCCAGCCGGTTCGAGGGCGTCGCCGGCACCAATCCCGAAGAGCTGATCGGCGCGGCCCACGCCGGCTGCTTCACGATGGCCTTGTCATTGGCACTCAACAAGGCCGGCTTCACCGCCGAAAGCCTGCAGACGAAGGCGGTGGTCACACTGGAGCAGGACGCGACCGGCTTCGTGATCTCGGCCGTGGCCCTGACGCTCGAAGCCGTCGTGCCGGGCTTGGCCGACGCCCAGTTCCAGGAAATCGCGGCCGACGCCAAGGCCAATTGCCCGGTCTCGCGCGTGCTCGACACCGAGATCACGCTGCAGGCCACGCTTAGCTGAGCCAGAGCGTTCGGGACACCCATGGCAGGACGAAGAAGGCCCGCGATTGCGGGCCTTCTTTTATCGAAAAATCAGGTATCTACGGCTCGCCATTGCCCGTATATGTGCAAGGTATGGCCTTGTTCTGCCGTGTGGCCAGTTCGATATGGTGCACGCCGTCGATGGTGCGCACCGCGTAGAGCCAGCCATCGATGCATTTCACCTTGGCTTTCCGGGCGGCATCGATCGTGAAGTCAGGTTGCGACACGCCTTGCGGGAGCCGTGGGGCGTCGATCGACCGCTGTACCTCCGCGATGCCGGCGCGCACGGTTCTCGCGCTGATACGCGGCGGGATCGGCTTCGCGGAGGCTGGAGCGATCGCCGGCAGCTCGATGTGGTCGACCGTGCGCACGGTCGAGCCTGGTACGAGATAGCGCTTGACGGCCCACGTGCCTATGAGCGCCATTGCTGCGAACCAAGCCGCGAACAATGCAAACCCACGCCACGTGATCCTCACGCCGTTCCCCCGGGTCATCCGTCCCTGACACGAAGCTATAGCGGACAGGACCTGGTGGTCAACACGGTGCTTGCGCATGAGGGGAGCATGCGGTTTGTCAGCACTCTGAAGCATTGTTCCGAACGCCTTTTGCATCACGCTTCGCCGTTTTCTGCACCTGTTCGCATTAATACTTCGTGGTTTCTGAGAAGCGTTGTTCCGAAACCAGCAGCAAAAGCATCTGTTCCTCCGAACAGCTAGCGGGCCGAGCTCAACAGTACATTTGTGAACGACTGACGGTGCACCACATCCAACCGGCCGAGGTGAAAGCGGACACGTTCAAAGTTCGGGAGCATAGACATGACGTCAGCGTTCCCCCGACTTTTGATACTCGCTACTTGTTGCATCGCCAACGCTCTTGGATCCACGGCGCCTGCCTCTAAGTAGTCGATCGACAAGGTCAGGGCAGGCGGAAGTTGGAGGAGAATCTGTCGCGTTCGTTTAGCCCCGGCGGATAGTCAACAGACACTGCAAAGCTGTTGCATCTTGTGGAGGTGAGGGTGAAAGACTTCGATCGCCATTTCGTTGAAGCAACAGCCGCAATTGGGCCGGAATATTTCCTGCTGCCCATAGTCGTAAAAGATTCGGTGTTTCGAGAACGCGTCTATTGCTACGAGCTATACCACCAGCTCCGACAACGGTGGCCAGTAGCATTGGAGAATCCGTGGCGGCTGAGCGGAGAAGTGGACAAGCGCTCGCACCAGTATTTCCGCCATGAAGGGGCTCGGGCGCCCAAGCCGGACTTCTTGGTGCATCAGCCTGGCTTTCACCAAAACTTCGCCGTAATGGAGATCAAACCGCCCGGCGTGAAGCTCGCTGGCGTACGAAAGGACGTAGCGACGCTGGATCGTTTCACGCGCAAGTTCGGTTACAAACGCGGCATCATGCTGATTTACGGTCTACAGCCAGATAAAGCGCTGGGGCAGTTTCACAAAGTAGTAGGAGACCGCGATCAAGGTAGGCTAGAACTCTGGGTGCATCCAGTTCAGGGCCAAGTAGCATTTAGGTTGATCTGAGTCAGCAGCCTGACTCGAAAGTACGCATATGTATATTATGTCAAATTAGATGTACACCAAGGCCGGGCCGCCCCTGCGCATCCCTCCCTCATATGAGCCGCGGCGCGACATCACCGATCCGGGGCCCGGATGCAAGGCCCGGCCTCGCCCACGGCGGAAAGCACCGACAGCGCTCGGAATATTCGAGCGCAGCTGCGGGCGCCATGCGGTGGCCGGCCCGCGTGCCTGCCCTGATCGAGCCGCCGATGCCGGCTATGATTCCTGACTGCCGCGCACGGCGCGGCGGCTTCCAGTCCCGTCATCCAGGAGCGATATGAGCCAGCAGATCAAGCACAACCCGTTGTGGACGGTGATGATTCCCCCTCTCGGGATCGCCATTCTCGGACTGTCCTGGGCTGCGCCTGGTCTTCCCGGCATCCTTGCGCTGCTGGTGCTCGGGCTCGTCGGCAGCGTCATTGCCTCGGTGCACCATGCGGAAGTGATCGCGCACCGCGTCGGCGAACCGTTCGGCACCCTCGTGCTGGCGCTGGCGGTCACCGTCATCGAAGTCGCGCTGATCGTCTCGATGATGCTGTCCGGCGGCGAAAGCACGTCCGGGCTGGCGCGCGACACCGTCTTTGCCGCGGTGATGATCATCCTCAACGGCATCATCGGCGCCAGCCTGCTGGTCGGCGGCCGCAAGCATCACGTTCAGGGCTTCAAGCTCGACGGCATCAATGCCGCCCTGGGCGCCCTGACGGTCATCGTGGTGTTCACGCTGATCGTGCCGAACTACTCCACGAGCGCCCCCGGGCCGGTCTACACCAGCAGCCAGCTGGTCTTCGTGGCCATAGCGACCCTGGTGCTGTTCGCCGCGTTTACGTTCTTCCAGACCATCCGCCACCGGGACTACTTCCTGCCGGCCGACGAGGGCGAGAAGGACCCGCACCAGCATGCTGCGCAGCCGACCAACCCGGAAGCCCTGGCCAGCCTCGGACTGCTGTTGCTGGCCTTGGTCGCCGTGGTGCTGAGTGCCAAGGGGATCTCGCCCTCGATCGAGGCCGCGCTCAATGCCGTGGATGCCCCGGCCTCGACCATCGGCATCCTGATCGCGGCCATCGTGCTGCTGCCCGAGAGCGTCGCCGCGATCCGGGCCGCGCACGCCAACCGGCTCCAGACCAGCCTCAACCTGGCCATCGGCTCGGCGATCGCCAGCATCGGCCTGACCGTACCCGTCGTCGCGGTGCTCGCGGTGGTCATGGGCTGGCCGCTCGCGCTGGGCCTGGACACCAAGTCGACCCTCTTGCTGGTGCTGTCGCTGTTCGTCGTCTCGATCTCGCTGAGGACCGGCCGTACGACGGTGCTGCCCGGCGTGGTCCACCTGGTGATCTTCGCCGCCTACCTGTTCCTGAGCTTCGTGCCGTGACGGCTGGCGCAGTGGCCTAGACGACGCTCACCCGGGGTGGCCCGGCGATCATCCGGCCGATGATCGCCGCGTCGCCGAAGCCGGCCTGGTCGAACAGCGCCAGCACCGATGCGGCCGCACCAGGCGCGCAGGCGACCAGCAGGCCGCCGCTGGTCTGGGGATCGGTCAGGAGAGCCGGGTCCTCCGGTGAAAGCGTCGATGCAAGGTCCACCTGCCGGCCGTACGCCTGCCAGTTGCGCGCCGAAGCGCCGGTCACGGTGCCGGTCCCGGCCAGCGCCCGGGCCTGGGGCATCAGCGGAACCCGGGCCGCCTCGATCCGCACGCCCAGGCCACTGCCGCGACAGATCTCCAGCAGATGGCCCAGCAGGCCGAAGCCGGTCACGTCGGTCATCGCATGGACGCCGTCGAGCTGCGCCAGCGCGATACCGGGCGTATTGAGCCGCGTCGTCGTCTCGATCAGCCGCCGGTACGCCGCATCGTCGAGTACCCCTTTCTTGAATGCCGCCGAATGGATGCCGACGCCGAGCGGCTTGCCGAGCACCAGCACGTCACCGTCGGCTGCCGCGGCATTGCGCGCGATCCGCTGCGGATGCGCCAGCCCTATCGCCGCCAGGCCGTAGATCGGCTCGACCGAATCGATGCTGTGGCCGCCTGCGATCGGTATGCCGGCCTGCGCGCATGTCGCCTCGCCGCCACGCAGGATTTCGCGGATCGTCGCCCGCGGCAGCACGTTCACGGGCATGCCGACGATCGCCAGCGCGAACAACGGGCGGGCGCCCATCGCGTAGAGGTCCGAAAGCGCATTGGTCGCGGCGATGCGGCCGAAGTCGAACGGGTCGTCGACGATCGGCATGAAGAAATCCGTGGTCGCGACGACCGCCTGTTCGTCGTTGAGGCGGTAGACCGCCGCATCGTCCGAGGTCTCGCGCCCGACCAGGAGATCGGCGAACGCAGCGGCGGCAGGAAGGTCGTGCAGCAGCTCGGCCAGCACGCCCGGCGAGATCTTGCAGCCGCAGCCACCGCCGTGCGACAGCGAGGTCAACCGTGGTGGCGTTGTGTCAATCGTGCTCATGACCCAGATGCTCTAACCAAGATGCATCGTAGTTGCAACGAAGTCTGATGTTCGTGAAAAGTGCGGCCACGGATGGCCGCTTCTAGACTCATCGAAACTGACAGTCACCAATCCGACTCAAGGGTCCGCGAAGCGGCGATCAAGGACGATCGCAAAAATACCTGGCGGAAGGCAGCAGGAGTCGAACCTACCAGGGAGCGATCGACGCCCCCTACCGGGTTTGAAGCCCGGCCGCATCACCGGATGCGCATGCCTTCCGGATCCCTGAAGCACGACGCGCGACGCTGTGCCGATCGATTCAGCCACGGCCGTGCCAGCCGCTGTCGCTGCGCACCACGTGTGTATCGCGCACGCGGCGAGTGTAGCCAACGCGATCGAAGAACTCCAAGATCTGCACCGTGCGCTTGCGGCCGAGGCCCAGCGCGTCGCGATAGCGCGCGACATCGACCGCGCCGTCCCGCTCGGCGAGCTCGCGCAGGATCGCGGCCAGCTCGTCGATGCGGTCGGCGGCATAGAACAGGTCGCGCACCACCTGGCAGACCTCGCCGCCCGTCACGCTCTTGCGCAGCGTGCTGCGCACGCGGTCCTCGGCCACGTCCACGGCAGCCGCAAGCTCCCGCACCCAGGGCGGATCGAAACCGCCGGCCCGGATCAGCGGCTGCAAGCGGTGCATCAGTGCCTGCTCGCCGGCGTCCAGGCCGATGCGATGGTCCGGCAGGTGCAGCCAGTGGCCGTTGCGCTGCACGAGGCGGTCGGCCACCAGCGAGGCGACCAGGCTGCGCCACGTCGCATCGTCCAGGGCCGGTGCCACCCGCCGGCGCAGCTGCCCGCTGTCGATCCCCGGATCGTCCGGGTTCATCGAATGGAACTGGACCAGCACGGCAAGCGCCTGCTGGCGCAGGGCCTGCCAATGGGCGGCGTGGAAGAAGACGACCCCGCCTGCCGTCTCGATCCGGCAGGCCGTGTCCGGCATCGCGATCCGTGCCGATTCGCACCCGCACAGGCGCATCAGCGCATCCCGCGCGATGCCGTGCGGCGCCTGTTCCAGCAGCGGCGCGACGCCGCCGTTCTCCAGGAAGCGCTCGACGGCCGCGAGCCATCCCAGCCGTGCAGCGCTGCGGCGCCGCCGCTCCGGCGCCTGCGGATCGAGCACCGTGCCGCCGCCGATGGTCGACGTCGCCTGCGCATCGCGCACGATCAGGCCGTCGCCGGGCGTCGCACAGACCGGCGTATCGAAAACCAGCTGCACCCGCCCTTCCCCTCCGGCAGGCAGCCGCTCGACGTCGAGCAGCACCGCGTGCGCGAGCCGGTGCGCGGTACCGAGATGGACGTGCAGCGGCGTCCACGGGCGGCCGAGGGCGGGGGCATCGGCCAGCAGGCGCAGGCGCACGTCCAGCCGCAGGTTCGGCAGGAACGCGCGCGGATCGGCGACCCAGTCGCCACGCGCCAGCCCGTCCTTGTCGATGCCCGCGAGATTGAGCGCGCAGCGCTGTCCGGCACCCGCCGTCTCGGACACGCGGTTCTGCGCATGGATGCCGCGTACCCGCACGGCGGCTCCGCCGGGCATCACCACCAGCCGGTCACCGATGCCTGCGCAGCCGGCGTGAACCGTACCGGTCACGATCGTGCCATGGCCGGCCAGCGTGAACACCCGGTCGACGGCCAGGCGGAACAGGCCGTCCCCGGCGCGCCGTGACCGCGCCGCCGCAGCGGCGTGCAGGTGCTCGCGCAAGGCCTCGACGCCCGCATCGCCGGGCGCCGTCGCATCGACCGCGAACAGCGGCGCATCCCGCAAGCCGGTCGGCGCCAGCAGCGCGCGAACCTGCGCCTGCACCTGCGCCGCGCGGGCCGCATCGACACGATCGACCTTGGTCAGCGCCACGGCGCCGTCGCCGACGCCGAGCAGGTCGAGGATCGCCAGGTGCTCGCGCGTCTGCGGCATCACGCCGTCGTCGGCGGCAATCACCAGCAGGGCGAAATCGATGCCGCCGGCACCGGCGACCATCGTATGCACGAAGCGCTCGTGGCCCGGCACGTCGACGAACCCGAGCACCGGGTCGCAGCCGGGTCGCGCGGCGCGCACCGGCACGTAGGCATAGCCCAGCTCGATCGAGATCCCGCGGGCCTTTTCCTCCTTGAGGCGGTCGGTGTCCACGCCGGTCAGCGCGTGCACCAGTGCGGTCTTGCCGTGATCGATGTGGCCGGCGGTACCGACGATCATTCCGCCAGCAGGCTCCACTGCACGATGAAATCGGCCTCGTCGGTCACGTCCAGGCAGCGCAGGTCGAGCCAGAGCGCCTTGTCGGCGAGGCGGCCGAGGATCGGCCGCGGCAGGCCGCGCAGCGCCTGCTCCAGCCGGCGCAGGCCGCCCTGCCCCTTCACCGCCCGCACACGGAAGCCGCAGCTCGGCAGCTCGTCGACCGGCAAGGCGCCGCTGCCGATCTGGCTGCGCATCGGCGCGATGGCGAGCTCATAGCGGTCGCCGAGCGCCGACTGCAGGGCCGGCAGCAGGCGCTGGGCCTGCTGCTCGATCGCCGCAGCCGGGCGCGTCAGGAGGCGCAAGGTCGGCAACCGCTCGGCCAGCCGCTCGGGCACGCGGTACAGGACCAGTACGGCTTCGAGCGCCGCCAGGGTCGCCTTGCCGGTACGCAGCGCGCGCTTGAGCGGATTCTTCTTGAGGCGCGCGACCAGCTCCCGCCGGCCGGCGACGATCCCGGCCTGCGGTCCGCCGAGCAGCTTGTCGCCGCTGAACGCGACGAGGTCCGCGCCGGCGCCGAGTACCTCGCGCGCAGTCGGCTCCTTCGGCAGGCCCCAGCGCGACAGGTCGACCAGGCTGCCGCTGCCGAGGTCGACGGCGAGCGGCAGCGCATGCGCATGTGCGATCGCGGCCAGTTCCTTCTCCTGCACGCTCGCGGTGAAGCCGCTGATCGCGTAGTTGCTGGCATGCACCTTCATCAGCAATGCGGTCCGCGCGCCGATCGCGCCGGCGTAGTCGTGCGCGTGGGTCCGGTTGGTCGTGCCGACCTCGACCAGCCGGGCGCCGGCGCTGCGCATCACGTCGGGAATGCGGAAGGCGCCGCCGATCTCGACCAGCTCGCCGCGCGAGACGACCACCTCGCGCCGGTTGGCCAGCGTGTTGAGCAGCAGCAGCACCGCCGCGGCATTGTTGTTGACGACGGTGGCCGCTTCCGCGCCGGTGAGCTCGCAGACCAGCGCCTCGACGACGTCGTCGCGGTCACCGCGGCCGCCGGTCGCGAGGTCGAACTCCAGGTTCACGGGCGCCGCGAGCGCGCGCGCAACGGCGTCGATCGCCACGTCGGGCAACGGCGCCCGTCCCAGGTTGGTATGGAGCACCGTGCCGGTCAGGTTGAAGACGGCGCGCAGGCGCGGCCGCGCCGCGGCCGCCAGCCGTTCCTCGACCGGCACGGCGATCGCCGCCGTCCCGGCGGCCTCGCGATCGAGCGCACCGGCGAGCGCGCGGGCGCGCAGGTGATCCAGTTCCGCACGCGCCGCCACCACCACCGGCGTGCGCCCATGCTGGGCGATCAGCGCGACGAAACGCGCCGTGTTCAGCAGCCGGTCGAGCGAAGGCAGGTCGCTGGCGACGGCCCGGGTCGCTCCGGCGTCCATCGGCCGTCAGGCGTCCGGCTGCCAGAGCAGCGGATTGCCGCTCGCGCGCGCATAGCCCTGCTCGGCCAGCAACAGGTCGAGTGCGAGCGTCGCCAGGTCGTCCGCTACCGGGTCGACGTCGGGATCGGCTTCCTGATAGAGGATCTTGCGATAGCCATGACAGCGATCGCAGGTCTCGGCCCGCACCGCGGTGCCCTGCCCGTGCGCCGCGTCGTCGCCGGCCATGCCGTCGTCGCGGACGAGGGAGCGGTATGCGATGTCCTTGCCGGCAGCGCCGCAGCGGCTGCACTGCACGCGCACCAGGTGCCACTCGCAGGCGCACAGCGGGCAATGCAGGTAGCGATAGCCGCGGTAGGCCGACTGCGCGCGCACGACACTGGCGACCGGCGTGCTGCCGCAGACCGGGCACAGGCCCGGAACGTCCAGCGGCGCGACATCGTCCGCCGCCAGACGGCTCGACATGGCGACCCAGTGCACCTGCAGCGCCGCCATGAGGAACGGCGCAGCGGCGGCGTCGATCGCGCCGTCGGTCGCGCCCAGCAGGGCATCGGCCTGCGCCTCGACCCAGGCAGCGGGTGCGCGGCCGACACGGCCGGCCAGCCGCTCCACCTCCGCCGGAAATCCGGACCGGGCGGCCACCGCATCGCCGATCGAGGCCAGCGTCGCGCGCCAGTGCGCCGACCGCGGCCAGCCGACCGCCGGCACCGGTGGCATGTGATGGCCGCGCGCGACGTCCCGCTGCGCGGGCGTCGGCAACGGGACGTCGACGCCGGCGAGCGCCGCATGCTGGGCATCGGCCACGACGGCCAGCAGGCGCAGGTAGTCACCGATCGGTGCGGCTTCGGCCAGTTCGCGCAGGCGCGAGGCCCGGCGCACGAACAGGTCGGTCCGGTCCGGCAGGCGGACGCGCGGAATCGATCGCTGTGCGAGCGTCTCGATCTGACCGGGCTCGAGGATGCGCTGGGCCATACGCGGCTCGGAAGGGCTCGGCGCCTATCCTCGCCGCAAGCGCCTGCGGCGTCCAGCGCTTTGCGTGCCGCCGCGCTACTCGCGTTCGCCGCCGCGCATGACCTGGCGGAACCAGGCGCGGTGGTGCTTCCAGGCCCAGCCGCGGCTGACCGTGCCGCGTGTCATAGCACGCATCGAGCCCTTGACCCAGATCGCGGCGTAGATGTGCACCACGATCGCGCAGATCAGCACCGTCGCACAGAAGGCGTGCAGCAGCGAAGCGAACCGGATCACGTCCACCGGGAAGTAGAACGCGAAGTAGGCGCGCCACATCACGATGCCGGACAGCAGCAGGCCGGCCAGGCAAAGCACGATGAGGTGGAACAGCAGCTTCTGCCCGGCGTTGTAGCGGCCGACCTCCGGAAGACGGTCCTCCCGGTTGCCGACGACGTCCCTGGCCCGGCGCAGCCAGGCCCAGTCGCGCGCCTCCAGGTGGTTGTAGCGCCACAGCGTCGCGCCGAGAACGACGAACGCGAGCACCATGACCAGGCCGATGAACGGGTGCAGGATGCGCGTCCACGGTCCGCCGCCGAACAGCGCGCTCAGCCAGAACAGCGACGGATGGAACAGCGCCAGGCCCGACAGCGCGAGCAGGACGAAACTGATCGCGACCAGCCAGTGATTGATGCGCATCGCCGGCGCGTAGCGGACGATGTCCTCGTTCTTGCGCTCGGCGCTCATGGCGTCTTCTCCAGCTCGCGGCGCGCGGCCTCCTCGTCGTGCTCGTCGGTCTCGTTCGGGCCGATGCCGATGTAGTGCAGGAAGCCGGCGGCGGCGGTGGCGAGGATCGCGAGCAGGCCGAGCGGCTTGGCCATGCCCTTCCACAGCCCCACCATCGCGCTGATCCGCGGCTGCTCCGGCAGTCCGCTGTAGAGCTGCGGCTGGTCGGCGTGGTGCAGCACGTACATCACGTGCGTGCCGCCGACGCCGGCCGGATCGTAGAGGCCGGCCTGCTCGAATCCGCGCGACTTGAGGTCCTCGATGCGTTCGGCGGCATGCTGGTGCATGTCCTCCTTGGTGCCGAACACGATCGCGCCGGTCGGGCAGGTCTTCACGCAGGCCGGCTCCAGGCCGACGGCGACGCGGTCCGAGCACAGCGTGCACTTGTAGGCCTTCTTGTCCTGCTTGGAGATGCGCGGCACGTCGAACGGGCAGCCGGTCACGCAGTAGCCGCAGCCGATGCAGTTCTCCTCGTGGAAATCGACGATGCCGTTGGCGTACTGGACGATCGCGCCCGGCGAGGGACAGGCCTTCAGGCAGCCCGGATCGGCGCAGTGCATGCAGCCGTCCTTGCGGATCAGCCATTCCAGGTCGCCCTTCGGGTTCTCGTACTCGGCGAACCGCATCAGCGTCCAGGAATGCGCGCTGAGGTCGGCGGGATTGTCGTAGTGCCCGGTGCAGCTGCCGACCTCGTCGCGCAGGTCGTTCCATTCCATGCAGGCGACCTGGCAGGCCTTGCAGCCGATGCACTTGCTGACGTCGATCAGCTTGGCGACCTGCCCGGTATGGGCGCCGCGCACCTGCGGCTCGGGCAGGGTCGTCGCCGAGCGACGCACGATATCCAGCGATTGCAGTGCCATGCTGCCTCCTACACCTTCTCGACCCGGACCAGGAAGGACTTGAACTCCGGCGTCTGCGTGTTCGCGTCACCGACGAACGGCGTCAAGGTGTTGGCGAGGAAGCCCGGCTTGGCCACGCCGAGGAATCCCCAGTGGATCGGTATGCCGACCGTGTGCACGACCTTGCCCTCGATCGTCAGCGGCTTGATGCGCTTGGTCACCATCGCCACCGCCTCGATGTGGCCGCGGTTGGAGACCACCCTGACCCGGCTGCCGTTGCCGATGCCCAGTGCGTCGGCCAGCGCGGCGCCGATCTCCACGAACTGCTCCGGCTGGACGATGGCGTTCAGGCGCACGTGCTTGGTCCAGTAGTGGAAATGCTCGGTGAGCCGGTAGGTGGTCGCCACGTGCGGGAACTGGTCCGCCTTGCCGAAGGCGGCCAGGTCGTCGGCGAACACGCGCGCGGCCGGGTTGTTCAGGGCCTGGGCCTGTCCCGGGTTGAGCGGGTTGGCCGCCAGCGGCGTCTCGAACGGTTCGTAGTGCTCGGGGAACGGCCCTTCGGCCATGCCGGCGCGGGCGAAGAAGCGCGCCACGCCCTCGGGATTCATGATGAACGGCCCCATGCCGCCGGCCGGGTTCTCGCCGGCGACGAAATCGGGCACGTCGGCGCCGCCCCAGGCGCTGCCGTTCCAGGCGACCAGCGCACGCTGCGGATTGAACGGCTTGCCGCTGGGATCGCAGGAGGCGCGGTTGTAGAGCACGCGCCGGTTCGCCGGCCAGGCCCAGGCCCAGTTCAGGGTCTGGCCGATGCCGGTCGGATCGGCGTTGTCGCGGCGCGCCATCAGGTTGCCGGTCGGCCCCCAGGCGCCGCAGAAGATCCAGCAGCCGCTCGCCGTGCTGCCGTCGTCGCGCAGCTCGGCGAAGCCGGCGAGCTGTTCACCGGCCTTGCGCATGACCTTGGTCGGGTCCTTCGGATCGGCAAGGTCCTTCAAGGCGCCGCCGGAATATTCGCGCGCGAGTTCTTCCGGCGCGGGACTGTGCGGCTGCGCGTACTTCCAGGTCAGGTTGACGATCGGGTCGGCGAACGCGCCGCCGTCCTTGCGGTACAGCGCGCGCAGGCGCAGGAACAGGCCGGCCATGATCTCCAGGTCGCTGCGCGCCTCGCCCGGCGGTTCGGCACCTTTCCAGTGCCATTGCAGCCAGCGCGAGGAATTGGTCAGCGAGCCGTTCTCCTCGGCGAAGCAGGTCGTCGGCAGGCGGAACACCTCGGTCTGGATCGCCGACGCGTCGACGTCGTTGAGCGCGCCGTGGTTCTTCCAGAACTCGCTGGTCTCCGTGGCGAGCGGATCCATGATCACCAGGTACTTGAGCCGCGAGAACGCCTCGGTCAGCTTGGCCTTGTTCGGCGCGGCGGCGAGCGGATTGAAGCCCTGGCACAGATAGCCGTTCATCTTGCCCTGGCGCATCAGCTCGTAGGCCTGCAGCATGTCGTAGGGCTTGTCGAGCTTGGGCAGGTAGTCGAACGCCCAGCGGTTGTCCGCCGTCGCCGCATCGCCCCACCAGGCCTTCATGAAGCTCACGAAGAACTTGCGGTAGTTCTGCCAGTAGCTGAGCTGGTTCGGCCGCAGCGGCTTGGGCGCGCGCGCGACGATGTAGGCCTCGAAATCCTGTTCCTTCTCGTTCGGCAGCGTCATGTAGCCGGGCAGCAGGTTGGACATCAGGCCCAGGTCGGTCAGCCCCTGGATGTTCGAATGCCCGCGCAGCGCGTTCATGCCACCACCGGCCACGCCGATGTTGCCGAGCAGCAGCTGCACCATCGCGCCGGTGCGGATCATCTGCGAGCCGATCGAATGCTGGGTCCAGCCGAGCGCGTACATGATCGTCATCGCGCGCGTCGGCGTCGCCGTCGAGGCGATCATGTCCCAGATCTGCAGCACCTTGTCCTTCGGCGTGCCGCAGACGCGCTCGACCATCTCCGGCGTGTAGCGTGCATAGTGCTGCTTGAGCAGGTTGTAGACGCAGCGCGGATCCGTCAGCGTCGGGTCGGTGCGGACGTAGCCGTCCTCGCCGAGCGCGTAGTCCCAGCTCGACTTGTCGTAGCTGCGCTTGGCCGCGTCGTAGCCCGAGTAGAGGCCGTCGGCGAACGCGAACGCGTCCTTCACGATGAAGGACAGGTCGGTGTAGTTGACGACGTACTCGCGCTGGATCGTGTCGTTCGCCAGCAGGTAGTTGATCAGCCCGCCGAGGAAGACGATGTCGGTACCGGTGCGGATCGGTGCGTAGACGTCGGCCACCGAGGCCGAGCGCGTGAAGCGCGGATCGACGACGATCAGCCGGGCCTTGTTGTGCGCCTTGGCCTCGGTGACCCACTTGAAGCCGCACGGATGCGCTTCGGCGGCATTGCCACCCATGATGAGGATCAGGTCGGCATTCTTGATGTCGACCCAGTGATTCGTCATCGCTCCACGGCCAAACGTCGGGGCAAGACCTGCCACCGTCGGGCCGTGTCAGACACGTGCCTGGTTGTCGAACGCCAGAAGTCCGAGGGAACGGGCCACCTTGTGGGTCAGATAGCCGACTTCGTTGCTCGACGCCGAGGCGGCGAGCATGCCGGTGGTGAGCCAGCGGTTCACGGTGAGGCCGTCGGCGTTCGTCGCCGTGAAGTTCGCGTCGCGGTCGGCCTTCATCAGGCCGGTGATGCGGTCGAGCGCCTCGTCCCAGGAGATGCGCTGCCACGTGTCCGAGCCCGGCGCGCGGTACTCGGGATGCTTGAGGCGGCTCTCGCTGTGGATGAAGTCGACCAGGGCCGCACCCTTCGGGCACAGCGTGCCGCGATTGACCGGGTGGTCCGGGTCGCCTTCGATGTGGAAGATGCTCGCCCGCGCGTTCTTGGCGCCGTCGCCGAGGCCGTACATCAGCACGCCGCAGGCCACCGAGCAGTAGGGACAGGTGTTACGGGTCTCGGTCGCGCGCGCCAGCTTGAACTGGCGCACCTCCGCGAGCGCAGGCCCGGGCGAAAAGCCCATGAGCGCCAGGCTCGAACCCACCAGGGTGGTCCCGGTGATCTTCAAGAACTGGCGTCGAGTCACAGCAGACATGACGTTCTCCTCGATCGCTTGTCGCGAAACCGGCCTCGCGAATGATCGCTCGGGCAGGCTCGCCGCACTGGCCTCGGATACACACCATCGACGGCATGAAACGGCCCGAGTATAGAACAAATCCGCAGCGCCACCGCCCGCACGCGGCGCCTGCGGAGCCAGGGTCGCCGCCGCCTCGCGCGGCGGCGGCGACCCTCGCGACCGGACCTGCGGCCGGGCGCGGAGACCCCCGCCTGCGGGATGCTCCGCGCCTGGCTGCGGGTCCCGGCTACGGACACCCCGATGCCGGCGGCGCCGGGGTCCGCAGCGTTCGGCGCCGACCGGGCCGGGCGTTCAGTGCCGGGCGTACGGCGAGACCGTCCCGTCCCGGCCGACCAGTTCCACCGTGTAGCGCTGCACGGTGCCATCGGCCGTCTCCATGCCGGGCGAACCCAGCGGCATGCCCGGCAGCACCAGGCCGCGTGCATCGGGGCGGTCGGCCAGCAGGCGCTGGATGTCGGCGGCCGGTACATGGCCCTCGACGTAGTAGCCCGCCACTTCCGCGGTGTGGCACGAGCCCTTGCCGAACGGGATGCCCAGGCTCCGCTTCAGTGGTTCCAGGTCGTCCGATTCACGGACGTCGACAGGAAACCCCGCCGCGCGAAGGTGATCGACCCACAGCGTGCAACAGCCGCAGGTCGGGCTCTTGTGGACCACGACCAGCGGCAGGCTGGCCGGCACGGTGGACCGGTGCGCCGCCGGCGCCTCGGCCGCCGACGCGGCGGGTGACTGGGACGACACCGGGCCGGCCGCCAGTGCGGCGGCGAGAAGGACCGTCAGGCCGTAGAGATTCGAATGCATGGGGGAACTCCTCAAGGGGTTTTCTTCGGTCGCGACGACCAGTGGATGTGAACGATGCGCCAGCCCTGCGGGCCGCGCTTGAGCAGCATCGTTTCAGTACTCGACACGGCGCGCGGCTGGCCGTCCTTCCGGAAACGGATCTCGCTCTCGCTGGCGACCCAGGCCAGATCGCCTTCCGTGCGGGCGCGGCGGTGTTCCAGCCGTACCTGCGCGCCCTGCAGGAACGCCGCGTCACTGATGGCATGGTGCTGCAGGTACTGGGCCCGGTTTCGCTCGGCACCGCCGCTCTCCAGGATCAGGACGTCGGGGTCGAGCAAGGCCGCGATCGTGTCGTAGTCCGCCGCCGCCAGGGCGGTACCGAACCGATCCACGATCGCAACGGCAGCCGCGGCGGCAACCGGGACATCCACCTGGGACGGGCCGGACGTCTGCGGTGATGCGTTTCCCGCGAGTGGTGACACCGCGGCAGCCGCCACGGCGATCGCGATTGCCAGCCGCGCTGCGGCCAGTGGTCGTTTCATCGTTCGCCTCCGGTGGCGTCGTGGTGGGACGGATGCGCGGGCGCGCGCGTGCCTGGATCGGCACCGGCATCCGGCGCATCGTGGTGCGGCGGCGTGCCGGGCGGGTGCGCGTGCCCGGCGCTGCCCGGGTCGGGCCCGGCATCGCCCGCGGCCGGGTGCGCATGCGGCTTCGCGCCGGCACCGTGCGAGTGCCCTTCGCTGCGCTCGACCAGCGCCCGGTAGTGCGCGCGATCGAGCGTCGGCAACACCTGGAGCAAGGCGACCATGGCCCAGATGTACTCGTCCTCCATGCTCTTGCCCCAGGCCGGCATGCCCGACGCCTTGATGCCGTGCTTGATGACCCAGAACGCCTGGGCCGGCGCGACCGTCACCTGTGTCAGGTCGGGCGGCGCCGGATACAGTCCCCGGCTCAACTCGGTCTCGCCGCTGCCGGGCGAGGCATGACAGCTCGCACACATCGCCTCGTAGTTGCCGGCGCCCTGTACCACCTTGGCCGGATCATCCAGGTCGGGCACCTCGATGCCTTCGGCATGCCGTGCGATCGAATAGGTTCGCACTGCGTCCAGCAGCGCGTACACCGGACGGGTATGCGGCGCGTCGGCCGCCACGTTGTAGAGGCCGGCCCGGACGAAGCCGGCGATCGCCAGCAGGCCGAGGCCGGTCCCGGCCGACAGCCAGACGAGAGCTCTGCTCATGAGGGGCGTCATGACGAACCTCCGCATCGGGATTCGTCAGGAAACAGCGAGCCGCGCCACCGGGGGCTCGGCCACGGATCGGCGCACGCGCCGAAGGTTGCGATGGACATGAAAACTCCGTGAAAAGCGTCGAGGAAAACCGGGCTGTCGTACCGGCCGCGAACGGCTCGGGCGCAGGCCCACCAGCACCGGGACGATGCCCGGGGAGACGCTCAAACGATCGGAGGTCGGATCACGTGCGGAAGCGGCGGCGCGGCATGCGCCAGCACGCGGAAGCCGAGGCGGGTGCCCGGCACGCAGACGAGGCCATCGGCCATCGCCGCCGGCACCATGGCCGATGGGCACGAGGCGCAGGCGCATCCGCAGCCAGACGGATCGCAACACGACGGCGGGGCCGCCTCGTCGCTGCCGGCTGCCGCATCGGCAGGCGCCGCCTGGAACAGCGTTCCGCGGCCCGCCGGATCCCGGTCATGGCAGGAACCGGCCGGATGTCCCGCCGCGGCCATCGTGCCCTGCCCGGCCGCCAGTCCCGGCGTCCCCTGCAGCGCGGCGCCGGCCGGACTCGCACCGTTCAGGACGAGTGCGAGCAGCGAGAACACCTGCAGGAGCAGACGAAGACCGGACATGGGCCTACTCTAACCCAAGGTGGGCGCAGCGCACGCCCGTGTCGCGTCTCACACCGGGAGACCGGCATCGCGCAGCCTTGACGGCAAGCGACCGAGACACCATGAGCATGCCCCCGGACCACGTCGGCCAAAGCGACGGAATCATCACGCGCAACCAACGGAAACTTAAGCAAGCCGGTGGCATCGACCTGCATCGTGCCTGCCCTGTCCTGGCGAACTTCCCGGCGAGTCGCCGGTCCGATTCCCCGATCGATCACCGACCTTGCCCTCGTCGCGCCAGCGCCTGCGCCCGCAGATCCGGTCCATCGATAGGTTCACTCCGCGGAAACAGGAGAACGGCATGCTCGACATGTCTCCCGAAGCTCCCTTCATGCCGACCGTCCAGACCGGCTCCGACGCCCATCGTCCCACCATGAGCACGCCCGCTCCCGACGTGGATGTCCCGGCCGAGGCCGGCTGGCGAACGCTGCGCCGGGGCCGCTGCTTCGTCTACGTGCTGCCTTGCCGCGAGTCGGACGTGCTCAAGGTCGGCTTCTCGCGTGACCCGCTGGTCCGCCTGCAATCGCTGCATGCGCGCTATTTCGAGGTGTTCGACCTGGACCGCGCGCTCCTGGCGGAAACCGACTACGTGCGCGACGCGCGGCGGATCGAGCTGCGATTGAAGCAAGCCCTGTCCGGCGAGGCCACGCCGCCGCCGCTGGTCGTTCGCGAAGCGGCGGGCGGACGCACCGAATGGTTCCGCGGCGCATGGCCGCGCGCCGCGGCACTGCTGGAAGGCATCTGCGACGAAGACGGCCACCTGCTGCACCCGCAGCTTTCCGCCTGGCTGCGCGTACGCTGGTTCCGCGACGCGACGCTCTACGAGTGGTCGCAGCAGGCCTTGCAGCAGCTGGAATTGGCGACGTTCAACGGCGCCCCGGACCTCGCCCGGAAGCTGCAGCGCGTGCTCAAGAATACGCTCGACGCCTGCCACGCGGTCGGCCTGCGCCTGGAGGGCAAGGTACCGGGCGCGGTCGTGCACTGGTACCGCGGCGGCGCCGGCGAAGTCGGCTGAATCCCGGACCGCGCGGCGACGACGCGCTAGGTGCGGTACGGCGCCAGCAGGCCCGGATCGGCCAGGACGGCGTCCGGCACCAGGTAGCGCGGCTCGCGGCCTTCGGCCAGCAGCGCGCGGATGCGACTGGCCGAGAAATCCAGCGGCGTGACGTCGATCTCCAGCACGCCACCGGCGGGCCGCCCGCGCAGGCCGTCCACGCCGTCCACACGGCGGCCGCGCGTCTCGCGCTCGAGCGCATCGTCGAGCGGGCCGGCGTAGCCGGGACGCGGCAACACGCCGACATGGGCCTGTTCGAACAACTCGCGCCAGCGATGCCAGGTGGACAGTCCGGCGAACGCATCGGCGCCCACCAGCAGCAGCAGCGGCCGCTGCGGGCCGATCTCCCGGCGCAGCTCGACCAGGGTGTCGATCGACCAGGACGGCCCGGCACGCTGCAGTTCGCGCAGGTCCAGCGCCAGGCGATCCTGGCCGCGCAGCGCGGCGCGCAGCAAGGCGACACGCTGTTCCGGCGACGCGAGCGGCTGGGCACGGTGCGGCGGCACGTTGGCCGGCAACAGGCGCACCTCGGCGTCGAGCAGCTCCGCGGCTTCCCAGGCCACGCGCAGGTGCGCGTTGTGGACCGGGTCGAACGTGCCGCCGAGGATCGCGAGCGGGCGCATCACGAGGCGATCAGGGCGGCCGCCCGCCGTGGCGAGGCGATGGCGGCGACCAGCCGTTCCAGCTCGCGCCAGACCTCGCCGTCGCGACGTCCCTTGGCGATCGCGTCGATCCGCGCCGCCTGCGCCAGGCAGGCCTCCCAGTGTTCCCGCCGCGCGGACTTGAGCGCCCGCCGGTAGAGTGGCTGGCGCGAGTCCCAGACGCGCTCGTTGCGGAACGCCGGCCCGAGGTTGTCGCCGGCCGCGCTGAGGCGCTGCAGCAGGCGCAGCTGGTTGAGGATCCATCCGAGCAGGGGGATCGCATCCTCGCCCTCCTCGCGCAGGCCCTCGACGATCCTGAGGGCGCGGGCGACGTCGCCGCCGAGCGCGGCGTCGGTGAGGCGGAAGGCGTCGTAGCGCGCATCGTCGGCCACCGCGTCCTCGAGCAGCCCGACGTCGACGCGCCCGTCCGTGGCCAGCAGGGCCAGCTTGTCGATCTCCTGCGCAGCGGCCAGCAGGTTGCCCTCGACGCGCTCGGCCAGCAGGTCCAGCGCCTCGGGGCTCGCCTGCAGGTTGCGCGAGGCGAAGCGGGCACCGATCCAGCCGGGCAGTTCCTCGCGCTTGAGCGGCCAGACCGGCACGAACACGCCGCCGCGCTCGAGCGCGGCCACCCAGGCGCCCTCGTGCTGCTTGCTCCATTCCTGCGCGGTGATCAGCAATACGGTGTCGGGCGGCGGCGCCTGGCAATAGGCGGTGATCGCCGCCGCGCCGTCCTTGCCGGGCTTGCCGGTCGGCAGGCGCAGGTCGATCAGCTTGCGGCTGGCGAACAGCGACAGCGCGCTGCCGGCGCGGGCCAGCTCGTCCCAGTCGAACTTGGCGTCGGCGTCGTAGACCTCGCGTTCGACATAGCCCAGCGCCTTGGCGCGCGCGCGCAGCGCGTCGGCCGCCTCGATCACCAGCAGGTGCTCGCTGCCGGCCAGCAGGTAGACCGGCCGCAGATCCGGTTCGCCGAGCGTCCGGCGAAACTGGGCCAGGGTGACGGACATCGCGAGCGGCGTGGCCTCAGCCGGCGCGGCCGAGCGCGTCGAGCCGGCGCAGGATCGCCTGCACCATCTCGCGCTGCAGCTCCTTGGTCAGCAGGTCCTGCTCGGCGGCGACGCCGAGGGCCTGCGACGCGTCGAACGTGAAATCGCGCGTCAGGTCGACCACCTGCAGCGGCAGCAGGCCACGGCCGGCCGCGTCCTCGAGCAGGAACTCCACGTGGTAGCGGATCGTGTACTCGGTGGCGCGCGCGTTGCCGCCGACCGAAAGCACATCGGTGGACAGCGCATTGGCCGTGATCTTCAGCACCGAGACGCCCGGCTCGACCTGGTCGGCCACCTGCGCGCCGGACCGTGCCAGCGCCTTGGCCAGGTCGCGGCCGAGCGGGCTCAGGGGATCGGCGCCCTGGATGTGGACGTGCTGCATGCCGGCCGGCAGGTGTGCTTCGCCGCGCAGCTGGAAGCCGCAGGCGGTCAGCAGGACCGTGAGGAGGACGACGCTGAGGATGCGCTGGACGTTCATTGACACCGGGAGCCGGAACCTTGCCTGGAGGGCGAAGCATAGCCGAATCGGTCGCCGCCGCGGCCGCCGGGCCACGGCCCGGTGCGCCGCCGGACGGTCGCGGCCGGCAGGCCGGTCAGATCGTCCTGCCCAGTTGCCGCGCCAGCGCCATCGACGCCTCGGTCCAGTCGTCGCGGGACTCGGCCGCATAGCGCGCGAACAGCCACAGGCGCAGCCGCTCCGGATCGATCGCCAGCGCATCGGCGAACGCGCCGATCACCTGCGCGGGCCTGGCGCGCAACCGCGCCTCGCAGTCGATCAGGTGCTGCGTGGCATCGTAGGCGCGGTCGCCGGCGAAGGGCTTGGGGTCGATCACCAGCCACGGCTCACGCCCGGCGGCGAGCACGTTGCCGGCATGCAGGTCGGTGGCCAGCAGCACGTCGTCTTCGCCGGGCCGCGATAGCATCTCGAACAGTGCCAGGCCGGCCTCGACCAGGCCGGCATCGGGCCAGCGCGCGGCATCGGCGCGGGTCTCGGCCGCCCATTTCGCCAGCATGGCCGCCAGCGGCCGGAACGCACCGGCCGGCGGCCGGCGCCACAGGCGCTGCAGCAGGCCGGCGACCACCGCATCCTGCTCGGCCTCCGGCCGGGCGCGCAGCGCGGTACCCGGCACGCAGCGTTCCAGCAGCATCGCCAGTTCCGCCTCGTCCGCCTCCAGGACCCGCACCGCCGCGTCACCGTCCCAGAACGCCAGTGCACGGCTCTCGTGTTCGGCCTCCAGGTGCGGCATCGCCAGCTTCAGCACCGCATCGGTGCCGTCCTCGCGGACGGCCGGAGCGACCCAGGCGCAGCTGCCCTCTTCACCGTCGAACGGTGCGCCCAGGCGCAGCCGCCAGCGCCCGGCGACGCTCTGGACCAGGCCGGGCAATGCCGCCAGCCAGGCTTCCCGCGCGGGATCGCCGTGGCAGGTGAGCGACAGGCGCTCGGGGATGTGCAGGTGCGACATGCGGTCGTGGCAGGCGGGAAGGATGCGCGATCCGCCGGCAGGCGCCGGCGAGCGCCCGCCGCCGGCCGGCGGCGACGGGCGCGTCACGCTCAGATCACGATGTTGACGATCTTGCCGGGCACGACGATGACCTTCTTCGGTGTCTGCCCCGCGATGAAGGCCACCACCGCGGGCTCGGCCAGCGCGGCCCGCTCGGCGTCCTCGCGCGACGCGGCCGCCGGGATCTGGATCGTGCCGCGCAGCTTGCCGTTGACCTGCACCGCGAGCGTCACTTCGTCACGCACCAGCGCGGCCGGGTCGGCGCGCGGCCAGGGCTGGTCGTCGACCACGGTCTGGCCGTGGCCGAGCGCCTGCCACAGCGCATGGCTGACGTGCGGCGTGATCGGGTTCAGCAGCAGCACGATCGTCTCGAACGCCTCGTGGCGCACCGCCCTGCCCTGGTCGCTCATGTCGCCGAACTTCGCCAGCGCGTTGAGCAGTTCCATCAGCGCGGCGATCGCGGTGTTGAACGACTGGCGGCGGCCGAAGTCGTCGCCGACCTTGACGATCGTCTCGTGCACCTGGCGGCGCAGCGCCTTCTGCGCGGCGTCCAGCGCGGCCGGATCGACCTCCGGGTGGTCCGGCTGCGCGACATGCGCGTGCAGGTCGCGCCACAGGCGCTTGAGGAAGCGCGCCATGCCTTCGACGCCGGCCTCGTTCCACTCCAGCGACTGGTCCGGCGGCGCGGCGAACATCGAGAACAGGCGCACCGTGTCGGCGCCGTACTTGTCGACCATCGCCTGCGGGTCGACGCCGTTGTTCTTGGACTTGGACATCTTCTCGACGCCGCCGACCAGCACCGGCTGGCCGTCGGCCTTCAGCGTCGCGCTGCTGATGCGGCCGCGCTCGTCGCGGCTGATCGCGATGTCGGCCGGATTGAACCATTCGCGGTTGCCGTCGGCCGCCTCGCGATAGAACGTCTCGGCGACGACCATGCCCTGGCACAGCAGGTTGGCGGCCGGCTCGTCGCTGTCGACCAGGCCCTCGTCGCGCAGCAGCTTGTGATAGAAGCGGAAGTACAGCAGGTGCAGGATCGCGTGCTCGATGCCGCCGATGTACTGGTCGACCGGCGTCCAGTAGCGCGCGCGCTGATCGACCATGTCCGGCGCACCCGGCGAGGTGTAGCGCGCGTAGTACCAGCTCGATTCCATGAAGGTATCGAACGTGTCGGTCTCGCGCTCGGCCGGCCCGCCGCAGTTCGGGCAGGTGGTCCTGCGCCATGCCGGGTCCGCCTTGATCGGCGACTGCACACCGGAGAACGCCACGTCCTCGGGCAGCACCACCGGCAGCTGGTCCTCGGGGACCGGCACCGCATCGCAACTGGCGCAATACACCACCGGGATCGGGCAGCCCCAGTAGCGCTGCCGCGAGACACCCCAGTCGCGCAGCCGGAAATTGACCTTGCGCGCACCCCGGCCCTCGCGCTCGAAACGGGCGGCCAGTGCATCGAAGGCTCCGCGGAAATCCAGGCCGTCGTACTCGCCGGAATTGACCAGCGTGCCGTAGTCGGTGAACGCGCCTTCGGTGACCACCTGGCGCTCGAACTCGGCCAGGACGTCCAGCTCGCCCGCCGGTTCGACCACGTCGATCGGCCGGCTCTCGCCGAGGGCTGCGCTCATCGGGTCGGCATTGCTGCGCGCATCACGGCCCAGCTCGCCGATCGCGTCGCGCACGCCGTCGGGAATGATGACGATGCGGATCAGGAGATCGTACTTCGAGGCGAATTCCCAGTCGCGCTGGTCGTGGGCGGGCACCGCCATGACCGCGCCGGTGCCGTAGTTCATCAGGACGAAGTTGGCGACCCACACCGGAATCGCCTCGCCGGTGACCGGATGGATGGCCTTGATGCCGGTGTCCACGCCCCTCTTTTCCTGCGTCTCGATGTCGGCCTCCGCGGTACCGCCGTGGCGGCACTCCTCGATGAAGGCGGCCACCTCGGGACGCGTGCGTGCCGCTTCCAGCGCCAGCGGGTGCTCGGCCGCCACCGACAGGTAGCTCACGCCCATCAGCGTGTCCGGGCGCGTCGTGAACACCGTCACCGGCGCGCCGCCGCCGGCGATGTCGAACGCGATCTCCAGGCCCTCGGAACGGCCGATCCAGTTGCGCTGCATCGTCTTGACCGAGTCGGGCCAGCCCGGCAGCGTGTCCAGGCCGTCGAGCAGTTCCTGCGCGTAGGCCGTGATGCGCAGGAACCACTGCGGGATCTCGCGCTTCTCGACGACGGCGCCCGAGCGCCAGCCGCGTCCGTCGATGACCTGCTCGTTGGCGAGCACGGTCTGGTCGACCGGATCCCAGTTGACGATCGAGTTCCTGCGGTAGACCAGCCCCTTGCGCATCAGCCGCGTGAACATGCGCTGCTCGTGGACGTAGTACTCCGGCTTGCAGGTGGTGACTTCGCGCGACCAGTCGTAGACGAAGCCGAGCCGCTTGAGCTGGCCGCGCATGTGGTCGATGTTGGCGTAGGTCCACCGCGCCGGCGGGACCTTGTTCTTGATCGCCGCGTTCTCGGCCGGCAGGCCGAACGCGTCCCAGCCCATCGGCTGCAGCACGTTCTTGCCGAGCATGCGCTGGTAGCGGCTGATGACGTCGCCGATCGTGTAGTTGCGCACGTGCCCCATGTGCATGGTGCCACTGGGGTACATGAACATCGACAGGCAGTAGAACGGCTCCTTCGAAGGATCCTCGCTCACCTCGAAGGCGCGGGTGTCGGTCCAGTAGGTCTGTGCGGCGGTTTCGACCGCGTGTGGATCGTAGGTCTCTTGCATGGTCGCCAATACGTGCGGGAGTGCCGCGGTCGTCGGGAAAAAAGTGCGTCAGCCTAGCGCAGCGCGGCGTCGGCGCCAAATGAGCCTGCCGTGGCATTCGCGACGCCACCGGTCACCGGCCGGTGATACCTTAGATGTCGCGCCGGTCGATGACCGCATGCGCAGCGGACGCTGGTCGCGTCCCCGGGGGTGTTCGTCGATCGGCTTGCGCGCTTGGCGGGCACACACCCGACCAGCCGCCCGCTGCCCGCCGGGCACGGCGGCCTTCCTCCCAGGGACACACGTCCGGTTTCGTTTCGGGCGGACCGCCGCCGCGCCGCCGATGTGCCTGCGTTGCCCAGACGTTCCCCGTACTGCCCCTCATCGAACAGGGAGACACCGATGCACGGCAAGACCCCCGAACCACGGTCCGCGAGGACCAGCACCGCCGTCGCGACGAGCCTGCTGGCGCTGCTGGCGCTCGCGCAAGGCCCGCAGGCCGATGCGATCCCGCCCAGCACCGGGCTGCCGACGATCAACTACTGGCGTGACGCCTGCGAAGTCGATGCCGGACTGCCCGAAACCGCCGAACTCAAGCGCGTGGTGGACGCCACCGCGTTCATCATCGACCCGGCCCTGATCCATTTCCGCGTGGACACCCAGAGCTACGAGATCCAGACCAGCCGCTTCACCGCCTTCGATGGCTACACCTTCAGCCCCAGCTCGCATTTCTACGACGAGCAGGTGATCTATTTCGCCGAGGGCCATCCGGGCCGGTCGGCCTTCCTCGTCGGTCCCGACAGCATCGTGACCACGCCGCACACGGCCTCCTGGGCCGACCTCAACGGCTACTACGTACTGTTCGGCTACGACAGCGTGCCCGACGGCACCGGCGGATGCCTGGAGCCCGACCTCGCCCACTTCCCGCCCGAGAAGGTGCGCCGGATCAGCGGCCATCTCAACGGCTACGGGGTGTACGGCGACTATCTGGTCGGCTTTCTCGATCAGCCCGTCCTCGACCGGCCGTTCCTGCGCGTGCGGCGCGACGGCCACGCCGAGATCGGCGACGAAGCGACCGTCGTCGGCCATCCGGCGCGCCTGGCCAAGAAGATGGACACCGCCGGCCGCATCGCCGGGCTCAGCGGCGATACGCCACTGGTCCAGACCGTCCATACGCTCCGCTTCAGCTCGGGCTCGCCGCTGTACAACCTGACACGGCAGTACGTGGAACTGGCCGTGGCCTATGGCGGTGGCTGCGCCCGGTACGTCTGCGTCGATCCGAGTTCCAGCGGCTGCCGGGCCTGGGACCTCGTCTCGCAATGCCCCTCCACGCCGTCCGCGCTCAACAACAGCATCAAGCCCTTCGCCGCGCAGCTCGACCCGCTGACGCTGCAGGTGACGCCGCTGTCGGTCTACACCAGCGGAATGCCCGGAACCGGCTTCTCGCAGCCGGTCACCACCTACACGCTCGGTGCCCCGGTCGGCGGCGTCTACGCCAGCGCCACGATCGACTACCGGATCGACCCGCCGGATGCCGCCGCAGGCGGCCCGTACCTCTCGATCCTCTCGTCGATCCCGCTGAGCGGCACGCTGGCCGCAGGCCAGACCCTGAGCTTCGACGTCGAGGCGGTGATGCCGCCCGCACAGGACTGCGGCATCTTCCCGCGCGAGTTCGCGGTGCACGACCTCACCCACGGGTTCACGGACCGGGTGCGCCAGACGCTGGAAGTGGGCTACACGGCGTTCAGCGTGCCGGAACGGCTGCTCGAGCTGGACGGTATCGAGCAGCCCTACCAGGCGACACGCGCGCTGACGATCGAGAACCTGCGTACCACGGCGGCCTCGATCCGGGTCCGGGCCGACCAGGCCTGGCTGACCCTCGACGGGGTCGAGGGAACACCGACGCAGCTGCCGCAGCGCGTGCTGACGATTCCCGGTGGCCAGAGCGCGACGGTGATGGTCGGCCTGGCACCAGCAGCCACGGCATTGACACCGAACACGACGCACCAGGCCGGCATCGTCGTCGAGAGCACGACCACGACCTGCAACCTGACCGCGCCGATCACGGTCGCCGTCGGGTTCGCGCCCGGTACGCTGACCCTGCGCCAGGCGGTCGGCGCGGCCGTACCGCCGGCCACGTCGAACGGTCCGCACGACGCATTGGTCTCGAGCATCGACGTGCCCGAAACGTTCTGCATCGATCAGGTCGTCGCGCGCTATCACTTCGACCACCTCCCGGGCAGCTACGCGACGACGACCTGGTTGACCGAGAGCGGCTGGCAACTGCAGCGGCCCGGCGGCAGCGGCCGCTGGACGCCGCTGTGGGACCAGAACATCGCGCCGTCCTGCTCGGGTATCCGGCCCGATCCACCGGAAGAGGTGTGCTATCTGTATTCGGCGTCCAAGGACGAATGCCTGTTCACCGGCACCGAGCGCCAGCAGGATTGCGAAGTGGTCGCCCTCGGCAACGCGCGACGGCCGGTACTGGCCGCCTGCCCGCCGACCGATCCCAGCTGCGAACCCCTGGCCGACCTCGCCGGCCAGCCGGCCCACGGCCTGTGGTCGATGACGATCGACGACCGCATCGTCGACGGCGTGACGCCGCAGCCGGTCGTTCGCGGCTGGTCGCTCCAGTTCCGCGGAAGCGGGACCTGCACGGGGAAGTAGCCTGCGCCCGGGCCGCAGGCCGCCAACCGGCGCCTGCGGCCGCGACATGCCCTCGGCGCCTTCGCTTATGACCGATGCGACGGTCGAAGGCGCCGTGGCCATGCGGTACCGTAGCGGCGGCAGGCCGGTCCTTCGCACGACGGCCGGCTGCCGTACCGTTCCGGGATCTTCTTCGTGATCGAGTTCAAGTCCGCCCACAAGCACTACCGCGTCGCCGGCGTCGAGCGCGCCGCCCTGCACCCGCTCGATCTGGCGATCGGCGCCGGCGAGGTGTTCGGCATCATCGGCCGCTCGGGTGCCGGAAAATCCACCTTGCTGCGGCTGGTCAACGGCCTGGAGCGGCCGAGCGGCGGCAGCGTGCAGGTGGAGGGCGTCGACGTCGGCACCCTCGACGCCGACGGGCTGCGCGCGCTGCGGCGCCGCGTGGGCATGATCTTCCAGCACTTCAACCTGCTCGCGTCGCGCACCGTGGCCGCGAACGTCGCCTTTCCGCTGCAGCTGGCCGGCCACGACCGCGCCGCGACGGCGCGCCGCGTCGCCGAACTGCTCGACCGGGTCGGACTCGCCGATCATGCCGGCCACTATCCGGCCCAGCTGTCCGGCGGCCAGAAGCAGCGCGTCGGGATCGCCCGCGCGCTGGCCTGCGCCCCCGGCATCCTGCTCTGCGACGAAGCGACCAGCGCGCTGGACCCGGAGACGACCGCCTCGGTGCTGCGGCTGCTCGACCAGATCAACCGCGAGGACGGCCTGACGATCGTGCTGATCACGCACGAGATGGACGTGATCCGCCGCATCTGCGACCGCGTCGCCGTGCTCGAGGACGGTCGCCTGGTCGAATCCGGACCGGTCGCCGACGTGTTCCTTCATCCGCGCCACGCGACCACGCAGCGCTTCGTGCAGGAATACGAACACGAGGATCCGGCGACGGCGAAGCCGGACCGGGCGCCCGGCGTCCGGCGCATCCGCGTCACGCTGCGCGGCGACACGACGCAGGCCCCGTTGCTCGGCCGTGTCGCGCGCGAGACCGGCGTGGACTTCGGCCTGGTCGCCGGCCATGTCGACCGGATCAAGGACCTTCCCTACGCGCAGCTGACGCTGGCACTGCACGGCGACGCGGCCGAAGCGGCCGTGCAGCGGCTGCGCGAAGCCGGTGCGCGCGTGGAGGCGATCGACTGATGGACGCGCTGCTCGCCAACATCGACTGGGCCGAGATCGGCCTGGCCAGCCTCGACACGCTGCTGATGCTCGGCGGCGCCCTGCTGTTCAGCGTACTGCTGGGGCTTCCGCTCGGCGTCGTGCTGTTCCTGACCTCGCGCGGGCAGCTGCTCGAGCACCGCGTCGTCTACGCGGCGCTCTCGTTCGTCGTCAACGTGCTGCGCTCGCTGCCGTTCATCATCCTGCTGATCGTGATGATCCCGGTGACGCTGCTGCTGGTCGGCACCTCGCTCGGCGTGGCCGGCGCGATCCCGCCGCTGGTCGCCGGCACCGCGCCGTTCTTCGCGCGCCTGGTCGAGACCGCGCTGCGCGGCGTGGACCGCGGCGTGATCGAGGCGAGCCAGGCGATGGGCGCGACGACGCGCCAGATCGTCACCGGCGTGCTGCTGCCCGAGGCGCGCGCCGGCATCATCGCCGGCATCACCGTCACGGCGGTGGCCCTGGTCTCGTATACGGCGATGGCCGGCGTCGTCGGCGCCGGCGGCCTCGGCGACCTGGCGATGCGCTTCGGCTACCAGCGGTTCCAGACCGACGTCATGATCGTGACCGTGGTGTTGCTGCTGGTCCTGGTGCAGCTCCTGCAGATGCTCGGTGACGCCCTGGTGGCGCGCTACAGCCGGCGCTGACATCGGTTATATGCTTGTGCCTGCCGGCCATGACGCCAGCCCGGCACGCCCACGACAATACCGCGCCCCCTCCCCGACCGCCGATCTGCCATGAAACGATTCGCCCTGGTGCTGGCCGCCCTGCTGGCCGCCACGTCCGCCGCCGCCGAGAAACTGACGGTGGCCGCGACCGCGGTGCCGCACGCGCAGATCCTGGCCTTCGTCAAACCGGTCCTGGCCGCCGAGGGCGTCGAGCTGGAGGTGAAGGTCTTCACCGACTACGTCCAGCCCAACGTGCAGGTGGCCGAGAAGCGCCTGGACGCCAACTATTTCCAGACCGGGCCGTACCTGGAGGAATTCAACAAGGGCAAGGGCACGCAACTGGTACCGGTGGTCGGCGTGCACATCGAGCCGCTGGGTGCGTACTCGAAGAAGCACGCCAGCCTCGACGCCGTGCCGGAGGGCGCCACCGTGGCGATCCCGAACGAGGCCAGCAACGGCGGCCGCGCCCTGCTGCTGTTGCAGAAGGCCGGCCTGGTCACGCTCAAGCAGCCGGGCAACCCGCTGTCGAGCCTGCGCGACATCACCGCCAATCCGCGCAAGCTCAAGTTCCGCGAACTGGAAGCGGCCATGCTGCCGCGCCTGCTCGGCCAGGTGGACCTGGCGCTGATCAATACCAACTACGCGCTCGACGCCAAGCTCGATCCGACCCGCGATGCGCTGGCGATCGAGGACGGCCGCTCGCCCTACGTCAACTTCCTGGTGGCGCGTCCCGACAACCGCGACAGCCCGGCCGTGCGCAAGCTGGCGGCAGCGCTGACCAGCCCGGCGGTCCGGGACTTCATCGCCACGCAGTACCACGGCGCGGTCCTGCCGGCGTTCTGAGCGCCGGGCGCAGCCGCCCCCGCGGTCGCGACCGGGCGGCCGCACGCCGCCCCGCGGCACCACCGCATCGCGTCCGCGGTCGGCATCCGTCAAGCCGCCGCAATCAATCCGGCGCTATCCTGCCCGTGCGAGTGTGCGCGGGATCCGGTTCCGGCCAACGCGCGAGCGGACCCCGATCGCCCCGGCGGCGTCGATCCGCTCCCGGCGCGGCGCCGATCCACGGCCCGCCCATCATCTCGCCCGTTGCCGCCGGCCCGGCTGGCGGCGTTCCTCCCCGGCAACCCTAAGGAGTGACGACGATGATTCCCGATACCAAGACACCGCTGGCGCTGTACAAGGCCAATCTCGACCTGGCCCTGCGCGTCGGCCGCCTGCTCAGCGAACACCGGCGCCAGTGGGCCCGCCAGGGCCTGGCCCGTGTCGACGAGGCGGTGAACCGGACGCTGCGCGAGTCCGAGCGCGCCTTGGCCGCCGGCGACTGGGAGCAGCTCTCCAAGCTGCCCGGCGACGGCTTCTGGGCTTCGATACAGGCCGATGCCGACGCGCTGCAGGCATCGACCGATGCCGCCCTCGCCCAGCAGTCGAGCTTCGCCAACGGCCTGCAGGAGGCGGTCGACGCCTGGCAGGCCGCCTGCGGCGAGGCGATTCGCGAAGCGGGCGTCGCGCTGCCGACGACGACCGGCTTCGAGGACTTCCTCAAGGTGTTCACCACGGCGACCCGGACCGAGGTACCGCCGGCGGCCGCAGCCACGAAGGCCGGCCCGGCGGCGGCAGCGGCGAAGAAGCCGGCGCGCCGCAAGTGATCGCCGCCTGCGCCGTGCCGCCGCCCCGGCGCAGGATTCAGGCGCGATGGTACGGGTGGCCCGCCAGCAGCGAGCAGGCGCGATAGAGCTGCTCGGCCACCACCAGGCGCACCAGCATGTGCGGCAGCGTCAGCGGCCCCAGCGACCAGGTCTGCTGGGCCCGCGCGAGCACCTCGGGCGCATGGCCGTCGGGTCCGCCGATCAGGATCGCCAGGTCGCGGCCGTGCATGCGCCAGGCACCCAGCTGTGCGGCCAGCTGCTCGCTGGACCAGGGCTTGCCACGCCCGTCGAGCGCGACCACATGCACCTCCCTGGCCAGCGCGCCGAGGACGGCCTGGCCTTCCTCGGCGATGGCGCGGGCCGGGTCGCGGCCCTTGCCGCGACTGCCGAGCGGGATCTCGACCAGATCGAGCGGCAGCTCGCGCGAAAGCCGCTTGCGGTACTCGGCGAAACCCTCGGCGACCCACGCCGGCATGCGCTCGCCGACCGAGATGAGGCGGGTGCGCATGAGGCGGCGGTCAGACCGCGGCGGCTTCCTGGCGGCTGTCGCCGTCGACCGACCACAGGCGTTCCAGGCCGTAGAACTCGCGTGCACGCGGCAGCATGATGTGGACGACGATGTCGCCCAGGTCCACCAGGACCCACTCGCCCTCGCGCTGGCCTTCCACGCCGAGCGGCGGCAGGCCGGCCTTCTTGGTCTGCTTGATCACCTCGTCGGCGATCGACTTGACGTGACGGCTCGAGGTGCCGCCGGCGACGACGATGATGTCGGCGATCGACGTGCGGCCGGCGACGTCCAGCTCGACGATGTCGCGTGCCTTCAAGTCGTCCAGCGCCTTGACGACGACATCGCGCAGGCGGGCGACGACGTCGGTCTCGCGGGCCGGCTTGGGCTGCGTGCGCTGGCGCGGCGCCTTCGGCACGGCGGCGGACTTGGCGGCGGCTGCGCGCGCTGGCGATTTCACGGCCGGCGCCTTGGCTGCCGGCGGCTTGGCCCGTGCGGACGTCCTGGCGGGCGCCTTCTTGGCAGCGGTCCGGGGCGCGGCAGCAGCGGTCTTGCGCACCGTCTTGGTCTTGGCGGCGGCACCGGCCGCTGCGGTCGTGCGGGCACTGCTGCGCACGGCGGAGGTCTTCTTCGGGGAGGCGGTGGCCTTGGCGGCCTTGGTTGCGGGAGCGGCCTTGGCGGGCCGTGGAGTCTTTGCGGTCAAGTGGGGACAGCCTCGGGCTTGGCGCCGCGCCGGAAGTGACGCGCCGGCAGTATAGAGCGTGTCTTGGCCTTTGAGCTCTCGGCCGTTGAGCGGCGCGCGGGGACACCGGCACGGTAAACCGGCGCGGAACCGTGCCGGACGGCTTCGCGGACGGACGCGGCAGGGCGTCCGGCGATGCCACCCCGGTGGCGCGGCGTGCCGCGCTGGAGCTGGTGACCGCCTCGATGTTCGCCGGTCGACTAAATGTATTGCACACCATAAGATATCGCGCTATTCATCCCGTCCCCTCAACGCCCCGGAGCCACCGATGACCCAGAACCTCTACGACATTCCCGTGAAGCGGATCGACGGCAGCGACGCCACGCTGGGCACCTCGCGCGGCAAGGTGCTGCTGATCGTCAACGTGGCGTCCAAGTGCGGACTGACGCCGCAGTACGAAGGGCTCGAACGGCTCCACCGCGCGCGGCAGGCCGACGGGCTGGACGTGCTCGGCTTCCCCGCCAACGACTTCAACGGCCAGGAGCCCGGCAGCGAGGCGGAAATCGCCAGTTTCTGCTCGACCAACTACGACGTCAGTTTCCCGCTGTTCTCGAAGATCTCGGTCGTCGGTGCCGGCAAGCACCCGCTCTACCTCCGGCTGACCGCCGACCAGCCGCAGGCCACCGGCGAAGGGCCGATGCGCGAGCGCCTGCAGGCCTATGGCATCGCCCCCAACCCGGCGCCGGAAGTGCTGTGGAACTTCGAGAAGTTCCTGGTCGCCCGCGACGGCCGCGTGGTCGAGCGCTTCGCGCCCGACGTCACCGCCGACGACCCGCGGCTGGTCGCCGCGGTCGAGCGCGAGCTCGCCCGGCCGGCATGACCGCGCCGACGTCGCTGCGCGGGCGCGGTGCCGCAGGGACACGGGCATGACCGCCCGGCCGCCCCGCGCCGCGCCGCTCGAACGCCAGCTGTGCTTCTCGCTGTACACGGCGGTCGCGCGGCTGACGCGGCGCTACCGCCCGCTGCTCGCGCCGCTGGGCCTCACCTATCCGCAGTACCTGGCGATGCTCGCGCTATGGGAGCGCGCGCCGCGCAGCGTCGGCGAGCTGACCGACGCGCTGGGGCTCGACGTCGGTACCTCGAGTCCGCTGCTGAAACGGCTCGAGCGCGCCGGCCTGGTCCGGCGCGAGCGCGACCGCGCCGACGAACGGCGCGTCATGGTCACGCTCACCGACAGCGGCCGCGCCCTCGAAGCGGCGGCGGCCGCGATCCCGGCGCAGCTGGCCTGCGCCATCGATCTGCCCGCCGCCGAGTTGGCCGCCCTCAAGCAGGCGGTGGATCGCTTCGGCGCCGCGCTCCGGCAGGGCGCGGACGAGACCGTCGCGCCATGACCCTGCAAGCGCTCACGGCGCGTCTGCGGCCACCGGCGCGGCGGCATCGGTCTCGGCGGTCTCCGGATAGAGACCCTGCCACCACTGCGGCTCGCCCTTGAGGCCGCGGTCGAACCAGGCCAGGATCGTGTCCCACCACAGGTAACGTTTCTCGCGATCGAGGATGTGGTGGTCCTGGCCGGCGACCTCGACCATCTCCACCTCCTTGCCGAGCAGCTTCAGCGCCGTGTACATCGTCCGACTCTCGCCGGGCGGCACGTTGGTGTCGGCATCGCCGGTCAGCAGCAGCAGCGGCGTGGTGATGCGGTCGGCGTGATAGACCGGGCTGTGCTCGACGTAGAGCTCGCGGTTGTTCCACGGGAAGCTGCCGCGGCTGGCGACGCCGCTGTAGCCGTAGCCCCACCAGCCCTCGCCCCAGTAGCCGGTCAGGTCGCTGATGCCGGCATGGGCGATCGAGGTCGCGAACAGGTCGGTCCTCGTGGCCAGGAGCATCGTCATGAAGCCGCCGTAGCTGGCGCCGATGTTGCCGATCCGCTTGGGGTCGACGAACGGGTGCGCGGCGACGAACGCGCGCGTGCCCTCGATGATGTCGTCGGCGGCGTAGTCGCCCCAGGCGTTGACGTGCAGGGCCGAGTAGCGCTGCCCGTAGCCGATCGTGCCGCGCGGCTGCAGCACGTAGACGACGTAGCCGTTGGCGGCCCACAGGTGGAACGGATAGCGGCCGGTGAACTGGCGGTTCACCGGTGTCGTGCCGCCGTAGTAGTAGACGATCAGCGGGTAGCGGCGCGCGGTGTCGAAGTCCGGCGGCAGGTAGTAGCGGCCGTCGATCGTGTCGCCGGCGCTGTTGGCGAAGGTCCAGTCGCGCACCTCGCCGAAGCGCACCTGCGCGTAGTCGCTGCGCGCCGAATCGACCAGCACCCGCGCCTTGTTGCGCGCCAGGTCCACCACGTTCACGCGTTGCGGGACGGCCGCGCCGGTGCCGTAAAGCGCCAGCACCGGATCACGGCCGGTCGAGACGGCCAGGCCGTCGACGAGGTCGACGCCGGTATCGACGCGCTCGAAGCGGCCCGCTCCGGCGCGATAGCGATACAACGGCGTGCGATCGCCCTCGACGACGTTCAGCAGCAGGTCGCCGCCGGCCAGCCGGGTCAGGCCGGTGATCGCCGGCGTGAAGTCGCGGCTGACGCTGCGCGCACGCGCGCCGTCGGCGGCGAGGCGGTAGAGCTGGCCGTCGAAGCTGTTCGGCACGACCTCGGCCGGCAGCGTGCTGCCGTCGCCGATCGGCAGGTCGGGGCCGGACAGCAGCCAGTAGCCGTCCGCCGCCGCGTCGCCGGCGAACAGCGCGCCGTCGAGCGTCCGCAGCGTGGCGATGTCGCGGCGCGCGAGATCCGGCAGCGTCAGCTCGAACAGCCGGAACTGGCTGTGCGGCGGCTCGGCGTAGTCGATCAGGCGCTCGGACAGCAGTAGCCGGCGGCCGGACGGATCGACGTCGAGCAGATTGACCGACGTCTTGCCGGCCGTCAGCGGCCGCACCAGGCCGGACGCGATGTCGATCTGGAACAGCTGGCTGTTGTCGCGGAAGGTCTTCCAGCGGTCCTCGAGGCCGCGCAGGCGCTTGACCTTGGCGTCCTTGGCGTCGAACGGCCGTGTCCATTCGAACAGGAGCGAGCCCGAGTCCGGATGCCAGCGCCAGTCGCCGATGGAGTCGTGCTCGGCCAGCAGCCGCGCTTCGCCACTGCGCACGTCGCGCAGCCACAGCTGCTTGTCCTGCTGCAGCGCCAGCCAGCGGCCGTCCGGGCTCCAGGCCACGGCCGCGGGGATCGGGCCGGTCCATTGCTGGACGATGCCGCCATCGGCCAGGTCGCGGATCTCGAGCCGTCGCAAATCCGCCTTGGCGACCTCGTCGCGGCCGCCGAAGGCCAACGCCAGGCGCTTGCCGTCGGGCGAGATCGCCAGCTTCGACACCGTCTGCGCGTTCGTCAGCAGTTGCGCCGAGACGCGCCGCGCCGGTTGCAGGTGCACAGTGACGCGGTCGTGCGCGGCCTTGCCGAGCCAGCGCAGGCGCGGCGCATCCTTTCCGTCGCGGCCGCGATGCAGCAGCCACACCGCATGGCTGCCGGTGGGCAGCTTCAGTTCCACCGCCGCGTCCTTGACCGCCTGCACCTGGCCGTCGCGCCAGACCACCGGCTTGCGCAGGCCGTCGAGCGCGAGGCGCCCTTCGACGTAGCGCGAAGCCTCCAGGTTGACCGACCACAGCCACAGCGCATCGGCGCCGTCGAGCGCGGCCGGATCGGCGGACTGCCAGCGCAGCGTGCGCCCGAAGACGGGCACCTCGCCGCCGGCTTTCGGCAGGCCGGCGCGCGCCAGCTGCATCGCCAGTGCACGCTCGAGTTCGTCGAGCTTGGCATCGGCCGCGATCGCCGCGGTCGAGACCGGCAGCGGCCCGAGCGCGAGCACCTGCCCGACCGGTGATTCGGTGCCCGCCGCGCTCTTGTCGGGCGCCGCGCCGGCGGTGGACATCAACAACGCAAACAACACGACGACACGCAACAAGTGCTTCATGGGGCTCCGGGAACAAGCGGCAACGGAAAAGCCCGCGGCACGGACCAGAAGTCCGGCGGGACGCGCCAACTTAGCGCAAGACGTAGGCCCCGGCCACCGGCCCGCCGGACCCGCCCGATGCCGTGATCGTGACGGCGACCGCGGCATCGGCGCGCCCCGGCGGCGGCTCCGGCCGCGCGGCGAATCGTGCGAAGATTCGTCCCGGGGCCGCCGTCGGTGGCCCGGGCCGTCGATTGCACGATCGGCGGCAGGAACCCTTCTACGCCCGATGACAGCAGCGCCACCGCGGATACGTCCCCAAACCTCGCCCGAAGGACACGCGCCCGCCGCGGTGTCCGCGTAGGCCCGTGCGCATGGCCGAGCCTATCGACGGGACCGGATCGCCGGCCGCTGCATCCGACCCGCAGCGGTTGCGCAGCGGCGAGTACCGGATCGATCTCGCCGCCCGCGGCATCCGGCGCAACGACGTCGCGGTGGAGGTGGAAGCCAAGGTCTTCGACCTGATCGCGCTGCTGATCGCCCATCCCGATCGGGCGCTGAGCAAGCGCGAGATCGGCGATGCCCTCTGGCCCGACCGCGCGGTGACCGATGCCGCGCTCTCGCAGCTGCTGCGCAAGGCACGCCGCGCGCTCGGCGACGACGGCGAGGCCCAGGCCTCGATCCGCACCGTGCACGGCCGCGGCCTGCAATGGGTCGGCGCGCTCGAAGCGGACGAGGATCCCAACCCGCCGCAGGCAGCAGCGGCCGAGACGACCGCGACGATGCCGGCATCGGCGGCGGCGCCGCGGCGCCGGCTGCCGTACTGGCTGCTCGGCGGCCTGGTCGTTGCCGTGCTCATCGCGACAGCGGTGCTGATGTGGCCCGCATCGCGGCCGCCGGCCGCCGTGCCGACAGCGGCGCCGGTACGGATCGTGCTGCTGCCGACCGTCGAGCGCAGCGGCAGCGCCGATCTGGCCTGGGTGCGCAACGGCCTGACCGGCTTGATCGGCAGCCTGCTCGGCGATCGCAGCGGCATCGAGATCCTGGCACCGCCCGATGCCTTCGGCGACCCCGCCGTCCATCCGCCGGAAGACGCCGATACGCGCCGGCGCCTGCGCGAGGCGTCCGGCGCGACGCATGCCGCATTCACCGAGCTGCGTACGCTCGGCCCGCTGGTCGAGCTGGACCTGCGCGTGGTCGCGCTCGACAGCGGCGTGGAGTACCGCGAAGTCCTGCGCGGCAGCACGCCGGCGGCGATCGCGGTCGATGCCGCGGCACGCGTGCGCCAGCGCCTCCAGCAACCGCTGCCGGACGGCGCCGTCGCCGCGGCCGCAACGGCCGAGATACAGGATCCGTTCGTCGCCGAAGCCTATGCGCGCGGCATCGATGCGCAGATGCGCGGCGACCAGACGGGCGCCAAGAAGTACTTCGACATCTGCCTCGACCACGATCCGGCCCTGCTGTGGCCGCGCCTGCACCTGGCGGCTGCGCAGATCGCCACCGACGAGGTCGACAGCGGCGTCGCCAACGCCGAGCGCGTCGCCGAGACCGCGCGCCGGCGCGGCCTGGTCGCGCCCTACCTGCAGGCGACCCGGCAGCTGGCCAGCGTCGCGTTCCGGCGCGGCGACATCGAGGCGGCCGCGACCCGTCTCGATGCCGCGCTGGCGGACCTGCACGAGCCCCTGCCCGCCCTGGCGCAGATCGACCTGCTGGTGGCCTATGGCTCGATCGAGAGCGAGCGCGGCCGGCGCCGTGAAGCACGCGAGCGGTTCGACGAGGCGCTGGCGCGCGCACGCGCGCTGGGCGACCGCCGGCGCGAGGCCAGCGCGCTGTTCAACCTGGCCGTGGTCGAGAACGCCGAGGGCGACGCGGAAGCGGCGATCGCGCGGCTGCGCGCCGCACTGGATGCGGCCCGCGCCGGCGGCGACGGCGGCCTGGAAGCGGCCATCCTGCTCAATCTCGGCGGTGCCGAGCACAATGCCGGCCGGTCGCTCGATGCCGCGACGCTGCTGCAGCAGGGCCTGCGGCTGGCGCGCGAGCGCGCCGATCGCCAGGTGCAGGTGTTCAGCGCCATCGGCCTGGGCTGGGTGCTGAACGCCTTCGAGCGCACCGCCGATGCCGGCGCACTCGGCGAAGCGGTGCTGCGCCATGCCGAGCACGAGGGCAATGCCTACTGGGAAGCCGAGGCGCGCTGGCTGCTGTCGGCGCTGGCAGCCCGGCGCAAGGACTGGACCGGGGCGCTCGACCAGCTCGAGCGCGCCCGCGCGCTCTACGCCGCGCGCGGCATGCAGCGCAACGTCGGCCAGGTCCTCGCCGAGACCGTGCAGACTGCCGGCCATGCCGGAGAGGCCGCCCGCGCGCATGCGGCCGCCGAGGCCTACCGCCGGCTGGCGGACGAGGCGACCGACGCCCGGCCGCTGGCCGAGCGCCTGCCGCTGATCGACGCCCAGCTGCGCCACGTCGACGGCGATGCCGCCGGCGCGACCGACGCGCTGGCCGCCTTCGTGGCCGGCCGCGGCACCGACCGCGGTCCGGTCACCCAGGCCGCCGTGTTCGAGCTGGGCCGCTGGCAGCTCGACCTCGGCCGCAGCGAGGCGACGCTGGCGCTGCCGGCGCTGACGACCTGGCTCGCCGACCAGCCGGCCGCGATCGCGTTGCGCGTCGACGCCCTGCGCGCCGCCGGCCGGGCAGCCGAAGCCGACGCGGCGCAGGCCCGCCTCGATGCGCTACGGCATTCGCCGCAGCTGGATCTGCCGGCCGCGCTGCGGACGATTCCCTAGCGTGACCCGGCCCCGATACCGGCGCAGCGCCGGGCCCGATGCGCGACGGGCCGGTGCGCGGGCATCCGTCGTAAGTCGCCGGACGGGGGGCCGCGGAACAAAAAACCAGCCCGATCAAGGCACAAGTCAGAACTTTCCGCGCCTTCGTCATGATCCCGTCAAGATTCTCCAGGCCCGATGCGCTGCAATCGAGCCTCCGTCACCAACCCAAGGGCGCTTCCGTGATCCGCAGAATCCTCCTCGTTCTCATCCTCGCGCTGGCCAGCGCCGGTGCGAGCGCCGCTCCCCTGAGCTGGCGCCTGGACATGCCGTCGACCGCGAACAACTCGTTCCTGTGGGGATGGCTCGGCGACGAATTCGGACCGTTCACCGGCAGCGTGACCGCGACCAAGGTCGTCATCACCTACACCACGACCGGCGACGAGGATGCCGCCGACTTCTACTTCACGTTCGACGTGCCGACGCTGTCGGACCAGACCTGGATCCATTTCAACGGCAAGGATCTGGGTTGGTCGGGCACCGGCACGTTCAAGATCGAGCTCGAGTCCAAGGACTACAACGGCGAGATCCGGCCGGGCCGCTTCGGCGCGGAGATTACCGGCGGCGGCACCCTGATCGACTCCTACCTCGAGCTGACGATCGACGGCGAGCGTGCCGACCCGATCTATACGGACGGTTTCGACGAGGAGTTCTAGCCCCACGATGCCGCGGGCCGGTTGACGCGCCCGCGGCGCGATCGGGCAGAGGGGCAGCCCCTCTCATTCCGCAGTCGCGGACGTACCGCAGCGCCGCGGCCCGCGGCACGGCCCTCGCGGACGCGCCGCCAGGGCGATCCCGAGTCGCAGCCGGCAGGATGCGTCAGCCGGGGCCGGGCATGCGGCCGCCCGCTCTCAGCGCACCGGCAGGTCGAACACCAGCACCTCGGCGGCACGACCCTGCCCGATCGAGATCGACCGTTGTGCCCGGTAGCGCAATGCGTCGCCGGCGCCCAGAGGGTAGCCGTCGACGACCACCTCGCCGCGTGCGACGTGGACGTAGCCCAGGCGGCCAGGCGCGAGCGACAGCTCGGCCCGCTCGTCGCCGTCGAACAGCCCGCTGTAGAGGCAGGCATCCTGGTGGATGCGCACCGATCCGTCGCGTCCGTCGGGACTGACGATCCGGCGCAGGCGCCCGCGCCTGTCCACGGCGTCGAAATGCGTCTGCTCGTAGGACGGCGGCAGGCCCTGCACCGCGGGCAGGATCCAGATCTGCAGGAAATGGGTCCGGCCGGAGGGAGCGTGGTTGAACTCCGAATGGATCACGCCGCTGCCGGCGCTCATGCGCTGGACGTCGCCGGGCACGATGCAGGCGCTGTTGCCCATCGAGTCCCGCTGCCCGAGTGCCCCATCCAGCACGTAGTTGATGATCTCCATGTCGCGATGGCCGTGCCGGCCGAAGTCGCGCCCGGCGTCGATCCGCGCCTCGTTGATGACGCGCAACGGCCCCCAGTGCACGTGCCCGGGATCGTGGTAGCCGCCGAACGAGAAGCTGTGCCAGGAATCGAGCCCGCCGTGCTCGGCGTGGCCCCGCTCGCAGGCCGGACGCAGGAGGATCATCGAGGTATCCGGATGAAGTGCCAGGCCATCACGATGGCGCCGGCACCTGCCCGGATCAGCCCGTGCGACGTCGATTGACTGTCGCTGCCGGAACAACAATCACGCGTCGATCAGGCCCGACGCGCGAACGACCGCGGCATTCAGAACGTGACGCCGACCATGAACAGCGTCTCGCCGAGGTTGCGTCCGCCGAACACGTTGCCGTTGGAGACGTGCCGCACCATCAGCGCGACGTGGTCGCCCTGCCAGCCGAGCGAACTGACGAACTGGCCGTGGCTGCTGAGCGCCTCGGTCGTCCGGCCGGCGTAGCCGACCTGGAACGAGACGAACGCGCGCTTCCACCAGTCGACCAGGCTGACGCCCACCGCCGCGACGGCGACGTTGCGATCCAGCTCCGCGCGCTGGTCACGCGCGCCGATCCATCCCAGCGACGCCACCGGCCGCCAGGTGAAGCGTCCGGTCTGCCGGCGCTCACCGGCCACGTCCAGGTACGCGGCCGGCGTCCAGTAGCGATCCGACGCGGTCACGCTCGAGCCGGCGTACACGGTGTAGTCGGCCGCATCGGCCGGCGGCGCCATCGCCGTGGCGCCCAGTGCCACACCCAGCAGCATCGCGGCACGGCCTGCAAGCTCCCGGCGGGAGCGCTTGATCGAAGACATCGGGAAACCCTTGTTGTGATGGATGCGACACCCTGCGCTGCCCTCGCCCAGCACCGGCATGGCGGCCTGCCACGAGGCCGTGCGCGGACGCGATGACACGCGTACGCGCCAGCGTAGTGGGGCGCATGATCCAAACCTCAACCCCTCGGTTGCAACGACGAAGGTCGATGGTGCCGTCGTTGCAGCCGAACGCGACTGCACGACGCACCGTCCCCGAGGGCCGTCGCCGCCGCCCTGCTAGACTCGCGTCTTTTCGATCGGGAGGAACCGGCAGATGCAGCTCGAAGGCAAACGGATCGTGGTCACCGGCGCGTTCGGCAGTCTCGGCAGCGCCGTGGTCCAGGCCGCGCTGGCCGCTGGCGCCCGCGTCGCGGCCGTCGATCGCGCCGAAACGCCGCCGCCGGCGATCACCGGTGCCGAGGCCTTCGGCGGTATCGATCTCGGCGACGACGCGCAGGTCGATGCGGTATTCGAGCGCATCGGCGCCCGCCTCGGCGGCATCGACGCCCTGGTCAACATCGCCGGCACCTTCCGGTGGGAGACGCTCGCAGGCGGCAACCTGGCGACCTGGGACCTGCTCTACGCGGTCAACCTGCGCACCGCCGTTGCCGCCAGCAAGGCCGCGCTGCCGCAGCTGCGCGCCGGCGGTGATGGCCGCATCGTCAACATCGGCGCGGCCGCGGCGGCCCGCGCGGGCGCCGGCATGGGCGCCTATGCCGCCTCGAAGGCCGGCGTCGCCCGGCTGACCGAAGCGCTGGCCGAGGAACTCAAGGACCAGGGCGTCACGGTCAACGCGGTCCTGCCGAGCATCATCGACACCCCGCAGAATCGCGCGGACATGCCCGAGGCCGACTTCAGCCGGTGGGTGGCCCCGGCGGACCTGGCCGGCGTCATCGTGTTCCTGCTGTCGGCCCAGGCCCGTGCGATCACCGGCGCGCTGATCCCGGTCAGCGGGCGGGTCTGAACCGGCCCTTCGGAATCCTTTGCATTCAATGCGTTCGGACGGTATGATTCCGCGTCTTTTTTAGCCAGATGTCGCCCGAGGCCATTCCATGAAAGTGCTGTCGTCCCTCAAGTCCGCCAAGTCGCGGCACCGTGATTGCAAGGTCGTCCGCCGTCGCGGCAAGATCTTCGTGATCTGCAAGAGCAACCCGCGGTTCAAGGCGCGCCAGCGCTGATCCGCCGTTCCGCGGCGTGCCGCCGCAGAACCAGCGACAAGGCCGCGCGAGCGGCCTTTGTCGTTTCCGGGGCCACGCACGACGACCCATGTCATGGAAGTCGCCGTAGGGTTCTGCTACAAAGCCTGACGCCGGATCGCGGTCGCCGGCCACGAACCTACATAAATAAATCATGAGGTTGGGCCATGAACCTAAAGTACATTGTCGGTACGTCGCTGCTCGCCGGGCTGTGCCTGGCCAGTCTGCCGCCGGCGCGCGCCGAGAGCCTGCTGCTCCGGAACGTCGAGCGCGAGCACGGCCGCGACCTGCCGCGCCGGGGCCTGTCGATGGCCGAGGTCGAGCGCCGCTACGGCACGCCGCTCGACAAGCTGCCGACCGCCGGCGGCGGCCAGCCGCGCCAGCCGCCGATCAATCGCTGGCGCTACAGCGACTACACCGTCTACTTCGAGCGCGACCGCGTCATCCACGCCGTCGCCAACCCGGCCTCCTGAAATGACCGACAGCTCCCTGCGCCTGCCTGCGGAATGGGAACCGCAGGCAGCGATCCTGATCGCCTGGCCGCATGCCGGCACCGACTGGGCGCCGCGCCTGGCCGAGGTCGAGACCACCTATGTCGCACTGGCCAGTGCGATCGCGCGCTTCCAGACCGTGGTGATCTGCGTCGCCGATGCGCAGGTGCGCGATCGCGCCGCCGCGCTGCTGGCCGGCGCCGGCGTCGACCCCGGCCGGATCCGCTGGGTGCCGATCCCGTACGACGATACCTGGCTGCGCGACAGCGGCCCGATCACGCTGACCGACGGCAGCCGCTTCGTGCTCGCCGATTTCCGCTTCACCGGCTGGGGCGGCAAGTTCGAGGCCGGCCGCGACGACCGCCTGGTCGAGGGCCTGGTCGAACGCGGCCTGTTCCACGCGGCGACCCACCAGCGCATCGACTGGGCGCTGGAAGGCGGCGCCATCGAGTCCGACGGCCAGGGCACGCTGCTGACGACCTGGAACTGCCTCGAGCATCGCCACGGCAGCCAGCGCCGCGATGCGATCGCCGGTACGTTGCGCGAGACGCTCGGCGTCGATCGCGTGCTGGCGCTCGAGTACGGCTATCTCGAGGGCGACGATACCGATGCGCACATCGACACGCTGGCGCGCCTGGCCCCGCACGAGGCGATCGTCTACCAGGCCTGCGACGACACCGGGGACAGCCATCATGCCGAGCTGGAGCGGATGGCCGACGAACTGGTCGCGCTGCGCACCGAGGCCGGCCGCCCGTACCGGCTGCACGCGCTGCCCTGGGCGCGGCCCATCGTCGACGGCGATCGCCGGCTCGCCGCCAGCTATGCCAACTACCTGATCGTCAACGATGCCGTGCTGGTGCCTGCCTACGAGGATCCGGCCGACAGCGCCGCCGCGGCGATCATCGGCGCCGCGCATCCCGGCCGCACCGTGGTGCCGATTCCGTGCCGGCCGCTGATCTGGCAGAACGGCAGCCTGCACTGCGTGACGATGCAGCTGCCGGCCGGGGTGCTCGCGCCGGCCTGATCCGGCCAGCGCCGGACTGCACGCCGCCGGCGCGACCCTCAATGACGCATCAGCACCGGCACCTGCGCATGCGCGAGCACGTGCCGCGTCGCACCGCCGAAGGCCCATTCGCTGAAGCGGCTGCGGCCGTAGGCCCCCATCACCAGCAAGTCCGCGCCGCAGGCCGCCACCGCATCCAGCAAGGCGTGACCGGCACGCTCGTCGGCGGTGTCCAGGTTCTGCCGCTCGATCCCGATGCCGTGCCGCTCCAGGTGTTCGGCTATGCTGAAAGGCGGCTTGTAGCCCGCGCCCGTGTACACATCGCGGCGATCGCCGCACAGCAGGACGACCCGGCGCGCGAGGCGCAGCAACGGAATCGCCGCGTGGATCGCGCGCACCGCCTCGGGTGCGCCGTTCCAGGCCAGGGCGACGCAATCCGGTCCGGTGCCGGGAGCGACGACGGACGGAACGACCAGGCACGGCGTTCCGACCTGCAGCAGCAGCGTGGCCAGGGTCTGCGGCGTGCCCCAGAGCATTTCGTCGTCGCGTTCCACCACCAGCAGGTCGTGCCAGTTGCAGATCTGGCCCAGCGTATCGGGAAGATAGCCCTCGGCGACCTGCCAGGCCGTGCGCTGCACGCCGCGCTCGCGCGCCCAGTCGGCGAACGCCTGCCGCGCCTGGAGCGCACCGTGCTCCATCGCCTGCGCGTTCTCGATCATCACCGAAAGCAGCGCCGGCGAGCCGTAGGGCGGCATCATGTAGAGCGGCGACGGATAGACATAGGCACCGGTCAGCGACGCGTCGAGCGCGGCGGCGATGCGGGCGGCGTATTCGGCGCCTCCGGTCCATGTCGTGAAACGGCTCAGGTGCACTAGGATGTCGCGCATGGCCAACTCCGGAACGGTGAGCAGCAGGGAACGACGCCACGGTAGCGCACCCGCGGCAACGCCCCCTGATCTGGATCAAGTGCGCGCCACGCCGTCCGGCGACGGCACGGCGCCGACTGCGCCTCGGCCGCTCGCCGGCGCCGCCGGACGGCCCGCCTCGAGGCGCCGCGCCGCGGCCGGGCCCACCACCGCCGGCGAAACGCGGAGGCATTCGCGCAACACCCTGTCGGCATCCCGGCGCCTGCCGATGCGGCCGTCACGCCGATGCCTCCCTGGCAGCGTCTGAACCGCTGGCTGCAGGAGGTGCCGGTCGAGGATCCGCTCGACCGGCGCAATGCGCCGATGCTGCAGGTCGTCCTCGCGGTACCCGGCGTGCTGGTGCCGGCGATGCTCGCGCTGGAGCTGGCCGAGGCGCCCGGCTTCGGTGCCGGACAGGCGATCAGCCTGGCGCTCACCGCCTTTCTCTGGTCGTGCTTCTGGTTGCTGCGGCGCGGCCGCTTCCGGCTCGCCGCCAGCCTCGCCGTGGTCGCCAGCCTGGTGATGATGGGACTCAACTACCAGAGCTACGGCCTCAAGTCGCAGTTGGGCCTGCAGGTCACCCACCTGCTGCCGCTGCTGTTCGCCGGGCTGCTGCTCGGCCGGCGCGCGATCTGGCGCACCCTGGCCGCGATCGGCGTGATCCTGGTGCTGGGCGCCTGGGTCGACCTGGCCGGCGCCGGCGATGCCGTCGCGGAGCGCCGCGAGGTCGCCGCCAACCTGCTGTCCGCGGGCCTGGGCTTCATGGTGGTGGCGGCGATCCTCGACCGCCTGGTCTCCGCGTCGCGCCGGGCGATCCGCCGCAGCGAGGAGCTGGACCTGCTCTGCGACCAGCTCGAACGCGAGATCGAGGAGAAGGAACGCTCGCAGGCGCAACTGCTGCAATCGCAGAAGATCGAGGTGCTCGGTCGCATCGCCGGCGGCATCGCCCACGACTTCAACAACCTGCTCGGGATCATCCTCGGCCATGCCGGTCGCGCCGGTACCGCCCGCGATCCGCGGGACGCCACCCGCTCGCTCGAAGGGATCCGTCATGCGGCCCGGCGTGGTGCGCTGATGGTCCGCCGCCTGCTGGGCCTGGGCCGCTCGACGCAGCGCCAGGTCGAGGTGTTCGACGCGGCGGCCTCGATCCGCGAGACGCTGGACCTGCTGCGGCCGCTGTTCGACGCCCGCGTGCGGATCGAACTGTCCCTGCCCGACCAGCCGCTGCCGGTGCGCCTGGATCGCGAGGAGTTCGAGCTGGCCCTGCTCAACATCGCCAGTAATGCGCGCGACGCGATGCCCGAAGGCGGCTGCTTCCGCCTGTCTGCGGCGCGGCGCGGCGATACCGTCGCGATCGGATTGGCCGACACCGGCACCGGCATGACCGCCGATGTCGTCGCGCGGCTGTTCGAGCCGTTCTATACGACCAAGCCCGAGAACCGCGGCACCGGCATCGGCATGGCGGTCGTGCACCGGCTGATCAGCGAGGCCGGCGGCCGCATCGAGGTCGACAGCGCTCCCGGCCGCGGCACCACGCTGACGCTGCTCCTGCCCTGCCCGGCGGCGCGCACGGGCGCGAAGGCCAAGGCGCCGCCGCATCGGGCGGTGTCGCCGCCGCGGGTGCTGCTGGTCGACGACGATGGCCCGTCGCGCACCCTGCTCGCCGACGGCCTGTCCGACAGCGGCCTGGACGTCGACGACGTCGGCACCGCGATCGACGCGTTGCGCCAGGCGCGCAGCGGCCATCGCTACGACGCCATCGTCGCGGACTACGAGCTGCCGGACGGCGACGGCGCCTCGCTGCTGCACCGGCTGCGGTCGCTGCAGCCGGATGCGCGCCAGGTGCTGATCAGCGGCCGTAGCGACCTGACGGAGCTGGCGGCGCCGCCGGTCGCGATCCTGCACAAGCCGTTCGCGCCGGAGCGCCTGGCCGACCTGCTGCTCGACGACGGCGAGGCCCTGTCGTCCTGACGGCCGGGAAACGGTCCTAGCCGTCACTCCCGGGACTGTCGTTCCCCGGGCTGCCACCGGCGGAGCCGCGCAGGCGCGCCGGACGCGACCGCCGCGCCGTGGCATCGCTGCGGGTTCCGTCGACGACCAGCAGCAGGCTCAGCAGCGTGGCCAGCAACCAGACCCAGGGGCGCTGGTACCAGGGCATCGGCCGATGGATCGGGAGCGTCGCCGGCGGCGAGGACCAGGGCCCGCCCTCGCTGCGCGCCTGCACCTCGAACAGGTGCTGTCCCCAGGGGATCGACGGATAGACGATCGTCTGGTTGCGGCCGGCATCGATCCAGTCGTCGTTGACGCCGGACAGGCGGAAGCGGAAATGCGTGCGCTCCGGCGCGCTCAGGTCCACCGCCGTATAGCCGATCTCCAGGTTCTGCGATGCGGCGTCGAGCTGCAGCGGGCCGGCCAGCGGCTGGTCGTGGCCGGCGATCGCGACGCGTTCGATCAGGGCCTGCGGTGCCGGCGCGACGCGCTCGCGCACCCGGGCCGGATCGACCATCGCGAAGCCTTCGACCAGTGCGAACCAGAGCCGCCCGTGCGCGTCGCGATGGCAGGCGCCCTGGGTCCCGCCATTGATCTCCGCCGGGATCAGTCCGTCGCCGACGGTGAAACCGACCGTCTCGATCGAACGGCCGTCCGCTGCCACCGCCGACAGCAGGGAGACGCCGCGGTTGCCGCCGAACCAGAGGCGGCCCTCGTCGTCGGCCAGGATGCACGAGACGGTGTCGTCGAACAGGCCGTTGCCGCGGTTGTAGCGATCGACCTTGCCGCCGCGGATGCGATTGAGGCCGCCGCCATAGGTACCGACCCAGAGCACGCCGGCGCGGTCCTCGTACACCGCGCGCGCGAACCGGCTGGACAGCCCCTGTGCCGGTGTCCAGCGTTCGAGGATGCGCTCGCCGTCGATCCGCACGACACCCTGGTCGCTGACGACCCACAGGCCGCCGCTGTGCGCCGCGACGATCTGGTTGGCCGCCATGCCCTCCAGTGCCGCCACCGGGCGGCCCGCCCCGCCGCCGCCTGCGGCATCGCGCTCGAGCACCACGGTGCTGCGGGCCACGGCGACCCAGAAATCGCCCTCCGCCGTCTCGTGGATCGCCCGGATCGACGGGCCGGCCGGCCAGGATGCGACCGGCTCGACCGTATCCGCGCCGGGCCGGATGCGGCCGAGGAAGCCATCGCTGGTACCGACCCAGATGCCGCCGGCACGATCACGTGCCAGCGTCTCGGCGCATTCGCTGCCGATGGCCGCTCGCAGCGGAACGGTCTCGATGCGACCATCGGCCCGCCACCGGCGCAACCCGCTGCACGACAATGCGAACCACAGGTCGCCTGCCGCATCGTCGGCCACCGCGCGTGCCGGCCGGTTCATCGCGGCCTGCGGATCGGCCATCAGGCCGATCCAGGGCTCGCGCAGGCGGAACAGGCCCTTGTTGTGGCTGCCGATCCACAGGTTGCCGTGGTCGTCGAACAGCAGGCTGACCATGAACATCGGCGGCAGGCCCTCGACCGGCTGCGGCACACCCGCGCCGTCCTCGTGCAGCAGCTGCCCGTCGAGCGTCCCCAGCCACAGGCGGCCGTGCGCGTCCTCGATGAGGTTGTTGACGCGACGCCGTTCCCACAGGTGCCAGCGCCCGCTGGCCGGCTCGAACCGGAACAGGTCCGTGTCGGTGGCGACCCACAGGTCGTCGCCGGTGGCCTTCAGCACCACCACGTGGCGACTGCCGTCGGGCAGCGCCACCGGATCGAGCCGGTCGCCGGCCACGACCGCCAGGCCATTGAAACCGCCGGCATAGATCGTCCCGTCGCGCGTCTGCGCCAGCAGGTCGTAGCGGACGGTCTCGCCCCGCAGCGGCGCGCGCTCGCGCAGAGTCGCCATGTCGATGCCGAGGACGCCGTCGCTGCTGGCCACCCACAGGCTGCCGTCGGCGCCTTCGACGAAGGCGCTGGCCTGGCAGATGCCGCGGCACGCCGCCAGGCTGCGGAAGACGCCGTCTTCGTACAGGCTGATGCCGGCGTCCTGGGTGCCGATCCACAGCCGCCCGCGGCGATCCTCGTGCAGCGCCAGTATCCGGTCGCTGGAGGGGCCGCTGCCGGTCGCGGCGTTCTCGGTCGCCGGCCGCACCTCCTGATGTGCGCGAAACACCTTGAAGCGGCGCCCGTCGAACTGGGCCAGGCCGCCGTGGGTCGCCACCCAGAGGTGGCCGTCGCGCCGCTGCAACAGCGCGTTGACGCCGTTCTGCGGCAACCCGTCGTCGCCGCTGTAGCGCTGGATGACGGCGGCATGCGTAGGGGCGACGCGCAAGGCCGCAACGGCCGGCGACACCGATACCGCGACCGCCAGTGCCAGCAGCCAGCCGGCCAGCCGGCCCCCGATGCCGCGTACCGCGCGACGTTCCCGGGCGGCCATTGCAGCCGTCGTCACCCGGGCCCGACCGGCCCGCCATCGGCTGCAGGCCGCGCCGCGCATCACGGCGCCACCAACCGCTCGCGCAGGCCGCCGTGACGGCGGACCGGGCGCGCCAGCGCGGCGTGCAGGCTGTCGGCGGTCGCCCAGACTTCGGCCGAGCGGCGCGCGCGCGAGACACCGGTATAGACCAGTTCACGCGTCAACACCGGATGGTCGGCCGCCGGCGGAAGCACGACGGCGACGTCGGTGTACTCCGATCCCTGGCTGCGATGGATCGTGATCGCCCAGGCGCTCTCGTGCACCGGCAGCATGTGCGGTGCGAAGCTGCGCAACGCCGTCGCGCCGTCGCGATCGCCGACCTCGAACCAGACCCGCGGCCCGTCGGGTCCGTCCAGCACCACGCCGACGTCGCCGTTGAACAGGCCACTGGCGTAGTCGTTGCGGGTGACGATCACCGGGCGGCCACGATGCCACGGCCGCTGCGGGTCGAACCCGTGCCGGCGCGCCAGGCCCCGTGCGACCTGCAGGTTGACGCCGTGCACGCCGAACGGCCCTTCGCGCAGCGCGCACAGGATCTGCGCTTCGCGCAGCGCCGCCAGCGCCGGACCGGGCGCCACGTCCGGTGCGAACAGGACATCGAACGCGGCAGCGTGGCGGGCGATCCAGCCCTCGACCGCCGCTCCCAGCGCGCGCGCGTCCGGGCAGGCACGCCAGGCCAGGCCGTCGCCGCCGGTCGTTCCTCCGGCTGCGTCCAGCCACGTCGCATCGCCCGCACGCACGGCGTCGATGCCGCGCTGCAGGGCGTCGCCGGCACGCCAGACGTGCGTCAACTCGACGACGTGTCCGGCCAGGGCGGGCGCGCTGGCGACGATGTCGGCCAGGACCGACCCGGCGTCGACCGACGCGAGCTGCCCCGGATCGCCCAGCAGGATCAGCACGGCGCCGGGCCGCAGCGCATCCACGAGCTGGCGCATCAGCGCCAGGTCGATCATCGAGGCCTCGTCGACGACCACGATGTCGGCCGCCAGCGGATCGGCCGGTCCGTGGACGAAGGCATTGGCGTCGGGCCGGTAGCCGAGCAGCCGGTGCAGGGTCTGCGAGCGCTCGTGCGGAATGGCGTCGAGCAGCGCGGCCAGCCCCGAACCGGGCGGCAGGCTGCCGGCCAGCCCCTGCTTGCCCTGTGCGATCGCCTGGGCCAGCCGCCGCGCGGCCTTGCCGGTCGGCGCGGCCAGCGCGACGGTCGGCCGCGTGCCGGCTACGGCGGCCTCGCGCAGCAGCATCAGCAGTATGCGCACCACGGTGGTCGTCTTGCCGGTACCGGGACCGCCGGTCAGCACGAACAAGCGGCTGCCGACGACGCCGGCGGCCGCTTCGCGCTGGAGTGCCGTCGCCTGCGGATCGTCGCCGGCGAACAGCGCGGCGAGGTCGCCGGTGCGGTCGAATGCCGGGTGCGGCCGGCGGCGCTCGATGCGCCGGCGGAGCGCCTCGGCGAGCACCGCTTCATGCCGCCAGCTGCGCCAGGCGTAGAAGCGTGTCGCGTCGAGCACGAACGCGGTCGGCTGCTCCGCGCTGCCGTCGCCGACCCAGGGCTGGCCGCGCAGCGCGGCCAGGTCGGCCGCCGAGAACGGCTCGCCGTGCGGCGGCTCGTCCAGGCGCGCGCAGGCGTGCCCCTGCCCTTCGGCCGCGCTGGCTTCCAGTGCGGCGCGAGCCAGCAGCGCCGACCCGGTACGCTCCAGCACCCAGCGCGCCAGGGCGGTGTCGATCGCGCGCGGCGCAACCGGCGCGCTGGTCACGACACGCTCTCCGGCTGGCCGGCGAATGCCGCATCGAGCGCGAGGATCAGCCGTGCCGGCCAGCGGCGGCGCCACACGCCGTGGCGCAGGTCGGTGGCCGCATCGTCCAGGCCGATCGCGCGGACGAACAGGTACCAGCTCTCGCCGAGATGGCGCTCCGGGGCGTAGTCGCGGATGCGCTGGCGCAGGTAGCGATGCAGGGCCACGGTGTAGAGCAGCGCCTGCAGGCCGTAGTGGTGATCGGCCATCGCCGCGTCGAGCCCGGCGCCGCGATAGCGCGACAGGCGCGCACCCAGCCAGTTGGTCTTGTAGTCGAGCACGTGATAGCGCCCGCCGGCCTCGAACACCAGGTCGGCGAAGCCGGTCATCAGGCCGTCGAGCCGCACCGCATCCAGCGTCGGCGGTATCGCCGCGGATTCGCCGTGGGCGACGCACAGCGCCCGCAGCTGCGCCATGCCGACGCGGTGCACCGGGAACTGGAACTCGAACTCGGCCACGCGCGCCGAATCGGCGAGCCGGTCCAGGCGCAACCCGTCGCCCAGGTCGCTCGACCGGACCCGGTCGATCATCCGGCCGGTCGCGTCGAGCAGGCCGGCCTCATCGATGGTACGCCCCACCCCGAGCGCACCGAGCGCGTCCCGCAGCCGCTCGCGCTGGGCCGGCCAGAACCGCCCCGGCGGCGCGTGCTCGAGCAGGTCGTGCACGGCATCGCCGAAACGCGGCCCGCGCAGGGCCGCCAGCGCCAGCAGGCGCTCGTCGTCGGCCTCGATGTCGCCGGCGAACGCATCGGCATCCGGCGCGGGGACAGCGGCTTCGTCCGCAGCGCCCGGCTCCGCCACCGTCGCCGCGCTGCGCAGCAGGCCACTGAAGCTGTGCAGCCAGCGCGGGGGCCGCAGGGCCGGCAACGGTGCCTGCACCGCGCGCCGGCGCACCCGGGTATCGGCCGTGCGGTAGTACGGCACCGGACCGGCGAACGGCGGCTCCGCCGCCACGCCCGGCAAGGCCGCAGCCAGCGCCTCGAGCGCCGCGCGCTCGCGCGCATCGGACGGCCCGGCGTCGCCGGCGGCCGGCACGGACGCACCGGCCGGCGCCGCGGATGCGTGCCCGAGCGCCTGCAGGACCTCGCCGACCAGGACCTCGATCGCCGCCGCGTCATACGCGTCCCCGGTGTCCTCGTCGCCGGGCCGTGGCCTGCCGTGATCCAGCCAGTAGACATGCACGGCGTACTTGGCGCGCGTCAGCGCGACGTAGAACAGGCGCAGGCGCTCCTCCAGTTCCTCGCGCCGGTGCACCAGCCGATGCGCGGCGAACCGGTCCGAGCCGAGGTCCATGCACAAGCGGCCGGCGGCGTCGTGGAAGCGCAGCACCGACGGCGCGGCGCGGCTGCGCGAACGCCAGGCCAGCGGCAGGAACACCAGCGGGTACTCCAGGCCCTTGCTGGCGTGGACGGTCAGCAGCTGCACGCGCTCGGCATCGCTCTCGATGCGCAGGCGGCGCGCGTCGGCCGCCTCGACATCGCCGCCGGCGTCGTGGCGCATCGCCGCCAGCCAGGCCAGCAGCCCGTCCAGGCCGTGGTGCGCACTCTCCTGCTCGGCCAGCAGCTCGCCGAGGTGGCGCAGGTCCGTGACCAGCCGTTCGCCGTCCGCAGCGGCCAGCAGGCGCGGCGCCTGGTCCGCCAGGATGGCACCGACCAGGGCCAGGACGCCGCGCTCGCGAACCTGCTCGCGCCAGGCGGCGAACCGCTCCAGCTCGCGCTCGAACGCCGGCACGTCGGCCTCCCAAGCGGCGAAGCGGGCGTAGTCGGCTCCCAGCACGCGCGTCGCCAGCGCGCCGCGCACCGCCGGTGCGTCGCCCGGATCGCGGACCGCGCCGAGGATGCGTTCCAGGTCCGCCGCCGCCTCGCTCTCGAACACGCTGCCGCGGCCGCTGCCGACACAGGGCACGCCGCGCGCCAGCAGCCGCTCGCGCAGCGCGGCCACCTCGGCATGGGTCGACAGCAGCACGGCGATGTCGCCCGGCCCCACGCGGCGGCCGTCGATGGCGTGATCGCCGCCGAGCAGTTCGGCGATGCGGTTGGCGCAATCGTCCAGTGCCAGCGCCTCCAGCCGGCCCTGCGCCTGCAATGCGCGCCCGCGCTCGTCGACGGCCTCGCCGCGGAACCGGTGGAACACCAGCGGTGCCGCCGCCGGGCGGCCGTCGATCGTGTAGGCGGCGCCGTCGGACCTGTCGGCGGAACGGACCGGCTGGTAGCGGATCGGCACGGTGCCGAAGCCCCCCGAGGTGTGCGCATAGAACGCATTGAGCGCCGCCACCAGGCGGCCGCTGGAACGGTGGTTGGTCGCCAGCGAGCAGCGCAGGCCGGCGCTGCGGCCGGCATCCAGGTAGGCGGCGATGTCGCCGCCACGGAACGCGTAGATCGCCTGCTTCGGGTCGCCGATCATCACCAGCCTGCCGCGCGCCGCGCCCGCGGCATCGCGATAGATGCGGTCGAAGATCGCGAACTGGCGCCGGTCGGTGTCCTGGAACTCGTCGACCAGGGCGGCCGGGAATGCCTCGAACAGCCGGTCGGCCAGCCGCGCGTCCGCATCGGCGCCGCAGAGCCGCTGGTACACCCGGTCGATCAGCATCGAGAAGGTCTGCACGCCGCGACGGCGTGCGCGCAGCGGCAGCTCGCGCTCGCAGAACGCATGCGCCTCGGCGCACAGCGCCGGAACCGCGTGCTCGCGCGCGGCGCGCAGCGCCTGGGCGGTGGCAGCCAGCAGCCGGATGCACGGTTGCTCGTCCAGGGCGAGCCGGCGTGCCTTGTTCTGCAAGGTCGCGCAGGCATCGCCGGCGATGCGTGCCAGCGCCGTGTCGTCCAGCGCCACCAGGTACCGGCTCGGCTGCGCGGCGCCGGCGATGCCCTCGATCACGGCACGGGCGGCCTTCCTGGTGCCGTTCCAGGCGATCGCATCGGCGTCGGCCAGCAGGTGCCGCAACGGCACCTGCAACGCCTGCGCATCGTCCAGGCGCTCCAGCCCGGCGCGCAGCGCCTCCAGGTCCGGCGGTGGCGGCGCCAGCAGGCGCGCTGGACCGGCGGCGCGGATGACCGCCACCGTATGCTTGAGGCCGTCCAGCCCCAGCGCCAGCATGCCGGCGATGCCCGGCTCGTCCTCCGCCGCGGTCAGCACGCGCTGCCGCCAGAAGTCCTCGACGCACTCGCCCGCCAGCGAGTCCTCGTCGACCAGCGGATCGCCAGCGAACGTCGCACCGCTCTCGAGCGGGTGGTCGCGCTGGATGCGCTGGCACAACGCATGGATCGTCGAGATCGGCGCGCGATCGATGTCCGCACGCGCCAGCCGGATCCGCCGCAGGCACTGGCGCAGCTTGGCCGCATCGACGGCCAGCGTCGCCAGATGCTCGGCCAGCGGATCATCGACGGGCAGCGGCTGGCCGGCCGCGATCCGCTCCAGGATGCGCTGCGCCTGGACCAGCCGCAGCCGCAGCCGCTCGCGCAGCTCCTGCGCCGCCGCGTCGGTGAAGGTCGCGACCAGGATCTGCTCGACGCCCAGGCCGGTCTCGAGCAGCAGGCGCAGGTAGATCAGGCCGATGTGATAGGTCTTGCCGGTCCCGGCGCTGGCTTCGATCAGCACGCGGCCGGCCAGCGGCATGCCGCGCCAGTCCAACGGGGCCAGCGGCTCGACCGCGCTCACGATGACGCTCCGTCCGGTCCGGCGCCGTCGTCGCGCAGCAGCACGCTGCGGTGCGGGTCGAGCACCGTGCAGATCGTCGCGACCGCGGCGGCGAACGCATCGCCCGCCGGCGTCGCCGGATCGAACAAGGCCAGTCCGCGCGCCAGCAGGCCGGCGTAGCCCGGCGCATAGTCGCGCTCGCCGCGTTGCCAGCCCGCATCGTCGCCCAGCCACTGGCGCTGCGCGCGGACCCGGCGTTCGCCAGGTACGGCACCGGCATGGGCCCAGGCGGTGCGCGGGAAGAACAGCAGCGGCCGTTCGCGGCGCGTCCGCCACAGCTCGACCAGCCGGCCGAGGCCCGCCTCCAGCTCGGCCGGCTGCTGCGCCAGGATCGCGGCCAGCAGCGGCGGGATGCCGGCACGTGGCCGCCCGCTCGGGCCACCTTCGACGAAGACCGCGCGCGCGGGCGGATCCGGCGCCAGCCGCAGCGCCGCCCACTCGACATACAGCGGCAGCAGGTCGCGAAAATCGGCCGGGCGCGCCGGCTGGGCGTCGAACAGCAGCAGCTCGCCGCCGGCGCTGCGAAACAGGCGCTGGCTGCGGCCGGTCAGGCGCCGCTCGCCGGCGAGCACGAGATCGACGGCGCGGGGTTCACGCGCCAGCGGCCCACCGCCGATGGCCTCGCGCGCCGCCTGCAGGGCGGCGACGGCGGCGGCACGCGCGGAGGCGTAGGTGCGCACGCCCGGCGCGCCCGCCGGCAGCAGTCCGGCGCGTGCCAGCCAGTCCGGTGCCGTGGTGGGGATCCCGGCGGCGTCTTCGGCCAAGGCATCGAATAGCAGCCGGCGATCGAAGCGATCCAGCGCGGCGACGCCGCTCTCGAGCGGCTCGTGATCGGGCCAGGCCGCCGCATCGGCGGCCGCCAGGCTGATGCCCGCGCCGCGCAGCAGCAGTTCGCGCGACGGGTCGCGCCAGTAGCGCACCAGCGCGGCCAGCGTCGCCTCCTCGTCGGGCTGCACCGGCAGCGCCGGCAGCGCGGCCAGGTCGAGGAACCGCGACTCCGGCGGTTGCGTCGCGGGCGGTGCCAGGTACGTCCGGTCATACGAGTACAGGCGCGCATCGTGCAGCGGCCGGCCCTCGGCGTCGCGCTCGTAGTAGCGCGGATCGAACGGCTGCAACGGATGCGTGACGCGCCACGGGCGGGCGGTCGCATCGTCCTCGGCCAGGCCGTGCGCCTCGTCGAGGAACAGCAGCAGCTCGGCCAGCGGCGCGGCCGGATTGCGCGGGCGGCCGTCGTGCACGCCGATGCCGACGTAGCTGACGTGCAGGCGCTGCCGCGCCGCCATCAGGGCTTCGAGGAACAGGTAGCGGTCCTCGCTGCGCGTATCGCGATCGCCGCGACGCGGATGCGCGGCCATGCGGTTGAGTCCCGAGTCGCCGCCGGCCCGCGGGAACTCGCCCTCGTTCATGCCGAGCAGGCAGACCATGCCGAACGGAATCGAGCGTTGCGGCACCAGGCCGCAGAACGTGACGCCGCCGAGCAGGAACGGCTGGCGCTCGGGCACCGCCTGCAACTGCCCGCGCAAGGCATCGCGGACCACGCGCCACGGCTGGGGCAGCGTCAGCTGCGCCTCGCGCGCCTGCGCGGCCAATGCGGCGACCTGCCGGCGCAGCGCGTCGATCGCCGCGACCTCGGCCGTGTCGGCCGGGTCCGGCAGGAACAGTGCATCGATGCAACCGAGCAGCCAGTCCCTCCAGCCCGCGAGCGGCCGCGGCACGGCCATCGCGTCGCGCAACCGCCGCAGTTCGCCGAGCAGGTGGTCGAGCTGGCCGAGCGCCTCGACCGCGCCGCCGCCGACACCGGCCAGCGGCAGCATGCCGTCGAGCAGGACGCGCTCGCCGTCGGCACCGAGCAGGAGCCCGGCATAGAGCCGGTCGAAGCCGAAGCGCCACGAGTTGGCGTCGATCGGCGCACCGCCGGCTTCGGCCTTGGCCGCGGCGTCCAGGCCCCAGGCGACGCGCGCACGGTGCAGCCATTTCTCGACCGCTTCGCGCCCGGCGGGATCGATCGCGAAGCGCCGCGCGATCGCCGGCACGTCGAGCAGGTCCATGACCTCGCTGACCGTGAACCGGCTTTCGGCCAGGTCGAGCAGGCCGTCGAACGCGGCGATCGACGGATGCTGGCGCGCCAGGCCGACATCCGAAAGATGCCAGGGGACGTGGTGCGGGTCGGCGCGATATTGTGCCGGCGCGCCGAACACCGCCGCGACGTACGGCGCATAGGCGGCGATGTCCGGCGCCATCACGACGATGTCGCAGTGCGCGAGCGCGGGATCGTCGGCCAGGGCGCGCAGGATCGCATCCTTGAGCACCTCCAGCTCGCGCAGCCGGGTGTGGCAGGCGTGCACGCGCAGGCTGGCGTCGTCGAGCGGCGGCAGACGACCGGCATCGCCCGCCAGCTCCGGCTGCAAACGGCGGATGCTCGCCTGCAGTCGCTCCAGCAGCGGCACGCCGGCGACATCGGCATCGTCCTCGTCGGCCGGATCGCGCTCCTCGATCGCGTCACCGTCGTCCAGCGCCAGGCAGAAGTCCTGCGCGATGCGGCCGAGCGCGACCAGCAGGGGATGGCCGACCTCGTAGTAGAGCGCGTCCGGATCGTCCTCCAGGCGCAGCAGGTCGCGCTGCCGCCGCAGCTCGGTCCAGTGCTCGCGGCACGGATCGGGAAAATACAGGTGCACCGGCTGGTGCACGGCCAGCGCGCGCAGCGCGGCCAGGACATCGGGCGGCAGGTGGCTGACGCCGAAGACGTGCAGCGGCCCCTGCCCGCCCGTGCCGCGCGCCAGGAGGCGCGCCAGCGGGGCCGCCCGCCGCGCGCGATGCGGCGCGGCGCCCGGCTGCAAGGCGCGCCACAACTGGGCCTGCCAATCGCCGGCGGCCTGGGGCGCGTCGGCTTCCCAGGCCAGGATCCAGTCGGCGCGGTAGATCAGGTACTGGGTATAGACACCGGCCAGGTGTTCGGCCAGCTGGAAGCTGCGGCGTGCCGCGTCGTCGCCTTCGAGGTAGGCGCGAATCGGTGCGGCGTCGATCTGCGGCAGCGCGGCCAGGATGCGCCAGCGCAGCACCTCGCCGTGCCAGGAGGCGCCGGGCGCTCCGCTCGCGCCGAGCAGCGCATCGGCGGTCCGCTCGAACCACTGCCACGGCAGCGGCATGTCGAAGTTGGCGGCGATGCCGTCGCCGCCGGCGTCCGGCCGCCGCGCGAACTCGCCGAGCAGCCAGCGCTTGAGACCGGGGTGCGCGACCAGCACCGTCTGCGGCCGCAGAGGATCGTCCGGTCGCTGGGCTTCCAGTTCGCGCGCGAGACGCTCGGCCAGGCGTTCGATGCGGCTGGCGCGATGGACGATCAGGCCGCTGCCGTTCCAGCTCATCGGCGGAGCGCTCGTTTCGCCGGACACCGCGACGGCATCCATGGTGTGACGGGCGATGCGGACGCGACGATCCACCGCCTCATCGGCACACATCCGTACCGGCCGCCGGCGCGCGCCGCGCACGCCGGCCGCGCGCCTGGCCCGGCGGCGCTGCCGACGCCGGATCATCCAGCGCCGCCACGCGATCGAGCAGCCCCCGATGGGCCAGCACCGCCGGCCATCCGCCCAGCGAGACCTCGATGCCGCCGTGCTCCAGGCGGATCAGCGTGGCGAGGCTGATGCACGCCTCGGCGGCCAGCGCGCGCTGGGTCCAGCCGCGCGCGAGCCGCGCCTGGCGGGCCAGCCCGCCCAGGTGACGGCCGGTGGCCAGGATCTGGGGACCGGCGAGACCGGCTTCTTTACGACGCATCGCTCGAATCGGGGTCGAAGCGGTGCGCGGAAAGTAGCATAGAAGCAATCTTGTGAAGAGGACCGCGCCGCGCCTCCACCGGCCAACGGACGACCGCCCCGTTCAGAGCTGGGCGATCCACTGCCTGACGATGCCGAGCACGGCGGCCTCGTGCGACGCCAGCTCCTCGGCGGACGCCAGTGTCAGCACGCAGCGATCGCTCGCGGGCCAGGCGAGCAGCCCCTCCGGATCGTCGATCGCGAACGCGCGGGTATTGCTCTTCGCCGTCGCACCCGTGTGCAGGATGAGCTGGATGTTCTTCGGCGGATACAGCCTGAAGGTCGCGAAGTGGTCGTCGAGCCTGAAGCTCGGTGCGTTCCACTTGATCGCCTCCGTGATGCGCCGGTCCAGCCCGAGAATCAGCGCGCGAAGGCGTTCGATGCCGGCCTTGTGCGGATGATCCAGCGTCGCCAGCAGCTCCGTCACGCACCCGGCGCCCGCGGCCTTGGGTTTGAGCGTTGCCATCGTGCGATGCCCTCTTGCGTCGATGCCCGGTCGTGCGAACCCGGACCCGCGGTGTTCGAAACGCGAACCCCGAGGTGCCTCGAGCGGGCACCCCGGGTTCGCTCCCTGCGTCGTGCCGAAGCCTCAGCCGGCCAGCGCCGCGGCCAGCTTCTCGAACGACTGGCGCCAGCCGGTATCGGCATGGGGAGCCATCATCTCGGTGTACGGACCGTCGATCAGGACGACCCGGGTGCGTTCCGGGCCTTCGGCATGGAACTCGATGCGCGTGATGGTGCGCTCCACCAGTCCCATCTGGGGCTGCGGATCGGACGACAGCACCAGCAGCTCCGGCGCCTTGATCTCCAGCACGCGGGGTGAGTCGGGAAACTCCGCGCCCACGGCGACGCCCATGCCGGCCGCGATCGCGGGATCGTCGAGCACCATGATCTTGTGGTGGCGGCCGCCCACCTGCGGCTCGATCACCAGCCGGTCCCGCGGCGTGTGGAAGCCATCCGGTCCCCACCACAGCGCGATCAGTTCGGGATCCACGAAGGCCTGGAACACCCGCTCGCGCGGCGCCGGGAAGACGCGCGTGATTTCGAGGATGCGACGGGCCTGATCGGTGGGCTGCGGTCGATTCATGTCCTATCTCCTGTCTGGCTTGCGTCGAGGTCCACGCGCGCGATGCGGCTTCGCATCCCCGGCGTGGTCCGGGATCGGCTCGTGCTTGCGCAGCGCCTGCGCCTCCAACAGGGCGCCGAGGCGATCGAGGCGTCCCTCCCAGAGGGCGCGGCGGCTGGCGATCCAGCGCTCGGCCTGCAACAGGCCCCGCGGATCGAGCTGGCAGGTGCGAACGCGCCCGACCTTGCGTGTCGTCACCACGCCGCAGTCCTCCAGCACCTGCAGGTGCTGTGCAACTGCAGCCAGGCTCATCGGCAGCGGGCGCGCCAGCTCGCTGACCGCAGCCGGCCCCTGGCTCAGCCGCTCGATCAGTTCGCGGCGGGTACCGTCGGCGAGCGCGTGGAAAAGACGATCGATGGTGGCGGATTGCTCAAGCATTGACTTGAGTATTGCGGCGGCGCCACCGGATAGTCAAGTGCGTACTTTAGTGATGCCGTTGCCGCCCCTGGGTATCGGACGACCCGGGCAGCCCCGTCGCGCTGGCGGAGGTCGTGGCGTGCGCCACGCGTGGGTCAGGAGCCACTGCCGTCGTGCGCATCGCCACCGGCCGCCGGCGTGGCGCTCGCCGGCGGCGACGCCGTGTACCGTGCTTGCGCGCGCCCCAGCCAGAGGCCCAGCGCGGCCCAGACCAGCGCCAGCGGCACGACCACGCTGACCAGTCCACCCAACGCCAGCCCGAGTCGGCCGAGTGCACCTTCGGTCTGCGCACCCACGACGTCGCCGGCGCGGTAGATGAAGGTGTCCACGAAAGCCTTGGCCTTGTACTTGTCCTCGCGGCCGACCACGGTGAACAGCGCCTCGCGCGCCGGCCGGGTGATGCCGCGCTGCACGGCGCGATTGGCCGCCTCCAGCAGGATCAGCACCACGAACGAGCCGTAGATCGCCAACCCGATGAAGCCGAGCGCGGTAGCCACCGGCAGGATCGCCAGCGCCACGCCGAGGCCGAAGCGCTTGATGATCTTTCCGGTCAGGGTGAACTGCAGGACCAGCACCGCGACCTGCGTCCACATGTCGATGTTGCCGAGGATCGCCGCGCGTGCGTCCGTGCTGTCCGACACCGCTGCGACCATCTGCAGGCGGGTGAAGTAGATGAACGTCGCCAGGACCGTCATCAGCAGGATGTATCCGGCGATGCCGGTCAGATAGGACGACCGGAACACCGCCCGCAGGCCCGCCCAGGCACTGCCGCCGATGCGCTCGGCCTCGCTCGCCAATCCGGCCGTGGCGGCGGGCGCGTCGGGGCCGGTCCGGTCAGGCGCCAAACGCACGAGCAGCCAGGCCATGACCAGGGCGATCAGCAGGAATCCGCCGGCGACCAGAAGCAGGTTGGGCGTACCCAGCGGCTGGGCCAGTTGCGCGGTGAGCCACGGTCCGAAGATCGCGCCGAGCGTGCCGCCGACCGAGATCAGGGCGAAGAAGCGCTTGCCTTGATCGCTGGTGAAGCGGTCGGCCAGCAGCGCCCAGAACACCATCGTCACGAACAGATTGAATACGCTGAACCAGACGTAGAACACCTGGCCGCTGCGCTGGCCTACCGCGCCGGGCGCGAACATCAGCAACGCCCAGAAACCCACCAGGCTCAGCACGAAGAAGCCGTAGGTCGCGCCGATGAACTGCAATCGCCGCAGGCGACTGACTAGCCAGCCGTACAGCGGGTTTACCGCCAGCGTGACCAGAGCCGTGCCGATGAACAGCCATCGGATACTCTCGATGCCGCGCTCCATGCCCAGCGCATCGCGCGCCGGCCGCAGCAGCATCAGTGCGGTCAGCACGCAGAAGAAGAACAGCGCCACGATCAGTACCGGCCCGATCTCCTCGCGGCGGAGGTTGAACAGGGTCTGCAGCAGGCGTGGACGGTGCGGGGCGGATGTCGTGGTTTGGTTCATGGGAGAGGTTCCTGGCTCGAAGCACGCCGGTGCCCGGTCCGACAGCGGAAGATCGGGACGCGCGGCGGCGACGGCGGCGCGTGATCAGCGGACGGGAGACGGGAACCGCGTGCCGCTGAGTTCTTCGCTGACCACCCACAGCTGGGCGGCTGCTCGGGTATCCGCCGCCGCGGGGGGCACCTTGGCGAAGCCGAGCGGACCACGCGCTTCCATCATGCCGGTAGGCCCGTAGTAGGCCCCGCCCTGCGCATCCTGCGCGGTGGCAGCATACAGCGTCGGCAATGCGCCCCGCGCGGCCGGCTGGAACAGAAACGACAGGTTGCGACGGACGAACCCCGATACGCCGCCGCGATTGGCCAGCAGGTTGGTGCGCGAGACGCCCGGATGGGACGCGATGCTCCGGAGGCCCCAGCCTGCCGCATCGCTGCGGCGTTGCAGTTCAAGGGCGAACATCAGGCAGGCCAGCTTCGATTGGCCGTAGGCGGCAGCCGGATCGTAGGCGTGTTCGAATTGCAGATCCGGGAAGTTGATGGCCGCGCCACCGCGGGCGGCGGCGATGCTGGACAAGGTGACCACGCGGGGGGCATCGGCCTTCTGCAACAGCGGCAGCAACTGCCCGGTCAGGGCGAAATGGCCCAGGTAGTTGACGGCGAACTGCATTTCGAACCCGTCCGCCGACGTGCCCCGCTCCGGCGGCTCCATGAGCCCCGCATTGTTGATCAGGCCGTCGAGGCGCGGCAGCGTCGCCGAGAGGCGCTCGCTCAGCCTGTGGACCGAGGCCAGGTCGGCCAGGTCGAGCGATTCGAAGCGCACCTGTGCGCCGGGTGTTTCCTGCCGGATGCTGGCGATCGCTTCCTCGCCTTGCGCCGGATTGCGCGCCGCGATCAGGACCTGCGCACCGGCGGCCGCCAGGGCCTTGGCGCTTTCGTATCCGATGCCGCTGGTTCCGCCCGTGACCAGGAAGATGCGCCCCTCCTGGGAAGGCATGTCGGCCAGGCTCCAATCCGGCTTGGGCCGTCCCTGCACCATCGAACCGTCCGCCGCGCATGCGGAGAGGAACAGCGCGCCCAGGGCGGCGAGACAGCTTCGCCACCGGGAATACAGGGGGCGCGCTTTGGCGTCCGGAGTCGCAACGCCGGCGAAGACCGTGGTACTGCCATATCGAGAGGGAGTTGCGGACGCTGTGCGCTGGGTCATGCTCTTTGCCTGGCTGGGGGAAGGAAGTAAGCTAGGTGCATAAATAAATGCATCAGGTGCAATAATTTATTGCACTAAGTGCAAATATGCAAGAGGCCATCCAAGAATGTCGGAAATCCTTCCCCGCACGGGCGTTGCGCCCACAGAAGGCTTGCGGGAGCGCAAGCGCCGCGAGACACAGCAACGCATCGCCGAGGTCGGCCAGCGCCTGTTCCTCACCCAGGGTTACGACAGCACGACGCTGGACGCGATCGCGGCAGAGGCCGGCATCTCGCGTCGCACCTTCTTCTCGTACTTCAAGTCGAAGGACGACATCATCCTGTTCTGGATGGACGCCGGTTTGGCCAGCCTGATTGCGGACCTGCTGAAGACCTCGCCTGACGTGCCGCCGCTCGATGCCGTTCGCGACATCATGGTCAAGCACATCGCGAGCAGTACCACCGAGCAGATGACCGCCATCGACAATCTCATGCTGTCGAGAGAGTCGCTGCTTGCGCGCAAGCAGGCGTACTACGCGGAGCAGGAGCAGGCGCTCTTCAAGGCGCTGTGCGAGGTCTGGCGGCAGCCCGAGCGCCGTCCGGCGCTGCGGATGGTGGCGATGGTGTCCATCGGCGCGATGAAGGTCGCGCTCCAGGCTTGGAGGGAACAGACCGGTCCGCGAAAGCCCGCGGCCAGGTTCCTGCGGGATGCCTTCGACAGTCTGAAATCCGAGCTTTGACCGCGCACGCGGATCGAAGCGGGATCGAAGGGGGCCGAGCCCCGTGCCGGCTGCGCTGTCTGGTCGCAAGCGTGCGCTCAGGGCGACGGGCCGACGATCCGTTGACCTGAAGGCGCGGGAGCCCGACGTGATCGCGGTCGCGCCTCACTGCATCGCCCCCGGGATGGAGACACGGAAGGCCGGAAACGAAAAAGCCACCCGAAGGTGGCTCTTTCGATGTTTCGACCCGCTACGGTTCCGTAGCTGGGCGCATCAGTCAACCGAAACGCAACCGGCTGATTTTACTGCTAAAATGGCGCGCCCGGAGAGATTCGAACTCCCGACCACCAAGTTCGTAGCCTGGTACTCTATCCAACTGAGCTACGGGCGCATGAAACGAAAAACATCCCTCGAACGTTCTTGAAGGCCGCGGCGCCGCCGCGACCCGCCGCTCGACGGGGCGCGAATTATTCTTCGTACGCGGCGATTCGTCAACACCTCGTCATGAATTGACCGCGCGCCGCCGCACAGTGTTCGTCCATCGTGAGCGCGGCCGCGCAGGCGATCGCGCATGCACGCATGGATCGATCCGGACGGATCGACGACAATCGCGCGCCCTCATCGCCAAGGCCGTGCCGACATGACCTACCCCGCCCAGCAACGCCTCGAGTCCGAGCTCGAATCGATCCGCGAACAAGGCCTCTACAAGGCCGAGCGCGTGATCGCCACGCCGCAGTCGGCGGCGATCCGCACCACCGACGGGCGCGAGGTGCTCAATTTCTGCGCGAACAACTACCTCGGCCTCGCCGACGACCCGCGCATCATCGCCGCCGCCAAGAACGCGCTGGACACGCACGGCTTCGGCCTGGCCAGCGTGCGATTCATCTGCGGCACGCAGGACCTGCACAAGCAGCTCGAGGCGACGATCTCGCGCTTCTTCGGCACCGAGGACACGATCCTCTACACCAGCTGCTTCGACGCCAACGGCGGGCTGTTCGAGACCGTGCTCGGCGAGGAGGACACGGTGATCTCCGATGCCCTCAACCATGCCTCGATCATCGACGGCATCCGCCTGTGCAAGGCCGAGCGGCGCCGCTACGCCAACGGTGACATGGCCGAGCTGGAGCGCCACCTGCAGGAAAGCCAGGGGCGGCGCACGCGTCTGGTCGCCACCGACGGCGTGTTCTCGATGGACGGCTACATCGCCAAGCTCGACGAGATCGTCGCGCTGAAGAAGAAATACGGCGCGCTGCTGATGGTCGACGATTCGCACGCGACCGGCTTCGTCGGCCCGACCGGCCGTGGCTCGGCCGAGCTGCACGGGGTGATGAGCGAGGTCGACGTCTTCACCTCGACGCTCGGCAAGGCGCTCGGCGGCGGCTCCGGCGGCTTCACCACCGGCCGCAAGGCGATCATCGACCTGCTGCGCCAGCGCTCGCGACCGTACCTGTTCTCCAACACGCTGCCGCCGCCGCTGGTCGCCGCCTCGATCGAGGTGTTCGAGATGCTCTCGGCGTCGACCGCGCTGCGCGACCGCGTCGACGACAACGCACGCCACTTCCGTCAGCGCATGAGTGAGGCGGGCTTCGACCTCAAGCCCGGCAACCACCCGATCGTCCCGGTGATGCTCTACGACGCCAAGCTCGCGCAGCGCTTCGCCGCCGAGCTGCTGGAAGAAGGCATCTACGTGATCGGCTTCTTCTTCCCGGTGGTGCCGCAGGGCCAGGCGCGCATCCGCACGCAGATGAGCGCCGCGCACACGCGCGAGCAGATCGACCAGGCGGTGGACGCGTTCATCCGCGTCGGCCGCCGGCTCGGCGTGATCGCGGCCTGACGCCCCGCTACTGGCCGGTGGCGCCGCGGCGCGCCGGCCGGCTCAGCCGCGCTCGCGCCAGCCCGAGGTGATCGGGTAGCGGCGCTCGCGGCCGAACGCACGGCGCGAGACCTTCGGGCCGGGCGCCGCCTGGTGGCGCTTCCACTCGTTGACGCGCACCAGGCGCAGCACGTGGTCGACGGTGGCCGGGTCGAAGCCGGCGTCGACGATGTCCTGGCGCGACTGCTCCTGGTCCACGTAGCGGAACAGGATCGCGTCGAGGACGTCGTACGGCGGCAGCGAGTCCTGGTCGGTCTGGTTCTCGCGCAGCTCGGCCGATGGCGGCCGGTCGATCACCGCCTGCGGGATCACCGGCGCGCCGCCGATCGTGTTGCGCCAGCGCGCCAGCGCGAACACCTCGGTCTTGTACAGGTCCTTGATCGGCGCATAGCCGCCGCACATGTCGCCGTAGATGGTCGCGTAGCCGACCGCGTACTCGCTCTTGTTGCCGGTGGTCAGCAGCAGGCCGCCGAACTTGTTGGCCAGCGCCATCAGGATCGTGCCGCGGCAGCGCGACTGCAGGTTTTCCTCGGTCAGGTCGGCCGCGCGGCCGGCGAACAGCGGCGCCAGCGCCTGCACGAAGCCGTCGAACGGCGCGCCGATCGGCACCGTCTCCAGGCGCACGCCCTGCGCGCGCGCCTGCTCGGCGGCCAGGTCGTTGCTCTGGCCGGAGGTGTAGCGCGACGGCAGGCGTATCGCGGTGACGTTGCCGGCGCCGAGCGCGTCGACCGCGACCGCCAGCACCAGGGCCGAGTCGATGCCGCCGGACAGGCCGACCCAGACCCGCTCGAAGCCGTTCTTGGCGCAGTAGTCGCGCGTGCCGCGCACGATCGCACGCCAGGCCAGCGCGTCGCGGCTCTCGTCGCCGTCGGCCGGCCAGCCGCGCGGCGCGAACTTGCGCGTGGCCGGGTCGTAGTCGGCGAGCAGCCAATGGTCCTCGAACGCGCGCGCGGCCGGATGGATGAAGCCATCACCGTCGGCCAGCACCGAGGCGCCGTCGAACACGACCGCGTCCTGGCCGCCGACGACGTTGAGGTAGGCCAGTGCCACGCCGGTCTCGGCCACCCGCGTGGCCAGCAGCGCGTCGCGCTGGGCGTGCTTGTCGCGCTCGAACGGCGAGGCGTTCGGCACCACCACCAGCTCGGCGCCGGCGGCGGCGGTGGTCGCCAGCGGCTCGGCGAACCACAGGTCCTCGCAGATCACCAGGCCGACCGCGACGCCGCCGACGTCGACCACGCACGGGCCGCCGTCGGGATCGACGTCGAAGTAGCGGCGCTCGTCGAACACGGCGTAGTTGGGCAGTTCGCGCTTGCGATAGGTCGCCTCGATGCAGCCGTCGCGCAGCACGCTGGCGGCGTTGTAGACGATCGATCCCGCGCTCTGCGGCCAGCCGACGACGGCGACGATGCCGACCGCGGCCTGCGCGATCGCGGCGACCGCCGTCTCGCATTCGGCGAGGAAGCTCGGCCGCAGCAGCAGGTCCTCCGGCGGGTAGCCGCTGACCGCCAGTTCGGGGAAGACGACCAGGTCGGCCTGGTGCCGATCGCGCGCCTCGGCGATCAAGGCGGCGATGCGGGCGGCATTGGCGGCCACGGCGCCGACCGGGAAATCGAACTGGGCGAGAGCGATGCGGAACGAAGCCATGCAGTGCATTCGGGCAAGCGGCGGAACCGACATGATACTGCCGCGGGCGCTTGGGGTTCTCGCCGCGGAACTGCGTATGAGGCCGATGCCCTGCCCAATCGCGGAATGCCCGTTCATGACCACGCCCATCGCTTCCCTGCCCGGCCCGTGGCGCTTCATCCTGCCGCTCGCGGCCTGCGCCTGCGTGCCCGCACACGCCGCCGAGTACTTCCTGGTCGGCGACGTCAACGCGCAGTCGCGCTGCCAGTTCAGCTCGATCCAGGCCGCCCTCAACGCCGCGGCGGCGAACGGCCCCGGCCTCGACTACGTCATGGTCGCCAACGACGCCGCCTATTCCGGCCAGGCGCTGCAGGTCGGCGCGCAATCGGTGCTGATCGAGGGCGGCTACGCCAACTGCGATCTCGACGTGGACGCAGGGCAGCCGTTCGCCGACATCGCCGGCAACGGCAGCGATCCGGTCATCCGCATCGAGCCCTCCGCCCCGGGCAACTACGACGTGCGCCTCAGCCATCTGCGCATCCGCGGCGGTGGTCGCAACGACCTCAACGGCGGCGGCGTGCGCCTGCGGACCTCGACCAATGCGCACGTCGCGCTGTCGCTGGACAACACCGAGGTCACCGGCAACCGCGCGCAGGCCGGTGGCGGCCTGCATGTGGAGCGCGCCGGCAGTCCGGCCGGCAGCCTCGGCGTGACGCTCAATCCCGGCACGCGGATCCACGCCAACACCACGGCGAGCAGCGGCGGCGGCATCAGCCTGTGGAGCGGCAACCTGTTCATCGCGGCCCACGAGGTGCGCATCGACGACAACGTCGCCGGCGGTGCCGGCGGCGGCATCGCGACCCTGCCGGGCAGCTTCATCGCGGTCGGCAACCCGAACATCGACGTGTGGCCGGGACGCAAGGACGTGACCGGCGCACGGATCGAGAACAACCGCGCCGCCACCACCGGCGGCGGCCTCTACCTGTCCGGCGCCGGCACGACGATGGAGGCGCGCGAGCTGATCGTCGACGGCAACCGCGCCGAGTTCAGCGGCGGCGGCGTTACGGTCGCCAACGGTGCGGTGCTGACGATGATGCGCGAGTCGATGAACGCGTTCGGCTGGTACTGCCCGCGCGACCGCGATTGCACGCGCATCGGCGACAACCAGGTCGCCGACGGCATCACGACCGGCGCCAACGGCGGCGCAGTGGCCGTCTACGGCGATTCGCGCGCGTATCTGATCCAGACCCTGGTGCGCGACAACCGCGCGCAGGACGGCTCGGCGATCCTGGTCGACGGTGCCGGCTTCGTGCGCACCGAGGGCACGGTATTCACCGGCAATCGCTCGTACGACCAGCCCGGCCAGACCGGCGCCCTGATCCGCACGCGCTACACCTTGCCGAGTGCGGCGCCGGACCTGCGCGTCACGTTCTCCACGTTCGTCGGCAACCAGCGCCTCGCGACCGACGGCAACCTGCGTCCCGCGATCGACGTCGTCGGCATGCAGGGCACCAGCCTGCAGCTGTTCAGCTCGGCCGTCTTCGACGGCGGCGTGACGATGTACAACAAATGGGGTGCCGACTGCGTGGTCGCGGGCGTGACCGCCAGCTTCACCACCAACGGCATCATCGCGCGGCCGACCTACACCGATCGTCCCTACGAGCGGATCTTCGTCGCGCCGGGCCGCCGCGACTGGCAGCCGCGCTTCGATTCGCCGCTGACCGACGTCTGCGACACGCTCAACGCCACGCCCGAGTACCGCGATCGCGACCTGCGGCCGCGCTGCCGCGACGATGCCAAGCCGGACCGCTGGGGCACCTGCGACATCGGCGCATGGGAGAACGACCAGCTCTTCGCGAACGACATGGACGGATGAGCGGTGCGGCGCTAGAGATCGCGTACCAGCCGGAAGCCGATGTCGTCGTAGCCGCGGTCCGGCGCCAGCGGGCGCTCCGACGGCGCGTCGGCGGCCGTATTCCGGTCCCGCCACGATCCACCGAGCGCGATCCGCTGCTCGCAACGCCCGCCCTGCGCAGCGGTGCAGTCGGCGGTCCATTCGCTCGCATTGCCGCGCAGGTCGTTGAGACCCAGCGCATTGGCCGGCTCGCTGCCGGTCGCCGCGGTGCCGCGCCGGGCGGTATCGCAGGCCTGTCCGGCGGCGCACGCCGCGGCCGGTCCCGGCCGTGCGGCGTGGCGCCACTCGGCCCGGGTCGGCAGGCGATAGGTCCTGCCGGTCCGCGCGCTCAGCCAGCGCGCATAGGCATCGGCATCGTCCGCGCTGACGCACACCACCGGCTCGTCGTCCTTCTGCGCGAAGCCGGGGTCGCGCCAGTCGCGCCGGTCGAGCAGACGCAACGGCGAGAGCCGGTTGCGGCAGCGGGTCGCCGCGCGTCCCGAGGCGGCGGCGAAGCGTGCGTAGTCGCCACGGCTGACCTCGTCGCGCATCACCAGCAGCGGCGCGGCCAGTGTCGAGCCGGCGATGCGCCGCGGCACGAAGATCACCGGCGGCCCGCCCGTGTCGCGCAGCAGCGAGCCGGCCTGCAGCAGGTCGGCGGCACGCAGCTGCAACGCCTGCACGGCGTCGCCGTCCGCACCGGTTTCGCGGGCGAAATCCAGCCAGGCGATCGCCGCCGCGCGCTCGTAGCCGCGCAGGCTCGCCTCGGCCTGCGCCAGCGCCGCCTGGCGCGCCTGCAGCTCCACGGCCAGGAAGGCCGGCGCCTGGCGCAGGCCGGACTGGTCGGCCAGCAGGACCGCCTGACGGTAGCGCTCGCGCGTCCCGTCCAGGTCGCCCCTGCGCGCGCGCTCGGCCAACGGCACGGCCAGGGAGGCCAGCACGGTCTCCAGACCGGCCCGTGCGTCGGCATTGTCCGGATCGCCCGCCAGCAGGTTCAGGTAGGTTTCCGCCGCGTTCGCGCCGGCCGGTGCCAGCAGGTGACCGGCGGCCAGTTGCTCGCGCGCCTGCCCGAGCGCGCCGTCGATCGCCGCCGGCACCTCGTCCGGTGCAGCGGCAGGCGCCACCGGCGCCGGTTCCAGCTCCGCCGCCGCGTGCGGCGTGGGCGCCAGCAACGGTGCCAGCAGCCAGCCCGGCACCGCGATCAGCGCAAAGCCGAGCACGACCAGCAGCAGCGGCCGGTACCAGGGCCGGGCATCCAGCCATGCCGGCAGGACGCCCTGCCGGCGCAGACGACGCTGGACCCCGTCGAGCGCGCGCTGCATCGCCTGGGCGTTGCGGTAGCGCTGCTCGGGCTGCTTGGCCAATGCGCGGTCGATGAATGCCTGCCAGTGTGCCTTGTCCGGCGGCAGGCGCGGTATCGGGTCCTGCGCGTGCATCAGCGCGAGGCCGAGTGAATCGGCGCAGCGGAACGGCAGCTCGCCGGTCAGGAGCTCGTAGGTCAGCACACCGAGGCTGTAGAGGTCGGCCCGGCCATCGATGGCACCGCCGCGGGCCTGCTCCGGACTCATGTGCGCACTGCTGCCGAGCGCGAACCCGTCGCTGGTGACACGCGGCGAGCCGCTGCGCTGCGACAGCGCGATGCCGAAATCGGCCAGCTGCGGCCGGTCGGCGTTGTCGAACAGGACGTTCTCGGCCTTGACGTCGCGATGGACGATGCCGCGCGCATGCGCATAGCCGAGCGCGTCGAGCAGCACGCGCAGCAGCTCGATCAGGCCCTCCTCGTCCGCGCGGTAGTCGCGCTCGCCGAGGTCGCCGCGCGCCAGGTACGGCATCACGTAGTACAGGTCGCCGCTCTGCGTGCGCCCCACCTCGTGGATGCCGACGATGCCCGGATGCTCGAGCTTAGCGATGACGCGCGCCTCGTTCTCGAAGCGCATGGCCTGTGCCTCGTCGAGCGCGCTGGAGGGACGCATCACCTTGATCGCGACTTCGCGATCCAGCGACTCCTGCACCGCCAGGTAGACCACCGCCATGCCGCCGCGGCCGAGCTGGCGGACCAGCCGGTAGCCGGCAATGCGCGGCGATTCCGCGCGGCGCGGCACTGGATCGGAAGGTGAATCCGTAGTCGAGGTTTGCATCAGACGCTGCCGGATCGGACCCGACGCCATTGGAAGCGCCGGAACAGTTCCGCCACTCCCTGCCAGCCCAGAGAGTAACCTACTCGGCGCGTCCAGGAGATCCGCAGCCCACCGCTGTCAACGGACCAGCAACCCGGTGGCCTCGACCCGGCGAACGCCCCATACGCCCTGGACCAGTTCTATCGCCAGGTCGCGGGCAGCGGCCGATCGCTCCGGCCCTTCCAAGGTCACCACACCGGCCCGGCTGCCCACCTGGATGTCGCAGCTGCCGGTCCCGGGAGAGGCGCGCAGGGTGGTGGCGACGGTATCGGAGATCCACGCATCGGAACGGATCCGGGCGGCTTCGCGCCCCTGCACCCGCGCCTGCGCCTGGTCCCGGGCGATGTCGGTGATCGGTGCCCAGTCGATGACGTCCAGCCGGTTGTCGACGTCGAGAACACCACGGGTATCGCCGGCGAGGCGGCCGGCCAGTCCTTTCTGCGCCTGGCTGCGGACCAGCCCGCGCAGGAGGACCTTTCCGTTCACGGTCAGGACCTGGATTTCGTCGGCGTCGATCCGTGAGTGGCCTGCCAGCTTGAGCAGGATCGACGCGGTGACCATCGCGTCGCCGGGCACCTCCTCGCACTCGGCGGAGCCGGCCGTCGGAAGCGATGCCGGCGGCGCAGCGATCGCGGCGCCGCTGAATGACCCGGCCAGCACCAACAAGGCCAGGCCGAGTCCGCGGTGACGGGTAGCGCAGAGCGTCATGTCCAGTTCCTCGGGCAACCATCCATGAAAAAGCCCGGTCGAAACCGGGCTCGTGATGTTCAACGTCGATTGATCGGCAGTTCCGTCTTTGCCGGTGCGTGCTTGGGCTCGGGCATCGACGGCGGCGTGTCGGGCGCCACCTTCTTGTCGATCGGCGTGTTGACGGGACGACGGTCTTGATGGTTGGGCTTGCTGGTGTTTTCGTGCTTGTTCACGTGATGATCTCCATTCAGGGCCGGTTGCGGCCAACGCATCCCTGCAGGCGAGGCGCACCGCGATTCCGCGGCGGCCCCGGGTCCTTGGCGGACGCGGGATCCATCCCATGCCCGTGTGGTTCATGGCGGACGCCGGACTGCGGCGCCGTCTTGGTCTCAATGCCGGATCGGCACGATGACCTTGTCGATCGGGTAGATCACACCGTTGCTCGACGGCAGCTCGGCCAACGAGACATTGGCGTCGTTGATGGTGACCCGGCCGTCGGTCATCCTGATCACCGCCGCCTCGCCCTGGACGGTGCGCGCATCGCGCATCCTGCCGACTTCCGAAGTGGAAACCCGGCCGTGTACGAGGTGGTATTGCAGGACGGATACCAGTTCGGCCTTGTTCTCGGGCTTGAGCCAGTTCTCCAGCGTCCCCTCCGGCAGCCTGGCGAACGCCGCGTCGGTAGGCGCAAACAAGGTGAAGGGCCCGATCGTCTTGAGGGTATCGGTCAACCCGGCAGCCACGATCGCCCGGTCGAGGCTCGTGAACGTGGCGTCGGCCGCAACCGTCTCGGCAACGGTGCGAGAAAACGGGCTACTACTCATGGGGGGTGCCTTGATGTTCCGCAAGCGCGGAAGGCGAAGCGGCACGGGCCGCCGGCCCTGACGGAACGCAGGGCGTGACTCAGAGACGAGGATACGAACCGCGAGACCGAGGGCTGGGGACCGAGGAAGGGTTCCAGTGGCGGTGACTGTATACCTTCCGCTGTTACGCTGGCGTGAATGGCGTTTTCTACCTGCCGCGGCGCATGATGAAGCACGAGAGCGTCCCGAATGGGCCGATTGCAGCGCCCATGGGAGTGTACCGGCCGTAGCCGCGCGCCACTTTTTATTCCGCCTTGCGTCTGCATCGAGAAACCTGACGGATCGTCGACGCGCAGCGCGCGGCCGGGACCGTGCAGCACCATTCGCGGTGTCGACATCCGCTGCCGCCCGCCCTGCTCCGGCCGCCACCTTCAGGAACCGCCGATGTCATCGAAACCGCTCTTGCCGCGTCAGCTGCGTCCGCCTCGCCGCCCGAAGCCGCCGCTCCCCGCAGGTGACGCAAGCCGCACCACCCTGCCGGCCGCATGAGCCCGCCGTCGACACGGCTTCCCAGGGAACCGATGGACCGGCTCGGCAGGGCCTTCATGCGCTTCTTGCGCATCGAGGCCATGGCCGGTGGCATCTTGTTGATCTGTGCGGCCCTGGCCCTGGCACTGTCCAACTCGGCGTGGTCCGGACACTATCTGGCGTTCTGGGAACTCCAGCTCGGAATCCAGGTGGATCACGTCACCTACGCGCGGTCGTTGAAGCATTGGATCAACGACGGCCTGATGACGTTCTTCTTCTTCGTGGTCGCTCTGGAACTCAAGCGCGAGATGGTGCTCGGGGAGCTGCGCAAGCCACGCACCGCAGCGCTTTCGCTGGCGGCTGCGCTCGGGGGCATGGCCGTCCCTGCCGCGGTGTACCTGCTGCTGCAGGGCGGCGGGCCGGCGATGCACGGCTGGGGCACCGTGATGGCGACCGATACCGCCTTCCTGATCGGCTGCCTCGCCGTGCTCGGCCGGCGCATTCCGCAGAGCCTGCGCGTGTTCCTGCTGTCACTCGCGATCTTCGACGACATCGGCGCGATCCTGGTGGTGGCGATCGGCTACGGCGACGCGCTGAACGGCCAGGCCTTGGCCGCGGCGATGCTCGGCATCCTGCTGACGGCCGCCCTGGCGAAGGCCGGCATTCGCAGTGTCCCGGTCTACATCGGGATGGGTGCGGCCGTCTGGTTGGCGATGGATCTGTCAGGCGTACACGCGACGCTGGCGGGTGTCGTCCTCGGACTGATGACGCCCGCGCGCAGCTGGGTGAACGACAGCCGCCTGCGCGCAATCCTGGGGCGCGTCGTGGCGCACCCGCCGGGCGAACACTGGAGCGGAGATACCCTCAATCGCCAGGACCTGCTCCGCGCCGAGGTCGCCACGCGCGAAGCGCTGTCGCCGGTCGAGCGCTTGGAGATCGCCCTGCATCCTTGGGTGGCTTTCGTGGTCATGCCCGTCTTCGCCCTCGCCAATGCCGGAATGACCATTGTTCCCGCGGACATCGTCGCTTCGACCACCGTCGCGATCGTCGCCGGCTTCGTCATCGGCAAGCCCCTGGGCATCGTCGCCTTCAGCTACCTGGCGGTGCGCCTGCGTCTGGCGGTGCGTCCGAGCGGCCTGCCCTGGTCGATGCTGGCGACCGGCAGCCTGCTGGCCGGCATCGGCTTCACGATGGCCCTGTTCATCGCCGAACTGGCGTTCGACACCCACCTGCTGGCCTCGGCCAAGCTCGGCATTCTGGTGGCGTCGATCGTCTCGGCGACCGTCGGCCTGCTGGCCCTGGCCGGGCTGACGGCCCGACAAGGCCGCACCGGCCGGTCGCCCCGCACGGCGAGACCATGACGGCGGCGCCGGCACTGACCTCGGGTTGCCCGGGTCGTGGCGCGAAAAACGGAAGGGAGGGAAGCGCGACCGCGCAGCCATGCCGGCCGGTTCGCGCAGGAACGACGCGCCGTTGCGACGCGTCGCTCCTCGTCTCGATCAGAGCTTGGTCGCGAGCGTCTTGCCGAGGTCGGCCGGCGACTTGACGGTGGTCACGCCAGCCTTCTCCAGCGCCTCGAACTTCGCGGCGGCGGTGCCCTTGCCACCGGAGATGATCGCGCCGGCGTGGCCCATGCGCTTGCCGGCCGGTGCCGAGGCGCCGGCGATGAACGCGACCACCGGCTTGGTGACGTACTCGCTGATGAACTCGGCCGCTTCTTCCTCGGCGCTGCCGCCGATCTCGCCGACCATGATGATGCCCTCGGTCTGCGGATCGTCCTGGAACAGCTTCAGGCAGTCGATGAAGTTCAGGCCGTTGATCGGGTCGCCGCCGATGCCGATGCAGGTGGACTGGCCCAGGCCCTCGTTGGTGGTCTGGAACACCGCCTCGTAGGTCAGCGTGCCGGAGCGCGAGACGATGCCGACCTTGCCGGGCTTGTGGATGTGGCCGGGCATGATGCCGATCTTGCACTCGCCGGGGGTGATGACGCCCGGGCAGTTCGGCCCGATCAGCACCGTTTCCGGATGGCGCTTGAGCACGTTCTTGACGCGCAGCATGTCCAGCACCGGAATGCCCTCGGTGATCGCGACGATCACGCGGATGCCGGCGTCGGCGGCCTCGAGGATCGCATCGGCCGCGAACGGCGGCGGCACGAAGATCATCGTCGCATCGGCGCCGGTCTCGGCGACCGCGTCGGCGACGGTGTCGAACACCGGCAGCTCGATGTGGGTGGTGCCGCCCTTGCCCGGCGTGACGCCGCCGACCAGCCGCGTGCCGTACTCCAGCGCCTGCACGGAGTGGAACGTACCCTGCTGGCCGGTGAAGCCCTGGGTGATGACCTTGGTGTTCTTGTTGATCAAAACGCTCATGGATTCGTCCTCGCTCAGGCGGCCTTGACCGCAGCAACCGCCTTCTGCGCGGCGTCGTTCAGGTCGATGGCCGGCGTGATCTTCAGGCCGGAGTTGGCGAGCAGTTCGCGGCCCTTCTCGACGTTGGTGCCTTCCAGGCGCGCGATCACCGGAATCGTCAGGCCCACGTCCTTGACCGCGGCGATGATGCCCTCGGCGATCAGGTCGCAGCGGACGATGCCGCCGAAGATGTTGACGAGGATCGCCTCGACCTTGTCCGAGGACAGGATCAGCTTGAACGCCTCGGTCACGCGCTCCTTGGTGGCGCCGCCGCCGACGTCGAGGAAGTTCGCCGGCTCGGCACCGGCCAGCTTGATGACGTCCATCGTCGCCATCGCCAGGCCCGCGCCGTTCACCATGCAGCCGATGTTGCCGTCCATCGTCACGTAGTTGAGGTTGTGCCGGACGGCCGCGGCCTCGGCGGCGTCCTCCTGGCTCTCGTCGCGCATCGCGGCGAGGTCCGGATGACGGAACTCGGCGTTGTCGTCGGAATTGACCTTGCCGTCGAGCGCGGCCAGCGAGCCGTCGGACAGGATCGCCAGCGGGTTGAGCTCGACCAGGGCGAGATCCTTCTCGTTGAACAGCGTGTACAGCCCGATCATGATCTTCGTCAGCTGGCCGGCCTGCTTGGCGTTGAGGCCCATGTCGAACGCCAAGCGGCGCGCATGGTACGGCTGCAGCCCCTCGACGAAGTCGACCTCGATCGTGTGGATGTCCTCCGGGGTTTCCCGGGCGACCTGCTCGATGTCGACGCCGCCCTGGGCCGAGGCGATGAACGAGACGGTCTTGCTGCCGCGGTCGACCAGCACCGACAGGTACAGCTCCTTGGCGATATCGCCCGCCTCGGTGACCAGGACCAGGTTCACCGGCAGCGCGCGGCCGCCCGACTGGTAGGTTTCCATCGACGTGCCGAGCATGCCGGCGGCGGCCGTCTTCACATCGTCGATCGACTTGCAGAACTTGACGCCACCGGCCTTGCCGCGGCCGCCGGCGTGGATCTGCGCCTTGACCATCCAGGGTCCGCTGCCCAGCGCCTGCGCGGCGGCGACCGCCTCGTCGGGCGTGGACGCGATCCGGCCGGCCGGAACCGGGATGCCGTACTGGGCGAACAGCTCCTTGGCCTGATACTCGTGGAAATTCATGGCTTGCACCTTGGGGAGTGGACAACGCGAAAACCGACGCCCCCGCCGCAGGCGGGGATCGAAACGGACGCTCGGGCCGGCAGGCCGCAGGAAACGGCCGCGGAACGGGCGCGTATTGTGGGCAAACGTCGTTGCGAAATCAAAACGCTCGTTCGATCGCCCGCCGCGGCGCCCGGCGCCTATACTCGCGCCCGGAAGCCCGGCGCTGCGGCCCCGAGGCGACGGGAGCGCCGCACGGCGAGAGGGAGGCAGATGATCTCGATAGGCGAAACGACCCGGCGCGAGCTGTACTTCTTCAACCTGTACCGGGTGTTCGAGGCCGTGGTGTTCGGCGGCCTGGTGTTCAGCCCGGTGGCCGTGGACTGGGTGCAGGTCGCCCGTCCGCTGCTGGGCCAGAGCGTGGTCCTGGCCTACATCCCGCTGGCGCTGCTGCTGTTGGCCGCCACCTCGCGCATGCACGCGCGACCGGGCTTCTGGATCGGCGCGGCACTGTGCCTGGACATCCTCGCCGCCTCGCTGGTGCAGGTCTCCCTGGTCGGCGCCAGCACGGCGGTGCCGATCCTGCTGATCGTCAACGTCGGCGCCGCGGCGCTGCTGCTGCCGCTGCGCCAGTCGCTGCTGCTCGCCGCGCTGGCCGCGCTCGGCATCATCGTGCCGCCGATCCTGACCGACTACCTCGGCATCACGCAGGGGCGGACCGGCCCCGAGGCCGGCCTGTTCGGCGTGGCCTACCTGGCGCTGGCCCTGCTCGGCCACTACCTCGGCCGGCAGATGCGCGAGACCGAGGCGCTGGCCGAGCAGCGCGGCGCGGATCTGCTCAACCTCGAGCAGGTCAACGACCTCATCATCCAGCGCATGAAGACCGGCGTGCTGCTGGTCGACGACGCCAACCGCATCCTGCGCATCAACGAATCCGCCTGGCGCCTGATCGGCACGCCGGCGCCGAACGAGCGCGACCTCGGCAGCGTCGCCGCCGAGCTGTCGCGGCGGCTCTACCACTGGCGCACCTCCGGCCGCACCGACCAGAGCGCGGTCGCGCTGGCCGCCGACGTGCCCGAGGTGATCCCGCGCTTCACACGGCTGGCACCGAACGACGACAGCCACGTGCTGATCTTCCTCGACGACACCTCGCTGCTGTCGCGCCGCGCCGAGGAACTGACGCTGACCTCGCTGGGCCGCCTCTCCGCCTCGATCGCGCACGAGATCCGCAACCCGCTGGCGGCGATCCGCTATTCGGCCCAGCTGCTGGCCGAGTCGCCCGAACTCAACGACGAGGACACGCGCCTCGTGGAGATCATCAACAACCACTGCACGCGCGCGAACGACGTCGTCGAGAACATCCTGCAGCTGTCGCGGCGCGAGCGATCGCGCCCGGAGAGCATCGACGTCAACGCCTGGGTGCTGGCCTTCGTCGACGACTACCGCCAGGGCAACGACCTCGGCGGCGACCAGCTGCGCGCGATCACGCAGAACCGCCGCATCGAGGCGATGGTCGACCCGCAGCACCTCCAGCAGGTGGTGTGGAACCTGGTGCAGAACGCCCTGCGCTACGGCCGGCAGCCGAACGAGCCGGCGCGCGTGGCCCTGGTCGCGCGCCTGGCCACCGACCGCGGCCCGCCGCTGATCGAGGTCATCGACCGCGGCCCCGGCATCCCGCCGCGCGTCGCCGCGCAGATCTTCGAGCCGTTCTACACGACGCACGAGTTCGGTACCGGACTGGGCCTGTACCTGGCCAAGCAGATGACCGAATCGAGCCAGGCCACGCTCGAGTACGTGCCGGTGGCCGGTGGCGGCGCCTGCTTCCGGATCACCCTGAGCCCGGTGGCGACGCTGGCGACACGCGCCAGCCCACGCCCGGCGTAGCCTGCGAGGGCCCGCCTTCCGGACTGGCACCGGCAGGCGCGGAAGCGGCACAATCGACGCGACCCTAGCCGCTCGACCGCCATGCCGAACCAGTTGACCGATCTGAACCTGCTCTACCCGGAGCACCTCGCCACCGTCATCGCCCGCAGCGACCGCGCACTGCTGCGCGGCGGCTTCGACCACCTGGTGATGCCTGCCGGCACGGCGCACTACCAGTTCCTTGACGACCGCGACTACCCGTTCTGCGTCAATCCGCATTTCAAGCACTGGCTGCCGGTGACGCGCGCGCCGGGCTCCTGGCTGGTCCACACGCCGGGGCGCAGGCCACGGCTGATCTACCTGCAGCCGCACGACTACTGGCACGTGGTGCCCGAGGTGCCGGCCGGCTACTGGGTCGACCATTTCGAGATCACGATCATCCGCGACGCCCGGGAGGCACTCGCGCACCTGCCGAACGACTCCGCGCGCTGCGCGATCATCGGCGAGCCGGGCGCGGCACTGGGCGACTTCGTGCCGAACAACCCGCAGGCCGTCATCGACCTCCTGCACTACCAGCGCGCCTTCAAGACGCCGTACGAACTGGCCATGATGCGCGTGGCCAGCCGGATCGGCGCGCGCGGGCATCGCGCGGCCGAGGAGGCCTTTCGCAACGGCGCCTCGGAGTTCGCGATCCACGGTGCCTACCTGGCCGCCACCCAGCTGACCGAGAACGAGCTGCCGTACGGCAACATCATCGCGCTGAACGAGCACGGCGCGGTCCTGCACTACACCGATCTCGGCCGCGTTCCGCCGGTCCATCCGCATTCGTTCCTGATCGACGCCGGCGGCAGCTTCCACGGCTACGCCAGCGACATCACGCGCACCTGGGCCTGGGACCGCGACGGCGAGTTCCAGGACCTGATCGACGCGGTCGAGCAAGCGCAGCTGGGCTTCTGCGCGCAGGTCCGTGCCGGGCAGAGCTACCCGGATCTGCACCTGCACGCGCACCACGTGCTGGCCGGCGTGCTGCGCGACCACGGCTTCCTGCGCATGTCGCCGGAGAGCGCGGTCGAATCGGGCGTGTCGTCGGTGTTCTTCCCGCACGGCCTGGGCCACTCGATCGGCCTGCAGGTGCACGACGTGGCCGGTTTCGCCGCCGACGATGCCGGCACGACGATCCCCAAGCCGCCCGGCCATCCGTACCTGCGCCTGACGCGCCGGCTCGAACCGGGCATGGTCACGACGATCGAGCCGGGCCTCTACTTCGTGGACATGCTGCTGGCCGAGCTCAGGACCCGGCCCGAAGCGCGCGACGTCGACTGGGATCGCGTCGACGCGTTCCGCCGGTACGGCGGCATCCGCATCGAGGACGACGTGGTCTGCACCGGCGGCCAGCCGGAGAACCTCACCCGCGACGCGTTCGCGGCGATCGCCGTATAGCGGCGGGCCAGCGCCCGCTCAGCCGCGTGGATGGAACGCGAACGCCTCGGCCATCGAGGCGTACAGCGCGCGCTGCTCCTCGCTTTCGGCCGGCGGCACGTGCACTTCCAGCACGACGATCTGGTCGCCCGCCGGTTCGCCGGGCCAGCCGCGGCCGCGCAGGCGCAGCTTGCGCCCGGTGTCCGAGCCGGGCGGGATGCGCAGTTCCACGTCGCCGTCCAGCGTCGGCACCGTGACGGTCGCGCCGAGCGCGGCTTCCCACGGCGCCAGGGCGAGCGTATGGACGACGTTGCGCCCCTCCAGGCGGAACCGCCCGTCACTGCGCAGGCCCACTTCCAGCAGCAGGTCGCCGGGCGGGCCGCCGTTGAGGCCGGGGCTGCCCTGCTTGCCGAGCCGGATCTGCTGGCCGGGCTGGATCCGCGCGGGAATCTTCACCTCGAGCGTGCGCTCGCCCTGCAGGCCGTCGCGCAGGGTGATCCGCTCGCGGCCGCCGCGCACGGCGGTCTCCAGATCGATCGCGATCTGCGCGTGCAGGTCGCGGCCACGCCGCGCCACGCTGCGCGGGCCGCCGGCGCCGCCCATGCGGCCGCCGAACAGCGATTCGAAGAAATCGCTGAAACCGGCGCCCTCGAAGCCGGCCGGATCGAAGTCGCCGCGCTGCTGCCAGTTCGGCGGCGGCCGGAAGTCGTCGCCGGCACGGTAGCCGCCGGCACGCAGCTGGTCGTACGCGGCCCGGCGCTCGCCGTCCTTGAGCGCCTCGTAGGCCTCGTTGACCGCCTTGAACTTGTCCTCGGCGCCGTCCTCCTTGCTGACGTCGGGGTGGTATTTGCGCGCCAGGCGCCGGTACGCCGACTTGATCTCGGCGTCCTTCGCATCGGGCTTGACGCCCAGGATTTCGTAGTAGTCCTTGAACTGCATGCGTTCTATCTTGCCCGCAAATGAGAAAGCCCGCGACGGAGCGAATCCGTCGCGGGCCGGTTCAGGTCTGCTGCCGCAACGGGATCAGGCGTTGATGGTAATCCGGCGCGGCGTGGTTTCCGGCTTCTTCGGAATCGAAATCTCCAGCACGCCGTGCTTGCCGTGCGCGGTGACGCCGTCGGCGTCGGCACTGTCGGGCAGCGCGAAGCGCCGATAGAAGACCCCATGCGAGCGCTCGACGCGCGTGAACTTGGTCCCTTCCTCCTTGGTTTCGGCGGTGCGCTCGCCGCGCAGCGACAGGATGCCCTTGTCCATGTTGATCTCGATGCTCTGCGGATCGACGCCGGGGACGTCGGCCAGGATGACGAAGCGCTTGTCTTCCTCCTTGATGTCGACCCGGGGTACCCACTGGCTGGTCACGACGTTGGACTGGTCGCTTTCCTCGCCGTTGAAGAAGCGCTCGAAGACCTGACGGAACTCCTGGAGATCGTTGCGGGCGGCCCACGGCGAATGACGGATGATGCTCATGACGCGTTCCTCGTGTTCGGGTGCGGCTGCGTGCCGCGATGGCAGGCAAAATAGGGATGCCGCTCCCTGTTTCAAGCAGCCGGACCGGTGCCGGCGCGCTGCGCCAGCCACCCTTCGTTTATCCGGGCACCGGACGCCCGCCCTGCAAGGTCCCGCCATGAGCATCCAGCCCGGTGACGCCATTCCCGCCATCGCCCTCACCCTGATCCGCGACGGCATGCACCCGGTCCGCGCCGACACGCTCTTCGCCGGCCGGCGCATCGTGCTGTTCTCGGTGCCCGGCGCGTTCACGCCGACCTGCTCCTCGCGCCACCTGCCGGGCTATGTCGCGCACTTCACCGACTTCCAGGCGCGCGGCATCGAGGTGGCCTGCGTGGCGGTCAACGACGCCTACGTCATGCAGGCCTGGGCGTCGAGCCAGAACGTGCCGGCGCAGATGATGATGCTGGCCGACGGCAACGGCGACTTCGCGCGCGCACTCGGCCTGGAGCTCGACGCCAGCGCCTACGGCATGGGCCTGCGCAGCCGGCGCTTCGCGCTGCTGGCCGAGGACGGCATCGTGCGCCTGCTGCAGGTGGAGGCGCCGGGCGAGTTCAAGGCGTCCAGCGCCGAGGCGATGCTGGCCCTGATCGGCTGAGCTTCAGCCGGGGACGCGTATACCGATTCCACCGCTCGGGCCGTGTCGCACTTGCGTTCCGGCCAGGGATGAATAGACTACGCCAAATATTGAACTAGACGGTATAGTCCAGATTCGATGGAGCCGATGACGACGCCCCTTGCCGGTGCGCGCCACGAGCGCGTACGCGATGCCGCGCGCGCGTTGTGGCTCGAGCACGGCTACCAGACCAGCATGGACGCGATCGCCCGCCGTGCCGGCTGCTCGAAGCAGACCGTCTACGCGCACTTCGGCAGCAAGGAAGAGCTGTTCCGCCACGTCGTCGAGGACCTGATGGCGCCGATCATGGCCTGCCTCGAACCCGGCGAGGGCGACCTGGAAGCGACGCTGACGGCGTTCGCGCGCAGCTACGGCGACACCCTGGCCACCGCCGAGACGCAGGCGCGCAGGCGCATCGCCTTCACCGAGGCGCCGCGTTATCCGGATCTGGCCAAGGGGCTGTACCGCGGCGGCCTGGGCCATCTGGTCGACCGCCTCGCCGAGGTACTCGGCGAGGCCATGCGGCGCGGCGCGCTCCGCCGGGACGACCCCGCCCAGGCCGCCGAGCTGTTCCTCGGCCTGTGCTTCGGCGTGGAGTCCGAACGCCACCTGCTGGGCGTGGCGCGGCGGCGCACGCTGGCCGAGCGCCATGCCTGGACCGATGCCGCGGTCGCCGCGTTCCTGCGCGCCTACGCCCCCTCTTTCCCTCTTTCCCTTTCCAGGAAGCAGTCATGATCCGCATCCCCCGTACGCTGGCGCTGGCCCTGACCTGCACCGCGCTGATCGCCTGCCAGAAGAGCCAGCCGCCGGCGGCGCCGCCGCCACCCGAGGTCGGCATCATCCAGGTGCAGCCGCAGGCCGTGCCGCTGACGCGCGACCTGGTCGGACGCCTGTCGCCGTTCCGCAGTGCCGACGTGCGCGCCCGCGTGGCCGGCGTGCTGGTCAAGCGCGTCTATGCCGAGGGCAGCGACGTCAAGGAGGGCGACGTGTTGTTCGAGATCGATCCCGCGCCTCTGAAGGCCACGCTGGCGTCGGCCCAGGCCGGGCTGACGCAGGCGCAGGCCGCCGCCGCCAACGCGAAGGCCGCGGCGAACCGCGCACGCGAACTGATCGGCAAGAACTACGTGTCGCGTTCGGACCTCGACAATGCCGAGGCCACCGAGCGCACCACCGCGGCCCAGGTACAGCAGGCACGCGCCGAGGTGCAGACCGCGCAGATCAACCTCGGCTACGCCACCGTGCGCGCACCGATCTCCGGCCGTGCCGGCCAGCAACAGGTGACCGAAGGCGCCCTGGTCGGCCAGGGCACGGCGACGCTGCTGACGACGATCGACCAGCTCGATCCGGTCTACGCCAACTTCACGCTGAGCGTCAGCGACCTGGACCAGCTGCGCGAAGCCGCCTCGCACGGCGCCATCACGCTGCTGGAGCCGAACAAGGCCGAGGTGGCGCTGACGCGCCAGGACGGCACGCCGACCGGCAGGAACGGGGTGCTGGACTTCTCCGACGTCACCGTCGACCCGGCCACCGGCAGCGTCGCGCTGCGCGCGCAGATCGCCAACCCGGACCGCACGCTGCTGCCGGGCATGTACGTCACCGGCAGCCTGTCGCTGGGCCAGATCAACCAGGCGTTCCTGATTCCGCAGTCGGTCCTGCAGCGCGATGCGCAGGGTGCCTACGTGCTGGTCGTCGGCGAGGGCGACAAGGTCGAGCGGCGGCCGGTCAAGGCCGACACCCTGCGCAAGGACGCCTGGATCGTCACCGACGGCATCAAGGCCGGCGAGCGGCTGGTCGCCGACGGCATCCAGAAGGCGCGCCCGGGGCAGCCGGTCAAGCCGGTCGCCACCGCGGACGCCGGCGCCAAGCCGGCCCAGGGCTGAGGACACGCCATGGCACAGTTCTTCATCAACCGCCCGGTCTTCGCCTGGGTGGTCGCGATCCTGATCTCGCTCGCCGGCGTGCTGTCGATCTACAGCCTCGGCGTCGAGTCCTACCCCACCATCGCGCCGCCGCAGGTCACGATCACCGCCAACTACGCCGGCGCCAGCGCCGACACGGTCGAGAAGACCGTCACCCAGGTGATCGAGCAGCAGCTGACCGGCATCGACAACCTGCTCTATTTCAGCTCGCAGTCCAGCTCCAACGGCCGCGTCCAGATCACCGTGACGTTCCAGACCGGCACCGACCCGGATACCGCCCAGGTCCAGGTGCAGAACAAGGTCGCCCAGGCCGAGCCGCGCCTGCCCTCGGAGGTCACCCAGCAGGGCGTGGTCGTCGCCAAGGCGGCGGCCGGGTTCCTGATGGTGATCGGCCTGCGCGCCGATGACGGCGGCATCGACCGCAACGGCCTCAACGACATCGTCGCCTCGCGCGTGCTCGACCAGATCTCGCGCATCAACGGCGTCGGCGCGACCCAGCAGTTCGGTTCCGAGTACGCGATGCGCATCTGGGTCGACCCGGTCAAGCTGCAGGGCTACGGCCTCTCGGCCAGCCAGCTGACGGCGGCCATCCGTGCGCAGAACGTGCAGTTCGCCGCCGGCGCGATCGGCTCGCAGCCGACGCTGCCGGGCCAGGAGTTCATGGCGACGATCTCGGCCGACAGCCGCTTCACCGAACCGGAGCAGTTCGAGAACATCATCGTGCGCGCCAACAGCGACGGCACGACCGTGCGCCTGCGCGACGTCGCCCACGTCGAGTTCGGCGCGTTCACGTTCGGCTTCGACACCCAGTACAACGGCAAGGCACTGGCGGCCTTCGCGATCCAGCTGTTGCCCGGTGCCAACGCGCTCGACGTCGCCGGTGCGGTCCGCAAGCGCATGGACGAGCTGTCGGCGAGCTTCCCGGCCGGCGTGGTGTGGTTCTCGCCGTACGACTCGACCACCTTCGTCAACATCTCGATCAACGAAGTGGTGCACACGCTGATCGAGGCGATCGTGCTCGTGTTCCTGGTGATGCTGATCTTCCTGCAGAACTTCCGCGCGACGATCATCCCGACGCTGGTGATTCCGGTCGCCCTGCTCGGCACCTTCGTCGGCATGCTCGCGCTCGGCTTCACGATCAACCAGCTCAGCCTGTTCGGCATGGTGCTGGCGATCGGCATCATCGTCGACGACGCGATCGTCGTGATCGAGAACGTCGAGCGCATCATGAGCGAGGAAGGCCTGTCGCCCAAGGAGGCCACGCGCAAGGCGATGGGGCAGATCTCCGGCGCGATCGTCGCGATCACCGTGGTGCTCGCCGCCGTGTTCATTCCCTCGGCGATGCAGTCCGGCGCCGCCGGCGAGATCTACCGCCAGTTCGCACTGACGATCGCGGTCTCGATGGGCTTCTCGGCCCTGCTGGCGCTCTCGCTGACGCCGGCGCTCTGCGCCAGCTTCCTCAAGTCCTCGCACGCCCAGAAGCAGAACGTCGTCTTCCGCACGTTCAACCGCTTCTTCGACTGGATGACCAAGACCTACGTCGGCCACATCGCCAGCGCCGTGCGCCACGCGCCCCGCTGGATGGTGCTGTTCGTGGCCCTCAGCGTCGCCGCCGGATACCTGTTCACGCGGCTGCCGACCGGCTTCCTGCCGGAAGAGGACCAGGGCTACGCGCTGGCGATCGTGCAACTGCCGCCGGGCTCGACCATGGCGCGCAACCAGGCGGTGATGGGGCAGATCTACGAGCGGCTGCAGAAGAACCCGGCGTTCGAGGGCTTCATGCAGATCTCCGGCTTCAGCTTCCTGGGCCTCGGCGAGAACGTCGGCATGGGCTTCATCCGGCTCAAGGACTGGAGCCAGCGCGACATCACCGCGACCGAGTTCATCGCCCAGACCAACGGCGCCCTGGCCGACATCAAGGACGCGCAGATCTTCGTGGTCAACCTGCCCACGGTGCAGGGCCTGGGCCAGTTCGGTGGCTTCGACCTGTTCCTGCAGGACCGCGGCGGCGTCGGCTACGACAAGCTGGTCGAGGCGCGCAACCAGCTGCTCGGCAAGGCCAATGCCGCCGACTCGGGCCTGGTCGCCGTGCGCCCGAACGGCCTGGAGGACGCGCCGCAGCTGAAGATGACGGTCGACCGCACGCAGGCCGAGGCGCTGGGCCTGTCGGTCAGCGACGTCTATGCCTCGATCCAGACGTTCCTGGCGCCCAATTACGTCAACGACTTCTTCTACCAGGGCCGCGTCAAGCGCGTCGTGGTGCAGGCCGACGCACCATTCCGCGCCACGCCCGACGCCCTCAAGCAGTTCTATACGCCCTCGACACTGGCATCCAGCAGCCTCGGCACGACCTCCTCGAACGGCCAGCTGATGATCCCATTGTCGAGCGTGGTCACCACCGAGTGGACGAGCTCCTCGCCGTCGCTGATCCGCTTCAACGGCTACTCGGCGATCGAGATCGTCGGCAACCCGGCACCGGGCAGCAGCTCGGGCGACGCGATGAGCACGATGCAGAACCTGATCGCGGAGCTGCCGGCCGGCTTCGGCTTCGACTGGGCCGGCATGTCCTACCAGGAGATCCTGTCCGGCAACCAGCAGGCGATGCTCTACATCCTGTCGCTGGTCGTGGTGTTCCTGTGCCTGGCCGCGCTGTACGAGAGCTGGTCGATCCCGACCTCGGTGCTGCTGGTGGTGCCGCTCGGCGTGCTCGGCTGCATCGCGGCGACGCTGCTGCGCGGGCTGCCCAACGACATCTACTTCAAGATCGGCCTGATCACCGTCGTCGGCCTGGCCGCGAAGAACGCGATCCTGATCGTCGAGTTCGCGGTCGAGCAGCAGCAGGCCGGCAAGACGCTGCGCGACGGCGTGATCGAAGCAGCGCGCCTGCGCCTGCGGCCGATCCTGATGACCTCGATGGCGTTCATCCTGGGCGTGCTGCCGCTGGCGCTCTCCAGCGGTGCCGGCGCCAACTCGCGCCACTCGATCGGTACCGGCGTCATCGGCGGCATGCTGTTCGCCACCTTCCTCGGCGTGCTGCTGATCCCGATCTTCTACGTGATCGTCCGCCGCCTGCTGGGCGACCGTCTCGACGGCAACGGCAAGCCGCCGGCGCGGATCGAAACGGCCCACTGAGCGCTGTGCCCGCCTCCGGGGTCAGCCCCGGAGGCTTTGCTCGGGTTCTTCGCCTCTGCGGGCCCATTCCGCTCCGGCTCCGCTCCGGCTCTGTCTCCTGTTTTCGGCTCCGGCTCTGGTTTTTTCGCCCTAAAGCAAGCCGAGCATCGGAGGGCAACGAGGCCGAAGAGGCGCCCCAACTCGCCTCGCTCGGACACGGGGCAGCTCTGCGGCCTGGCCGGCCTGCGATGCTCGACTCGCTTCAGGCGCCAACGGCGAGGGCGAGAACGAGGGCGAGGGCGAGGGCCGATCGAGTTCCGCAGAGGGGCAAAGAACCTTTGTTTCGCGCCCGGCGGGGTTGCGGGGCGCCCACGCATCGGGTCCCGCATGGCCGGACACGGGCGCGGCAAGAGACGTCAGTGCCGGAACACGACGATCCCGATCTCCAGTGCGATCAGCAGGGTGATCGCGATCTCGAGCACCTCGGCGCGACGGCTCGAGGCTTCCTCGTACAACGCCGAATAGGTGTCGCGGATGATCGCGAGCTTGCGGTCCACGGCGGCGCTGACGTTCGGCACGCGGAACAGGTCCAGCGCCGCGCTGTAGACGCGTGCCAGGTAGACGTCCTCGGTCACCTGCAGGGCATTGTCGACCTTCTCGGTCAGCTCGGTGACTTCCGCGACCATCGTGTAGAGGCGTCGCGCCAGGTGCGCGAAGCGGCGCGAGGCGAGCAGCGACGTCGCGCCGCGGGCCTTCTCGACGCGGTCGTACATCAGCGGCAGCTCGTCGTCGAGCAGTTCGTCGTAGTAGCGGAACTCGACGAGCTGCGCGTTCGCGATCTCGATGACGTCGATGACGTCCGAGTCGCCGCGCGGCTCGTAGATAAAGGCGCGATCCCAGGTCAGCACGACCAGGTCGTCGGCATAGTAGGAAAAGCTGCGGCGCAGGATGTCCCGCGAGGCGTCCTCCGACAGCGGCCGCGATTCCCCCGACAGCAGCGCGGCCAGATCCACACTGTCGCGCAGCTGCGCGCCGGTGAGCGGCTGCGCGAGCGTGTGCACCACGCAGAGCAGGTAGTCCTCCTGCAGCGACGAAGGACCGGGGCGTTCGAGCGCGGAAGCGATGACCGCGCGAACCCGGTCGAGCAGGTCGGTCCACAGCGCGGTGTCCGAGGCCGGGCCGATGGCCTGGTCGAGCGCGTTGAAGCGGTCCGAGAACTGCGCCCAGTCCAGGTCGCCGACCGGGACGCGCGCCGACAGGGCGACGACGCCGAAGTCGTGCAGCCTCGCGCCGAGCACCATGCGCGCGCTGCCGCCGCCCAGCTCGATCGTCGACTCGCCCAGCGACAGCTCCAGCGGCGGCACGTTGAACGCCACCGCCTTGGGTGCCGCCGTGTTCAGGCGGCCGCGGCTGGCGCCCGCGCCGGCCCGGCTGGCCCACAGCGCCTCGGCCCGGCCGAGGTCGATGGCATAGGCGACGTCGAACAGCCGCATCGCGACGATCTCGCCGGTTCGTACGGTTACGGTGGACATGCCGATCTCCTGTCGCGTGCCCGCCACGAAGCACGGCGGGCGCATCGGCATCATCGTCCCCGACGTGTTTCAGTACGTCGAGCGGCACCGAAGGCGGAGGCCCGGCATCGCCGGCCGGCGGCGGGAGCCGGTCGCGAGAACCGTACCGGCGCCGACCATCGATGCCTTGCCGCGCCTGCCATCCGCCACGCAGCGAGCGGCCCGCCAGCGCACTCGATCTATTCGCGCCAGAAGAAGACCTCGCCGATTGGCCTGTCGAACGCCTGCGCAATGCGGAACGCGAGTTCCAGCGACGGCGCGTAGCGTCCCGCTTCCAGCGCGATCACCGTCTGGCGCGTGATGCCGACCCGTTCGGCCAGCGCGCCCTGCGTCATCTCGCCGGCATCGAAACGCAGGCGCCGGATGTGATTGCCGACCGGCGTCGCCTTCATGCGCGATCGCGCCGGTAGCGCCGGAGGGCCACGACATGGCCGACGAAGCCGGCGAACACGAGCGCGAACATCAGCAGGTTCGCGATCGCGATCGGACTGGCCCAGGCCAGGCGGGCGGGCGGCGTCAGTCCCAGCGTGACCGCGACCGCGATGACCGCCAGGTACAGCGCGACCTGCGAGGCATCGTCGGCGGCACGGACGACCTCCGTATCGCGCTCGTCCTCCTGTACCGCCGATCCGAAGCGCTGGCGCAGCACCGAGCCGAAGATCAGCCAGCCGACCAGCAGCATCGCGATCGGCCGCCCGATGTTCTCGAGCTCGGCCATCGTGCGCGCGCCGGCGAAGATGCCGGCGTTGAACAGCATCAGGCCGCCGATCAGGCCGGTGAACGCGAGCGCGACCCACCGCTTCTGCTCACCCGGGGACAGCGTCGAGGCGCCGTCGTCGGGGATGCGGCTGGCGAACCACAGACCGGCCGCCGCCACCGCCAGCAGCACGCCGGCGCCGAGCGCGCCGGTATCGATGCCGTGCCAGCGCGAGGGAATGGCGACGAGCAGCCACAGGCCGAGCGCGGCCGGGGCGATCAGCCAGAACAGTGACGAGGGTAATCGGGTCATACGTAATCACCTCCGGACATAATGTAATCTACACATTACATAATGTCCGCTTCGGAAGTCAATCCGTGCCACTCCGGCGAGGCTTGATATGCTTCCCGGCGTCCCGAATTCTTGCCCCTCTCCCTACATGCGCGGCCGTCGTCACCGGGCTGCGCCGAATCAGGAATACGCCGTGTCCGCATTGCCCCAACCCCCTTCCCCGCACGTCTTCGACGCGACCACCGAAACCTTCGAGAACGACGTCCTGCAGGCCTCGCTCGACCAGCCGGTCCTGGTCGATTTCTGGGCCGAGTGGTGCGGTCCGTGCAAGTCGCTCGGGCCGCTGCTGGAAAAGGTCGTCGACAGCTACCACGGCGCGGTCCGGCTGGCCAAGGTCGACGTCGACAAGGAGCAGCAGCTGGCCGGCATGTTCGGCGTGCGCAGCATCCCGACCGTGGTGCTGGTCGCGCAGGGCCAGATCGTCGACGGTTTCACCGGCGCCCTGCCCGAAAGCGCCTTGCGCGAGTTCCTGTCGCGGCACGTCCAGCCGGCCGAACCGGCCAACGAAGACGATGCCAGCGCCGATGCGCTGCCGCCGGAATCGGCCGATGCCGCCGTGGCGCGGCTGCGCGCGGAGATCGCCGCCGACCCGGACAAGGACGAGCTCAAGCTCGATCTGGCGGTCGCGCTGATGCGCCAGGGCGATGCCGCCGCGGCCGAGAGCCAGCTCGATGCCCTGCCGGCCAACCTCGCCACCGACGAGCGCGCGCGCCGCCTGCGCGGCCAGCTCGAGTTCGCGCGCCTGCTGGCCGACGCGCCGCCGACCGCTGAGCTGCAGGCGCAGCTGGCGCGCGATGCCGGCGACCATGCCGCCCGCGAACAGCTCGGCATCCGCCTGCTCGCCGAGGGCCAGGCCGCTGAGGGCCTGGAGCAGTTCCTGGCGATCCTGAAGGCCGACCGCGACTGGAACGAGGGCGGTGCCAGGAAGCGCCTGATCGCGGCGTTCTCGATCCTCGACGACGAGGAACTGGTCGGCACCTACCGGCGCCGGATGTCCTCGCTGCTGTTCTGAACCCGCGGATACGGACGGCGGATGGCCGCGCTGCGGCCGCCCGCCGATGCGCGCAGCGGATGCGCTTTTCCCGCCGTCGCTTTCCGGCGATAGTCCCGAGGCCCGCCGACCTGCTGCCGCGACATCGATGAAGCCTGCCCGCCTGCGCCGGATCATGAACCTTTGGCCGCCGTTCCTGTTCGCCGGCATCCGGGTGCTCGAGCTGGGCGCGGACTGGCGCAGCGCGCGCGTGGCGCTGAAGCGGCACTGGTACAACGGCAACTATGTCGGCGTGCACTTCGGCGGCAGCCTGTTCGCGATGACCGACCCGTTCTGGATGCTGCTGCTGATGCACTGCCTCGGCCGCGACTACTACGTCTGGGACAAGGCCGCCGAGATCGAGTTCGTCGCGCCCGGCCGCGAGGCCGTGTACGCGGACTTCCGCATCGACGACGCCCTGCTCGAGGCGATCCGCACGGCCACCGCCGGTGGCGAGAAGTACCTGCACTGGCTGCCGGTCGAGGTGAAGACGGCCGGCGGCGAGGTGATCGCCCGCGTGCGCAAGCAGGTCTACGTCAAGCGCAAGCGGCTACCGCCGGCCTGATCCGGCCTAGCCGGCGGGACCGGCCTGCAGCCGCGCCGCGACCAGCCGGACCGCTTCGCGGCACATCGCCGAAGCCGGCAGCTCGGCGTCGATCCGCACCGCGCCGTCCGGCGGCGGCACGGCCCGGCGCCGCACTTCGTCGACCCGTTCCGGCGTGCGGTCGAGCGCAAGGTGGCGGTTGGCGTCCAGATCGTCCTGCACGCGCGCACGCGCGCGCTCCGGCGGGCAGTCCACCCACAGCGGCATCAGCGTGAAGTCGAACGCGGCGACCGTTTCGGCGATCCTGTCGTAGTCGTCGCGGGCGGAGAACGTCATGCCGTCGAGCACGCTGGAGATGCCGAGCATGCAGTTGATCTCCAGCGCCTGCACGACACCGCGGAAGGCGGCCCGCTTCTCCAGGAAGCTGTAGCTGCAGCGGGGGAACATCGCCGCGCGGATGGCGTCGCGGCAGATCCTGCGCAGGCGCAGGTGGTCTTCCAGGGCCCGTGCGATCGTGCTCTTGCCGGCGCCGGGGAGGCCGATCAGGGCGACCACGATCCGCCCCGGCACGGAGGGGTCCGCCGGCGGATCGGCAGGGCTGGCGGTCGGCACGGTCACGGCGCGAGCCTAGCGGTTCCCGCGGCCGGCGTCAGCAGGCCGCGGCCGCCCCTATACTGCGCCGTCGCCGCCGAGCCGCGGCAGATCGATCGCTCTCCGCCACCCGCTGCCGCCAGGAGCCCCGATGTTCCCATCCGCCCGATCGGCCAGCCCCGACGACCGGCGCGCCGGCCTGCTGTTCCTGGTGCTGTCCGGCTTCTTCGTGGCCAATGCGCTGATCGCCGAGTTCGTCGGCGTCAAGATCTTCGCGCTGGAGGACACGCTCGGCCTGGCGCCGCTGGACTGGAACCTGTTCGGCCAGAGCGGCTCGCTGAACTTCACGGCCGGCGTGCTGCTGTGGCCGATCGTCTTCGTGATGACGGACATCATCAACGAGTACTTCGGGCGGCGCGGCGTGCGCCTGATCTCGTGGCTGGCGGTGGTGCTGATCGTCTATGCATTCGCCTTCGCCTACGCGGCGATCCACCTGGCGCCGGCCGGATGGTGGGTCGGCGCCGGCCGCAACCAGGGCGTGGACGATCTCCAGGCCGCCTTCGCGGCGATCTTCGGGCAGGGCCTGTGGACGATCGGCGGCTCGGTGACGGCGTTCCTCGTCGGCCAGCTGATCGACGTGTCGATCTTCCATGCGATCCGCAAGCGCACCGGCGATCGCCACATCTGGCTGCGCGCCACCGGATCGACCCTGGTCTCGCAATTCATCGACAGCTTCGTGGTGCTCTACATCGCCTTCGTCCTGGGACCGCAGCAGTGGCCGATCGGCCTGTTCCTGGCGGTCGGCACGGTCAACTACGTCTACAAGTTCGTGGCCGCGATCGCGCTGACGCCGCTGATCTACGCGGCACGCCGCGGCCTGGATGGCTGGCTGGGCCGCGACCTGTCCGAGCGGCTGAAGCGGCAGGCCGCCGAGGAGTAGGCCCTTTCGTCCACCGGGGGCCGATCCGGCCTGGCAGGGATGGCGCACCTCGCACCTGCCTCCCACGGATCCCGGCCCTGCCGTCCCGCCGCGGGCCGCTCCGGGCGGCATCCGGCCCCGCGGCGCCCCGGGCGGCGTGACCGCTTCGGGCGCCGGACTGCGTTTTCTGGACCACGCGTTCCCTGCCTGTTCCCCTGGACGCGGTCGCGCGGCCCTTTTCCGAGCCGCTGCGGGCCGGCAGGCGCGTCCCGTCAAGTGACCTTTGACACTGATTCCTCTCGACCGCGCCCACTAACGTGCGCGCCCTCACCTCGGAAGACCGCTCATGCACGCGAGACCGCGCAAGACCCTGCCGCTGGCCATCGGCCTGGCGTTGATCCTTTCCAGCTGCACGCAGCAGCCCGACACCGCGGCACCGGCCCAACCGGCCGCACCTGCCCCCTCGCCCGCTCCCGCACCGTCGACGCCGGCGGCGGACACGCACGTCGCGTTCGACATCGGCGAGATCGACCCGGCGATCGGCGCCTGCACCGACTTCAACGGCCACGTCAACGCCAAGTGGGTCGCCGCCAATCCGGTACCGGGCGACCGTACGCGCTGGGGTGCGTTCGACAAGCTGCGCGAGGAGAGCCTCAACACGCAGCGCGGCCTGGTCGAGGAAGCCGACCGCGGCGCCGATGCGGCAGCCGCAGGATCGGTCGACCAGAAGATCGGCTGGTTCTGGCGGTCGGGCATGGACGACGCCGCGATCGAGAAGGCCGGTTACGACCCGATCAAGCCGGAACTGGCGCGCATCGACGCGCTGGCCACGCGCGCGGACCTCACCGCCTACCTCGTCGACGCCTTCAGCCGCGGCGTAGCCGGCGTGTTCTCGTTCGGCGCCGAGACCGATTTCAAGAACTCCTCGCGCCGCATCGCCTACGCCTTCCAGGGCGGCCTGGGCCTGCCCACGCGCGAGTACTACGAGAAGGACGACTATGCCCAACTGCGCGACGCCTACCGCGCCTACGTGGCCAAGCTGCTCGAGCTGACCGGCACGCCGGCCGCTGATGCCGCCAAGCAGGCGCAGTGGGTGCTCGATTTCGAGTCGACGCTGGCCAAGGCCTCCTTCGCGCCGGTCGAGCTGCGCAAGCCGGAGCACCAGTACCACTTCGTCAGCGTGGCCGAGGCCAACAAGATCACGCCGCACTTCGACTGGAACGTCTTCTTTAAGGCACAGCAGGCCAACGTCACCGACGGGTTCTCGCTGTCGCAGCCGAAGTTCTTCGCCGCCTTCGACCAGGCGCTGGCCAAGACCCCGATCGAGCAGTGGCAGGCCTACCTGCGCTTCCACGCGATCGACGCGGCCGCGCCGTACCTGTCGCAGGCGTTCCAGCAGGAGAGCTACGCCTTCAACGGCAAGACGCTCAACGGGCAGAAGGAGATCGAGCCACGCTGGAAGCGCGTGCTGGCCACGATCAACGACGACATGGGCATGGCGCTCGGCCAGCTCTACGTCGCCCGTGCGTTCCCGCCCGAGTCCAAGGCGCGCGCGCAGGAGCTGATCGACAACATGCAGGCCGCGCTGAAGGCCCGCATCGAGAAGCTCGACTGGATGAGCGACGAGACCAAGCAAAAGGCGCTGGAGAAGTGGAGCACCTTCCTGCCCAAGATCGGCTATCCGGAGAAGTGGCGCGACTGGTCGGGCCTGGAGATCGTGCCCGGCGACTACTTCGCCAACGTCCTGGCGGCGACCCGCTTCAACCACCAGTACGACGTCTCGCGCATCGGCACGCCGACCGACCGCCTGGAATGGGGCATGACGCCGCAGACCGTCAATGCCTACTACAACCCGACCGACAACACGATCAACTTCCCGGCCGCGATCCTGCAGCCGCCGTTCTTCGACGCCAAGGCCGACGACGCCATCAACTACGGCGGCATCGGCGCCGTGATCGGCCACGAGGCCACGCACGGCTTCGACGACCAGGGCAGCCAGTTCGACGCGCAGGGCAACAACGCCAACTGGTGGACCGACGCCGACCGCAAGGCCTTCGACGCGCGCACCGACGTGCTGGTCAAGCAGTTCGACGCGTACCAGCCGCTGCCCGGCAAGCACATCAACGGCCAGCTGACGCTGGGCGAGAACATCGCCGACCTGGGCGGCCTCAGCATCGCCTACGACGCGCTCCAGAACGCCCTCCGGCAGCATCCGGACCGCACCGCCGCCATCGACGGCTACACGCCCGAGCAGCGTTTCTTCCTCAGCTGGGCACGCGTATGGCGCGGCAGCATCCTGCCGCAGCGCCTGGAAGTGCTGCTGAACACCGACTCGCACTCGCCGGCCAGCTATCGCGCGATCGGCGCACCGTCGAATCTCGACGCCTTCGCCAAGGCGTTCGACTGCAAGCAGGGCGATGCAATGGTGCGCAGCGGCGATGCGCAGGTGAAGATCTGGTGAGCCACCGGCCGCGGCCACGACCGGCGCGATGCCGGCGTGGCCGCGGCGTCTCAGGCGTGCCGGCGCGCAAGGCCGGAGCCGGGGCACACGCGGGTGGTTGCGGCGCTGCAGCGCGGTGCGCGCACGAACCGGCGTTGCCTCGTACCGCATGAAGTCGTAGGGTGGGGATCCGCCGCCGTGCGGGAGCGCGGCGCGGACATCCTCCGAGACCGAGACGAATCATGCGCAAGACCACGCTCGCCGGCTGCTTCGCCGCAGCCCTCGTTTCCTTTTCCGCCCCCTCCTCGCCGCCCTGCCCGTCTACACCGACGCCCAGCTGCAGGCACGCACCAACCTGATCGTCAACGACAACAGCTGGAACCTGCCACCCGGCTCGTCGTTCAACAGCATCACCGCATCGATCAACAACGCCGGCGTCGTCGCGTTCCCGGTGCAGGTCGTACCGATCGACGGCAACCTGTCCAACACCGGCGTCGGCATCTGGTCCGGTTCCGACGGCGTCGGCGGCATCGTGCAGACGCACCAGGCACCGGCCGAGTTCATCTCGGACCGCGCGGGCATCAACGGCGACGGCAAGATCGTCTACTACACGCACGGCGACGCGTACCGGCTGTGGATCTACGATCCGGTCGCCGGCGTCTCCGCTCCGGTCAACACGCTGCCGCTGACGCCGAGCTCGTTCAACGGCCAGACCATCGACGACGACGGCGTGGTCGGCTACCGCGCCGGCCTGCCCGGCGGCTCGGGCCTTGCGTCGACCGGCGCCGGCAGCTCGGTGCTGCACATCGTCGACAACGGCATCGACCCGGGCAGCCCGTACTCGTACATCTACACGCCGTCGATGAACGCCTCGCGCCGGATCGCCGCCAAGGTCAGCGTCGGCCCGCCCGGCAACTTCACCAAGGACGAGATCCGCGTGTTCGACACCACCGGCGCCTACGAGATGCTGGCGGTCGACGTCGACACCGACCCGTCCTCGCCGTTCGTCGCGTTCGACAACTCCGTGTCGCTGAACGTGATCGGCGAAGTCGCCGTCGTCGTGCGCCTGGCCGCCGGCAACCAGCGCGCGGTCTACCGCTTGACGCCGACCGGCACCGGCGTGCAGGCGACCCAGATCGCGCGCGTCGATCCGTCCGGCCCGATCCTCGAGCTCGATGCGTTCTCGCCGGTCATCAACGACCAGGGCCTGGTCGCGTTCCGCGCGCGCGACGCGCAGGGTCAGGCGATCTACGTCGGCGACGGCGAGACGCTGCTGCGCGTCGCCGGCAAGGGCGATCGCGTCCAGACCGACCTCGGCACCGGCCAGCTCGGCCAGCACGACACCAGCCCGGTCTTCAGCGGCGCGCCCGGCATCAACGCCCGCGGCGACATCGTCTTCGTCGCCGGCCTGCATCCGGACGGCAACAACCAGGTCGAATGGGGCAGCGGCGTCTTCGTCGCGCGCGTCGCTTCCGGCGACCTGATCTTCGCGGACGATTTCGAGCAGTGAGCTCCCGCACCGGGGCGCCCGTGCGCGCCCCGGTGGGCACGTGGTACCCCGGCGGGCACGTGGTACCCCGGCAAGCCGGCACGCTCAGGCGCCGGCGGCGGCCTTCTGCCGATCCAGCCAGACTTCCAGGCCCTGGGCATTGAGCTCCAGGTCCATCGCCAGCAGCGCGCGCATCGGGCCTTCCGCCAGCGGACTGCCGTGGGCGACTGCTCGCGACAGGTACAACGCCGCCAGGTCCTCGACGATGCGCGCATGACGATCGGCCGCATTGGCATGCCTGCCGGCGATCGCGACCATGGCGTCGATCTGCTCGATCAGGTCGCGCCCGAGCCGCTCGATGTCCTCGACGCGGCTGTAGTGCGTCAGGTACATCGCCGCGGGCCGATAGGCCAGCAGGCGCCGGATCGAGGCCTTGAGCGCTTCCGGGTCGAACTGCACCGGCGTGGTCGTCGGCACGATCAAGGCACCGCGCGGGCTGTCGAACTCGCGGTACGAGAGCCCGAAGGTATCGCCGGTGAAGAACGCCCGGCTGCGCGCGTCCCACACGCACAGGTGGTGGTAGGCGTGCCCGGGCGTGTCCAGGCACAGCAGCGGCCGGCCGGCCAGATCGACCTGGTGGCCGTCGCCGGCCTCGACGACGCGTTCGGGCGGCACCGGGACGAGGTCGCCGTAGGTGCGCCGCACCTCGTCCTCGCCGTAGACCGCCGCTGCGCCGGCGACGAGCTTGGCCGGATCGATCATGTGCCGCGCGCCGCGCGGGTGCACGGCCAGGCGCGCACCCGGCAGCCGCTCGAGCAAGGCGCCGGCACCGCCGGCATGGTCCAGATGCACGTGGGTCAGGATCACCCAGTCCACGTCGGCCGGCGTCAGGCCTTTCGCCGCGAGCGCGTCGAGCAGCGCCGGCACCGAAGCGTTGGTGCCGGTGTCGACGAAGGCCGCGCGCCCGGCCTCGACGATCAGGTGGCTGGCGTCGAAACGCGGCCGGCAGAAGCCGGTATCGATCGCGCTGATGCCGTGGTCGAAGTCCGTCACGGCTTCAGCAGCAGCCGTCGCCGCCCTTGACCGTGTGCGCGCCGCTCGCGGCGACGCCGCGGGTCAGCCCCTGCTCGCTGGCGCGGTAGTGATCGGCGATCACCTGCGCCACCGCCGCGCTGACGCGCTTGCCGGTCGGGATGTGCAGGAACTCGTTCGGCCCGTGCGCGTTGGAGTGCGGGCCGAGCACGCCGGTGATCAGGAACTGCGCGCCAGGGAACTTCTCGCCGAGCATGCCCATGAACGGAATCGAGCCGCCCTCGCCCATGTAGGCCGGCGGTGGGCCGAAGTAGGTGCGCGAGGCCGCGTCGACCGACTGCTCCAGCCACGGCGCGAGGGCCGGCGCGTTCCAGCCGCTGCCGGCCTTTTCCAGGTCGAACGTGACCTTGGCACCGTACGGCGGATCGTTCTCCAGCAGGTTCTTGAGGAACTCGCCGGCCTTCACCGCGTCGAGCGTCGGCGGCAGGCGCAGCGACAGCTTGACCGACGTGAACGGCCGCAGCACGTTGCCGGCCGAGTCCAGCGGCGGGATGCCGCCGACGCCGGTCACCGACAACGCCGGCCGCCAGGTCCGGTTGAGCACCAGCTCGCCGATGTCCGCGTTCATCGGCACCATGCCCTCGACGAACGGGAACTTCGAGTACACGTCCGTGCCGAGCACCTGGGCGGCGTCGGCCGCCTGCGCGAGGCGCTGTGCCGGGATCTCCACGTAGAGGTCCTTCGGACGGATCGCGCCGGTCGTCTCGTCCTCCAGGCGCGAGAGCACCTGGCGCAGGATGCGGAAGCTGGAGGCGACCACGCCGGAGGCATCGCCCGAATGCACGCCTTCCTCCAGCACCTTCACCGTCAGGTTGCCGCCGGTCATGCCGCGCAGCGACGTGGTCAGCCACATCTGCTCGTAGTTGCCGCAGCCCGAATCCAGGCAGACGATCAGCGACGGCTTGCCGATGCGCTCGGCCAGGTGGTCCACGTAGTACGGCAGGTCGTAGCTGCCGGACTCCTCGCAGGCTTCGATCATGACCACGCAGCGGCTGTGCGGCAGCTGCTGTGCCTGCAGCGCCAGGATCGCCGCGAGCGAGCCGAAGATCGCATAGCCGTCGTCGGCGCCGCCGCGCCCGTAGAGCTTGTCGCCCTCGATGACCGGGGTCCAGGGGCCCAGGTGCTCGGCCCAGCCGGTCATCTCCGGCTGCTTGTCCAGGTGGCCGTAGAGCAGCACGCAGTCCTCGCCCTGGCCGGGGATCTCGATGAAGATCAGCGGCGTGCGGCCCGGCAGCCGCACCACGTCCAGCTGCATGCCGGGAATCGGCTGCGCGCGCGCCCACGCCTCCATCAGCGCCACCGCCCGGTCCATGTGACCGTGCTCGGCCCATTGCGCGTCGAACATCGGCGACTTGTTCGGGATCTTGATGTACTCGACCAACTGCGGAACGATCTGCTCGTCCCACAGGGTCCCGACGTAGCGGCTGATTTCGCGCGTATCCATGGGAGCTCCGAAACGGATGAAACGGTCATTCTATCGCGCCATCCGCACCGGGTAGGAAATCTCCTACCGGGGCCAGGAAATGTCGCACCACGCGCACCGGCAACGACGCACGCCCTGCAGGGCCATCGGGCCGACGTGCACGGATCGGCGGATCGATAGGCTTTCCGTTACCGCGCCACCGGCCCATCGCCGACGCGGCAACCCCGACGCCGCCATCCGGCGGCACCCAACGGAAAAGGAGCATCCCATGAACATGATTCGTCATTCCCTCGCGGCACTGGCTCTCGGTTTCGCCCTGGCCCTGCCCGGCACCGTCGGCGCGGTGGACATCAACAGCGCCGATGCCCAGACGCTGGCCGAGGAGCTGCACGGCATCGGCCTGGCGAAGGCCGAGGCGATCGTCGCCTACCGCGAGGCCAACGGCCCGTTCACCAGCGCCGAGGACCTGGCCAAGGTCAAGGGCGTCGGCGCGGCCACCGTCGAGAAGAACCGCGATGCGATCCAGGTCGGCGGCGGCAAGCCGAAGGCCGGTCGCACCGTCGCCCGGAACGACTGAACCGGCATCGCCCGGCCCGCTCCACGCGCCCGCGCAGCGCGTGGAGCGGGCCCCGGGAGACCGCCCCGCGGAACGTCCCGGCCACCGGCCGCCTCCGGGATCGAGCGTGCTAAACTCCGCGCCCGCCGAGCGGCGGTGGTGCACGCATGATTCTCCCCAGCTATCACATCGGCCCGTCGTCTATCGCGGGCGCGGGCCAGGGCTTGTTCATCGATGAACCGGTGGCACGCGGGCGCCTGCTCGTCGCGCCTGACGCGATCGACCGCGTCTATCGCTTCGACGAGATCGCCGGCCGGCCCGATGCGGCCCGCCTGCTGCCGGCGACCGTGCGCTGGTTCGAGGACCGCTACACGGTCTCGCTCGACTGGCCGGACGAGTGCTACGTCAACCACGCCTTCGAACCGACCGGCCTGTGGCATCTGGGCTTCGTCTTCGCCGCGGCCGACCTGGCCGCCGGCACTGAAATCACCGTCGACTACCGGCACCTGCTCGCCCCGGGGCAGGAAGAGGACTTCCGCGACACGCGGACCGGTCAGTCGATCATCGGCTACACCTGGCAGGAAAGCCTGGCCCACTCGACACGCGAACTCGCCGCGTTGCTCGCCTGATCGGCTGCCACTCATGATCGCGATACCCGTCCTCGAAACCGAACGCCTGCGCCTGACCCAGCTCGGTGAACACCATTTCGAAACCTATGCCGCGATGCTCGCCGACGAGTCGAGCACGCGCTTCATCGGCGACGGGCTTCCGCTCGACCGCATGAATGCCTGGCGCTCGATGGCGATGCTGCTCGGCCACTGGGTGCTGCGCGGCTACGGCATGTGGGCGGTGGAGCTGCGCGAGACCGGCCAGTTCGTCGGCCGCGTCGGGCTGCACAATCCCGACGGCTGGCCGGACGTGGAACTGGGCTGGATGCTCGCGCCCGCCCACCGCCACCACGGCTATGCCACCGAGGCGGCGGCCGGCGTGCTGCGCCACGCGTTCGATACGCTGGGCTTTGCGCGCGTCATCAGCCTGATCCGCGTCGAGAACAGTGCCTCCGAGCGTGTCGCGCGGCGCCTGGGCGGCCGGCAGAACACGACGGTCGATTTCCTCGGCAAGGCGACCCTCGTCTATACCTACTATCCGTCGGAAACCGACGGCTGAGCGCGCCGATGCCGCCCGGTCCCGCGCCCGCAATGGTACGTCTGCGTGCAGCGGACTATCACCGCGTGCGCTGGAAGAACGATGGCGGCTGGACCACCGAGATCGCGCTGCGCGATGCGCCCGGCGGCTTCCTCTGGCGCGTCAGCATCGCCGACATCGAGCGCGACGGCCCGTTCTCGCACTTTCCCGGCGTCGACCGCATCCTGGTCCTGCTCGAAGGCAACGGCATCGAGCTGGACACCGACGCCGCGCTGCTGCAGCGCCTGGACCGGCGCTTCGCGCAGGTCGCCTTCCCGGGCGAGGCGCGCATCGACTGCCGGCTGCTGGCCGGCCCGACCCGCGACTTCAACGTGATGACCCGGCGCGGCGCCGTCGAGGCCGCCGTCGTCGCGCGCCCGCTGGTCGACTCGATGCTGCTGCACGGCCACCCCGGGGACGAATGGCTGGTCCACGTCCATGCCGGCACGGTCCTCGCCCAGCGCGGCGGCGAGCGCCTGGACGCGGCGACCGGCGACACGCTGCGGTTCGGCTTCGAGGACGACGCCGACAACCGCGTGGTACTGACCGGCAGCGGCGAGGTGATCCTGGTGCACCTGATGCCGCAGACCGGCCACGCCTCACATCCGACACCGGAGATCCGTGCGCGATGAACCTTGCAGCCAGCGACCTGGTCGCCCCGCACGTGCCGGCCGACGCCGACCGGCTGGCTGCCGCCTTCGCACACCGGGAGCCGTTCCGCCACGTCGTCATCGACGATTTCCTCGCCGAAGCCTACGCGCGACGGCTGCTCGAGCAGTTCCCCGCGTTCGAGCGCGGCAACGCGCGCAACGAAGCCGGCGAACTCGGCGCCAAGTCCACGGTCGAGCGGATCCGCGGACTCGGCCCCGCCTATGCCGCACTCGACGACCTGATCCAGACGCAGCCGTTCCTCGACCTGATCGGCCGCATCACCGGCATCGACGACCTGCTCTACGATCCCTGGTACTTCGGCGGCGGCACCCACGAGAACCGCAGCGGCCAGGACCTGGACGCCCACATCGACTTCAACCGCCATCCGGTCGAATCCTGGCATCGGCGGCTCAACCTGATCGTCTATCTCAACCCGGCCTGGCACGACGCCTGGGGCGGCTCGCTGGAACTGCATTCGGACCCGCGTTCGGACCGGGACCGCGTCACGACGATCACGCCGTTGTTCAATCGCTGCGTGATCTTCGAGACCACCGAATGGAGCTGGCACGGTTTCCCGCGCATCCGAATACCGGCCGAACACGCCGACGTCAGCCGTCGTTCGGTGGCGCTGTACTTCTACACCCGCGATCGCCCGGCCGAGGAACAGGCCGCGACGCATTCGACGATCTACGTCGACCGGCCGCTGCCCGACCACATCCGCGCCGGCCGGACACTCGACGAAGACGACGTGCAGACCCTGCGTGCCCTGCTCGGGCGGCGCGACCAGCACAACCAGCGCCTCTACCGCGACATCGCCACCCTCACCGAACAGCTGGAGCAGGCCAAGACCGCCATCCAGAACGGCCGGATGGGGCGCTGGGCCTATCTCGCACGACGCGTGCTGGCCCGGCTGAAGTCCTGACGCGCGGCGGGCGGCAACCGGGCGGCGCCGACGCACGCCGGCCCGGTGGTCGGCCTGCGGCTCCCGCATCCGGTGCGATCACGCACCTGGCCGAACGGTTCGCGTCCTCGTGCGGCTGCCCCGTACTCGCGGTTCCGACCGGAAGCTTGTGCGGCGCGTCTTTATCGCCGGCGTACGCCGACGTACAGTCGCGTCCCTTGCCGCTTGCGGAGACAGTCGTGCGCACGGTCAACGAATGGTTCGGCAACTACAGCCGCGACCACCAGAACCCGACCAACCGTTTCATCCATTGGATCTGCGTACCGGCGATCCTCTGGGCGGTCATTGCGGCGCTCTGGGTCATACCGGTTCCGGCCGCGATCGGCCGGCCGGGTTTCTGGGCGGGAATGGCGATGGTGCTGGCGTTCGCGTTCTACTGGCGGATGTCGCGGCCGGTCGCGCTGGCGATGCTGGTGGTGTTCGTCGTCATCGGCCTCGTGAACGAGGCGCTCTACCGCACATGGGGACCCACCGACCTGCTTTGGCTGGCCGGCGGCGTCTTCGTGGTGGCCTGGATCGGCCAGTTCATCGGCCACCTGATCGAAGGCGCCCGGCCCTCGTTCTTCACCGACCTGGCCTACCTGCTGATCGGCCCGGCCTGGCTGGCCGGCAAGGTCATGCGGCGGTTGCATATCGGCTATTGACTGGCCGCGGTCCGTTCATTGCGTCCTGTCGGCAGGCTCAGCACCACGTCGTGAGCGGCAGTGATCGCCGATACTATTCGACGTCTCTTCAACTGCGGAAGATCAATATAAAGAGCTTCCGCTCGCTGCGCGAGCGGGTGACTTTTTTCTTGGAAAAAGTCACCAAAACCGCCTGCGCTGACGCGAGCCGACGCGGCTGCGCCGCGCCGGTTCCCCGCGCTTCTCGGTCGATCAGGCACGCTGCCCCAACTCGCTTCGCTCAGACACGGGGCAGCTCTTCGGCCTGACCGACCTGCGATGCGCGGCTCGCTTCAGGCGCACAACGTCAAAAGCTGAGAGCAACAGCAACGGCAACAGAAAAAGAGGCGATGCCTCCGAACCTGGCGGCTCAAGCGGCGAGTTCACGCGGCCGCAGCAGCCAGCGGCACAGGGCCGGCAGGAATACGATCGCGGCGACCATGTTGACGACGAACATGAAGGTCAGCATCACGCCCATGTCGGCCTGGAACTTCAGGTCCGAGAAGACCCAGGTGAACACGCCGACCGCCAGCGTCAGCGCGGTGTAGAAGATCGCGATGCCGGTGGTCTTGAGCGCAGAGAAGTACGATTCGGTCAGCGACTTGCCGGCCAGCATCGCCTCGCGCATCCGCGCGAAGATGTAGATCGCGTAGTCCACGCCGATGCCGACGCCGAGCGCGATCACGGTCAGCGTATTGACCTTCATCCCGATATCCAGCTCGACCATCAGCGCATGGCCCAGCTCGGTCACCAGCACCAGCGGCAGCACGATGCACAGCGCCGCCAGCGGGTTGCGGAAGCTGACCAGGCACATCACGAACACCGCCGCGTAGAGCAGCAGCAGCATCGTGCGCTTGACGGCCCGGACCTCGTCGTTGGTCGCGGCCATCACGCCGACGTTGCCGGTCGCCAGGCGCAGGTTGAGCCGGTGGCTCGAGAACGTCTCGCCGCGTGCCTGGGCGGCGGCGGCCTCCGCGGCGAGCTGCTCGCGCAGGTTGACGTCGGGCCCGGCGAACAGGCCGTTGCTGTCGCGGAACGCCTTCACCGCGGCGACCACACGGTCGATCGTCGTCGCCCGGTGGTCGGTCAGGAACATCATGACCGGCATCGCGCTGCAGTCGCCGTTGAGGAGACCCGTATCGGTCTCGAAGCCCTGCGTGTCCTGGCGCAGCGTGTCCGAATCACGCGGCAGCGCGCGGTAGCGGACGTTGCCTTCGTTCCAGCCGGCGTGCACCAGCTTGGCCGCGCTCGGCAGCGTCATGACCTGGGCCACGCCCTCGACGTTGCGCATGTGCCAGGCGAAGCGGTCGAGCGTCTCCATCACCGGAAAGCTGGCGATGCAGGCCGAAGGTGCCGCCTCGGCGATGACGTTGAGGATGTCGACGCCGAGCGCGAACTTGTCGCTGATCAGCCGCGCGTCCTGGTTGTAGCGCGCCTCGGGCCGCAGCTCGGCGACGCCTTCCTGCGCGTCGCCGATCATCACGCGGCTGCCGTAGTGGGCGGCGACCAGCCAGATCGCCGCGCCGACCACGATGATCACGGCCGCCGGCAGCGGCCGCGCGAAGCGGGCCAGCACCGCCCAGAGCTTGTCGAACTGCGTCAGCTGCCGCAGCCGGTACTCGCGCTTGCGCGGCAGGTTGCGCAGGCGGGTGTAGGACAGCAGGACCGGCAGCAGCACCAGGTCGGTCAGGATCGTGAGGCCGACGCCGATCGTCGCGGTGATCGCCAGCTCGAAGATGATCCGCACCGGGATGATGAGGATCGTCGCGAAGCCGATGCAGCCGGCGACCAGCGCGACCGAGCCGGGCACCAGCAGCATGCGGAACGCGAGGCGCGCCGCGGTGACCGGATCGACGCCTTCGCGCCGGCGCAGCTCCTCGACGCTGCCGTCCTCCAGGCCGCCGAAGAACAGCTCGCCGCGGAAGCGGTTGATCATCTGCTCGCCGTGGCTGACCGCGATCGCGAAGATCAGGAACGGCGTCAGCATGTTCATCGGGTCAATGCCGAAGCCGAGCAGCCGCAGCGCGCCGAGCATCCACAGCACCGAGATCAGCGCGCAGAACACCGTCAGCGAGGCCAGCTTGACCGACGAGGAATAGGCGAACAGCAACAGCCAGGTGAAGGCGATCGTCACGAAGAAGAAACCGATCACCGAGCGCGCGCCGTCGGTGATGTCGCCGACCATCTTGGCGAAGCCGATCACGTGGACGCCGATCCGCTCGTTCTCGTACTTCTGCCGCAACGCCTCGAGCTGCCCGGCGATGCGGTTGTAGTCGACGTGGATGCCGTGCTCGGGGTCTTCCGGCACCAGGTCGACCCAGACCATCGCACCGGAGAAATCCTTGGCGACCAGCCGCCCGACGATGCCGGCCTTGACGATGTTGTCGCGCACCGCCGCGAACTGCTCGGGCGTCGGCGCGAAGCCTTCCAGGTTCGGTGCGAAGCCGTTCGGGATCACGTTGCCGGCGTCCAGCCCGTCCTCGACCACCTCGATGTAGCGCACGTTCGGCGTGAAGATCGAGCGCAGGCGCGCCTCGTCGACGTTGTCGATGCTCTTGGCGTCGAGCGTGATGTTCTCGATCGCCTGCATGAACGGCAGGTTGAACATGTCGCCGCCCTTGTCGACCACGGCGATCAGGATGCGGTTGGCGCCACCGAAATCGCGCTCGTAGTCGAGGAAGGTCTGCATGTACTCGTGCTGCAGCGGCACCTGCTTCTTGAAGCCGGCGTCCACGCGCAGCTGCGCGGCGAAGAACGCCATCGCCAGCGTGACCAGCGCGAAGAGGATCAGCACGGCCGGCCGGTTGCCGAAGACCAGCCGCTCGGCGAAGCGGTGGAACGCGCCCGGATCGGTCGCGCTTGCGGGGTTGTGGTTCATGGCAGCTCGACCTCGCCGATGCCGTTCTCGCCGACCAGCAGCAGGCGCTTGCCGTCGAGCGCGAGCGCACCGGCGATCACGCCGGCCGCCGGCTGGACCATCGGCCTGAATGCCTCCTCTCCGCCGCGGCGCGCCAGCACCACGCCGTTGGCGCCGACCAGCACCGCGCCTTCGCCGTCCAGGGCGCTGCCGCCCATCAGTCCCTGCTCGGTGCCGCTGGCGCGTTCGGTCCAGTGGTCGCCGAGGTCGGTGGTCTCGAAGACGTGGCCGCGCAGGCCGTAGGCCAGCACGCGATCGCCTTCGTAGCCGATCGCGCCGAACATCGAGCCGTCGTACGGGAGGCGTATCCGCTGCCAGGTGGCGCCGTCATCGCGCGAACGGAACGCGCTGCCGCGCTCGGCGAGGATCATCAGGCTGCCGTTGCCGGTGCGGGCGATCGCGTTGAGGTGCGGGTCGGACTCCTCGCCCAGCGCGAGCTCGTCCTTGCTGAAGACCATCGACTCTTCGCCCGTCGCCTCGCCCACTGCCTCGCCCGCTCCAGGGGCCGCCGCGGCGCCGGCCGGTGGTGCCGGCGCCACCGCCAGCGTCTCGGCATTCCAGGTGACGCCGCCGTCACGCGTCACCAGCAGGCGGCTGTAGGAACCCACCGCGATGCCGTGCCGGTCGTCGGTGAACAGCACGTCGAGCAGGGGCGCGCCGTGCCGCGGGTCATCGCTGGCCGCCGTCCCTTTCGCATCGTAGGTGTCGCGGTGCTGGACGACCCAGTGCCTCCCGCCGTCGCTGCTGTGCACGATCACGCCTTCGTGCCCGACCGCCCAGAGCGCATCGCCGCGGGCGGCGACGGCGGTCAGCATGACCCGCACGGGCACGTCGGCCGACTGCGTCCAGCTGCGCCCGTCGGTGGACAGCAACACGTGGCCGCGATCACCGACGGCGACGTAGCCCTGTGCGGTACGTGCGGCGTCGAGCAGCAGCGAGCGCGTCGCCAGCGGCATTGCCTCGGCCGGCGAGGAAACCGGGTCGGGCCACTCCACGGTCGCGGCGGCGGCGGGTGCGGCGATCGCCGTGGCGCAGAGCGCCGCGAACATCCCGCGGCAGCGGGAAAGCTGGGGTCGGTTCATGGCAGCGCGTGACTCGGCAGGCCGTTCGTTTCGGAGGCACCGGCGGCGTGCCGGCATGGGCGCGGTTGCGTCCCGGAGGATATCGGATGCGGCCGGGTCCCGTCGCGCGCGGCGCCGCGACGTCCCGCGCAGACGGCACAGGACGCCGCCCGGGGCATCCCCAGGCCGGCGCCTAAACGGGCCTGGGGACGAAGCTCCGGACCGCATGCGCGGCCGGTCTACTGGATGCCGCGCTGGCGCAGCGAGTTGGGCGAGAACGCGTCGGGCGTGAGCTGGATCGAGAAGTTGTAGCCCGACTCCTCGTTGTCGAGGCCGCCGACGATGTAGCGCCCGTTCTTGAGGTCGTGGTGGGTCTCCAGCGTCGACCAGAACGTCGGCAGGTCGTAGTAGGTGATGCTGGGTGCCTCGGAGTAGCGCCACAGCTTGCCGTCGGTGTCGTAGTGGTCGGTCAGCAGGATCTGCCAGCTGTCCTCGTCGAGGTAGAACGTGCGGCGGGGATTGATGTGGCTCATGCCGGGCTTGAGCGTCGCCTCCACCACGTAGGCACGGTGCAGCTCGTAGCGCAGCAGCTCCGGGTTGATGTAGCCGGGCTTGATCAGCTCGGCGATCTTCGCGGTGTGCGCCTTGTAGGAGTTGTACGGCACGTACATCTCGCGCTTCTCGACCAGCTTCCAGTCGTAGCGGTCGAGCGCGCCGTTGAACATGTCGAGCATGTCCGAGGTGCGCAGGTTGTCCGACGCGGTTCCCGGGTTGTCGTAGGCGACCTGCGGCGCACGCCGCACGCGGCGCTGGCCGGGATTGTAGACCCAGGCCTGGCGCGGCGAGGCCTTGGCGTTGAGCGTCTCGTGCACGAGCAGGATCTGGCCGGCGTAGCGCGGCGGCGAGGTCACTTCCTGGTAGAAGTAGATCAGGATGTTGTTGATGTTCTCGACCGTGGCGCCCGGGCGGAAGTACGGCGACAGCGTCTGCTCCTTGATCCGCACCAGCGTGTACTGGCCGCTGGCGGTCGGCATCGCCTGGTTGTACCAGTGGTCGAGCGTGATGCCCTTGAACTTGAGCTTGTGGTTCCAGATCGCCTCGGCACCGGCGGCGGCCGGATCGGCGCTCAGGATCGGGAACGGCAGGCCCTGCGAGACATTGGCGACACCGTCGCTGCCGCTGACCAGCTCGCCGGTGGCGGCGTTCTTGATCGTCGCCTCGTAGATCGCCTGCGGGAAGGCGGCGCTGCGGCGGGTCGGGTAGACCACCATCTTCCAGTTCGGGTACTTCTCGAACATCGCGATCTGGCCGGCCGACAGCTTGTTGCCGTAGGTCTTGTAGTTCTGCGCGGTGATCTCCAGCGTCGGCTTGTCGTCCGGATACGGGTCGACCTGCTGGGTACCGGGCTTGAAGCCGGCCGGCGCCTGGGTGATGCCGCCGTCCCAGGCCGGGATCGTCCCGTCCGCGCTGCCGGCGCGCAGCGCACCGGTCGGCGTGAGCGGCGTGCCGCTGATGCCGAGCTTGGCGACCTCGCCGGCCGGCGCCTTGGCCGCCGCCGTCGAGACGCAGGCCGCCGACACCGCGAGCGCGAGGAGTGTTTGCTTGAGAATCGTCATCGTCTTGGCTCTCCTCGTCAGAACGAATACTTGGCCGTCAGCGCGACGAAGTCGCGATCGTTGATCAGGTTGAAGCTGCCGCCACCGAAGAAGTTGGTGTAGCTGGCGTCGAACACCCACTGGTTCATGTAGCTCAGTTCCGCGCCGAGCGTGACCGACTTGCGCCCTTCGAGGAAGTTGCCGCCCGGTCCCGGCGAGGTGCCGTTGACGTCGTGGTTGAACGCGATGCGCGGCGACAGGTTCATCGCCTTGCCGAAGACGTTGTTGTAGTCGGCACGCGCGGCGACGCGGTAGCCCCACGAGAAGTCGGTCGGGAAGCCGCCGACCTGGGTGATCGGGTTGCGCAGGCCGCCGCTGTTGACGTCCGGGCCGCCGCCGGTGTCGGTGCCGTCGCCGTTGAAGCGCATGTCGTGCGGCAGGCTGACCTGGGTGAAGCCCACCTCGCCGACCAGCGAGATCTGGTCCGAGCCGAGGATGTTGCCCGGCCCGAACACCTTGGTGCCGGTCAGCTGCAGCTGCCACTGCTTGGCGCGCTGGTAGCCGGTGATCTCCTCGCCCGGGCGGAAGTTGCCGAGCTGGCTCTGGAACCGCATCGCCGGCTGCGGGATCACCGCGTTGAGCGGCGACAGGCCGGCGAACAGGATTTCCACGTCGTCGATCTGGAACGGCATGTTCGGGCGATAGCTGACCTCGCCCTGCAGCGCCACGCCGCTGCGCTCGAGCAGCGTGTTGAAGCTCAGGCCGAACAGGCGGATGCCTTCCGGATACTCGGTGAAGAAGCTGCCGGAATTGGGCGCGGTCGTCCTAACCGCGTAGCCGCTGATCAGCGGCACGCGGCTGTGGTACCGCATCGCGTAGAAGCCGAACTCGGTGTTGTTGAGCCAGTCGGCGAAGTAGCGCAGCGCGATGCCGCCCTGCCCGTCGTCCTGCGGCTTGCGGGTCGGGCTGCGCGGGAACGCCGCGGAGCAGCCGGCCGCGACGAGGTTGGCCGGCAGGCCGGTGTCGCTGGCACCGTAGTTGCCGTTGACGCAGACCGTATCGAACAGGTTCGGGTTGATCACCGGCTGCGGCACCGTGCCGAAGTTCAGCATCACGTAACGGCCGCCGATCACCGCGAAGTCGTTGGTCGAGAAGTACGTGCCGACCGGATCGGCATCGGTCTCGTCGTAGTCGAGCTGGTAGAACGCCTCGATCGAGAAGCGGTCCGACAGGTTCAGCGAGCCCCAGACCATGTTGACCGGCAGGAACGCCTGCTTGAGCTCGGCGCCGGCGACGCGCAGCTTCGACACGTCGACCGGGTTGATCGCGTTGATGCCGTTCTGGATGAACGTGCTCTCGCCCCAGCTGACCACCTGCTTGCCGACGCGCCAGCTGCCGGTCTGGTCGCCGGCCGTGAAGTTGTTGAACAGGAACGCGTCGTAGATGCGGGTCTGCGTGCCGACGCGGTTCTTGGCTGCATGCGAGAGGTTGTCGCGGTCCTTGTTCTCGAAGTCGTAGAAGCCGTAGGCACGGATGAACGCACCCCAGTTGGCGCCGTAGTTGAGGCTGAGCTCGACGTTGGCGCCGACCGCATTGGAGAACGGATCCCACTGGTCGTAGGCGAGGTTGCCGTCGTCGCCGTTGACCGAATAGCGGCCGCGCGCCGCGCGCTGGGCTTCGCTGCCGAGACCGAGCGCGCTGACGGTGGGGTCGTAGAAGGCCTTGCCGATCAGGTCCGAGTCACGGTCCTGGACGCGTACCGAAATGCCGTACGACAGCGTCGTGTTGAGCGTGCCGTGGAAACCGTCGTCGCTGCCGAAGCTGATCGCGGCGGCCGGCCCGGCCAGGCCCGCCAGCGCCAGCACCGTCGCTGCCGCCAGCGCATTGGGCGTGAGGCCGATTACGCGCGATCCGCGTTGGATGTTCGTCTTGTTCATAGCGTGGACTCCCCAGGATCCCGGTCGGTTACTGCGTGCGGATGACGGAAGGATTGGCGACCTGCACCGCGGTGCCGCCGCTGACCAGCAGGCTGGCCATCTCGCCCTGCATTTCCGCCGTGGCCGCAGCCGAGGCTGCCGGGCTCAACAGCGAGCCGTGATCGCCCTGGGTGAAGCGCACCGCGCCGCGGATGCCGGCCGCGTTCTGCGTCGTCGCGGTGATCGAGGCCAGGCCGAGCGCGCGGATCAGCGGCTCGGTGCCGGACAGCGGGGCCCCGGCCACGCTGTTGGGAATCACCTGGTCGGGCAGCACGTCGCCGCCGCCGACCACTTCCTGCAGCAGCAGCCGCTTGCCGGCGGTCGCGAACGCGAAGTTGACCGGGTCGGCCGAATCGATGACGGTCTGGGCCGCGCCGAAGAACGCATCGTAGTCCGGCGTGCCCGGCTGCAGGCCGGCCGAGGCGGCGAGCCCGGCGCGGATGCGCGGCCCGAACGTCGGCGAGGCTTCGAGCAGGCGCGCGATGCCGCCGCCCGGCACGTTGAGCAGCGCCGTCTGCACGCCCGGTTCGACCGCCATGAAGACGGTGCCGATGATGCCGCCGAGCGACTGGCCGACGAAGCTGATCCGCGCGCCGTCGAAGTCGGTGCCGGCGCCGCTGGAGATGCGCAGCGACGGCACCGCCTTGGCCAGCGCGATCAGGTCGGCGGCCGCCTGGCGGATGTTGTCGCGCGAGGTCAGCAGGCTGGTCAGGTTGATGAAGTGCGTGCCCGACGAATCGATCGCGCCGTCGGGACCGGCGGCGCCGCTGGTGTTGTTGACGTAGTCGACGTTGAACGTGCGCTCGCGCGCGCCGAGCGCCGCGAACGGCGTGTTGCCGACATAGAGCGGGCTGGTGGTGTCGGTGATGCCGTGCAGCGGCGCATCGATCGCGATCACCGCGAATCCCTGGGCGGCGAGCGTCGCCGCCACCGCGAACGCATCGGTGCGGTTGCGGGTGATGCCGTGCTGGTAGATCACGATCGGCCAGCCGGCCGCGGGGCGCGTGCGGCCGGAAGCGGCATTGGGCACCGTCAGCACCAGCGGCACGGTCTGGGTCGAGGTCGCCACCGGCAGCGGATTGGCGAACGTCAGGTTGGTGGACGTCGGGTCGAGCCCGGCCGCGTTGAATGGCGGCACGTACGCGCCCGGCGCCGCGCGCCAGAAGCGGTTGAGCGGCGCGGTGGGATTGTCGGCGCTCGGGGCGCTGAGGTAGTACGCCAGGTCGATCACGCCGATGTGGACGTCGGCCACCGGCGGCAGCGCCGGGTTGATCCCGGCCAGGGTCAGGCCGGTCGGCGCGGTCCGCGTGACCGGTGCCGGCGCCGCGGCGGCGCGCGCACGCACCGCCTGCATGACCGGGGTGACGCTCTGCGTGGTCGCGACCCAGGACAGCACGATGCGATCACGCGGCACGCCGGCGCCGGCGGCGGCCGCCTCCTGCGCATTGGTCAAGCGGCGTACCGGCTCGAGCGCGCACGCGGTGGCGTTGGGCAGCAGCGGTTCGGTGGAAACCCCGTCCACGCACAGCGGGCTGGTGCGCTGGCTCAGGAAATAGGTCTGGTCCGGCGTCGCGTCATTGCCGCGGGTGTCGGTGATGCCATCGGTCAGCACCGCCATGTACGAGGTCAGCTGCGCGAGCGGGCGGGTCGGCACGATCGCCAGCGTGCGGCCGGCGGCGTCCGACGTGGGCAATGCCACGACGAAATCGGTGCCCGACTGCAGCTCGCGGGTGACGCCGGTGACCGCGCCGCCAGGGCCGGTCAGCGTCACCTGGAACACGCGCACGCTCTGCCCGGCGACCACGCTGGCCGGTGCCGGCGCGGCCGAGAAGGTCGTGGTCCAGGGGGTCGCCGTGCTCCAGCCGTCGAGCGCGTTGATCGCCACGCGCGGATTGGAGTAGTCGTTGGGATTGGGGACGGGGATGTTGAGCGTCAGGTCGGTGGTGCCCGACAGCAGCAGATTGGTCGGCGACGGCACGACGCTGTTGCTGGGATCGAAGCGCGCCGTGATGATGCCGGTGATGGGCGATCCGTTGTTGTTGGTCGGTGGATTGACCGGATTGCCGCGGGAACTGTTGCTGCCGCCGCTGCACGCGGACAGCACCGCGGTCGCCAATGCGACCGCAAAAATCGATCGGGCCTGCATGAATCCCCTCCCCTTCGTGTTCTGTAGGCGACGTGTCGGCTGTCGCATCTTAGGCGCTGGCGACTTTGATTTGCAATGCGCCTTCTCAAAAAAAATGTTGCTGCTTCAATATGTTGCGTCGCACCATACGCAATGGCATGGTCACCCCCTCAACACCTCCCCGGCCGGCCGCCAGCACGCCGCGTCAGGCCGGAACGCGCGGGGCGACCAGCCCAGTTCGGCCACCGCCGCGGCATTGTCGGCGACCAGGTCCTCGGCCAGCCGCTCGACCGCCGCCGCCAGTCGATAGGCACCGTCGCGGCCGCGCCGTAGGCGCGCCGCCTGCCGCAGCAGTGGTACCGGCAGCGGCAGCGGCACGGTGCGTACGCCGAGGCCCTCGCGCATGCGTTCGAGCATCGCCGCGAACGGCAGGCGCTCGCCGCCGCCGAGCGGATAGATCCGTCGGTCGCTTTGCCGGCTGCGGGCCGCGGCCAGGCAGGCGGTCGCGAGGTCCTCGGCATGGACCGGCTGGCGCAGCCCGCGGCCACCGCCGACCAGGCGCGGGAACAACCGGCTGCGCTGCGCGAAGCGCGCGATCGGCGTCAGGCTGCGATCGATGCCGGCACCGTAGATCAGCGTCGGCCGCAACACGGTCCAGGCCGCGCCGCGCCGCGCGGCCTCGGCCGCCAGCGCGGCTTCGGCGGCCAGCAGGCGCGCGGCCAGCCGGCGTTCCGACGCGTCGGTCGATGCGCGCTTGCTGACCGCGCTCATCGAGCCGAACGCAACGACCCGGCCGATGCCGGCACAGCGCGCGGCCGGCAGCCAGCCGGCCAGCCCGTCGAGCGGCCCCAGGCCGAACACCGCGTCCACCGCCGGCAGCTCCGGCATCGTGCCGTAGAGATCGCCGACCACCCAGCTCACGCGCGGGTGCGTCGACGGAGGCCGTGCCTGCCGGCTCAACGCGAGCACCTGCCACCCCGCGTCGAGCAGGCGCGGCAACAGGAAGCGGCCGATCTGGCCGCCGGCGCCCACGACGAAGGCGACCGGCATCAGTGCACGGCAGCCTGTCGCGCCAGCCGCGCCGGCAGTGCCCGGATTCGCGCCAGCAACGTGGCGGACGGCAACTGCAGCACCGGCTGGCTGCCGGCGACCGCGCCCAGGGCATGGCGCGGCAGGGCATCCGGACTGCGCTTGATCTGCAGGTAGCGCTCGAGCGCGCTGCCGATCGCCTGCTCGCAAACACGAAGGTCCAGGGGACGCGCCAGCAGGCGGAACACGCGGGCCTCGTTGACCAGGGCCATCGCGCGTACCGGATCGGGGCGCGTGCAGGCCGCGATCGCGAGAATCTGCGGCTGATGCGCCTTGATCGCCTGCAGCCAGCCGCCGAGGTCGCCTTGGCGCGAATCGACCTCGACGAACAGCACGCCGGTCTCGTACTGCTCGATCGCGTGGATCGCACGTTCGGCGGAATTGGCGAAACGCACCTGGTAGCGCGCCTGCAATTGCTCGCGCAGGCGCTGCTGCAGCGTCGGATCGTCCTCGACCACGAGCACGCCGACCTGGTTGCGCGCCCAGGCCTGCTCCTGCGCGCCGGCATGGTCCGGTGCCAGTGCCGGGGCCGCGCGGGCGACCGCACCGGCTTCGGCGACCACCGCCTGCAGGACATCGTTGCTGGGCCAGGGCACCGGCGCGACATGCCAGACCTCGCCCTCGTTCACGCCGGCGGCGACGGCGGCGAAGCTCTCGCGCTCGATCAGCATGATGCGTTCGGCCCGCGGCTGTGCCAGCCGCAGCTCGGCCAGCAGGCGCGAGGCATCGCCGGCCGGGAAGCGCCCGCAGCACACGACGACGTCGACGTCGTGGTCACGGGCCGTCGCGACCGCGGCATCGGCGCCGTCCACGATCACCTGATGGGCACGCAGCAGCGCCTTGAGCGTCCGCGCGACCGGCGCCTCGCTGGCGACGACCAGTATCCGCAACGGCTCCATCGAAGCCCTCCCCGGTCAGGCCGCAGCCGCCGGCTCGGCCGGCTGCACCTCGGAATTGGGGGCGGCCTCCACCGGCAGACTGACCACGAAACGCGAACCCGCGGCCGAGCTGTGCACCCGGACCGACCCGCCATGCCGCTTGACCACACGGTGGACGACGGCCAGGCCGATGCCCAGCCCCTGTCCCACCGCGCGCGTCGTGAAGAACGGTTCGAAGATCCGCGCCAGCACGTCGTCGTCGATACCGTGGCCGCTGTCGGCGACCTCGATCTCGACGGCGCCCGCCTCGCCGCGCCGCGTGACCACCTGCAGCTGGCCGCTGGCCGGCATCGCCTGCACCGCGTTGGTGACCAGGTTCATCAGCATCTGGCTGAGCTGGGTCGGCACCGCGCGCAGGCGCGGCAGGTCGCCGGCCTGGCGGCGCAGCTCGATCCGGTCGGCGCGCAGATGGCCGGTCGCGTTCAGCACCGCGTCGACCAGGGCGTTGAGGTCGATCCACTCGGCGTCCTCCCGCTCGCTGCGGGCATGCGCGCCGAGCCCGCGCGCGATGCCGTCCAGGCGCGCCAGGCCGGTGTCGGCGTCTTCCAGCAGGTCGCGGGCGTCGTCCAGGAACGCGCTGCGCTCGAGGCTCTGGCGCGCCTGGAACAGCTTGCTGCGCGCACCTTCGACGTGCCGGATGACGTTCTCCAGGCTCGCCGGATCGGCGCCGAGGATCAGCTCGACCGGCTGCAGGCAGTACTGCACGGCAGCGTCGTAGGCCTTGACCAGCTTGCGGTAGTCGGCGATCTGGCCGCTCGCCAGCTGCACGTTGTTGCGCGCGAAGCCGAGCGGGCGCGCCATCTCGCGGCAGACGCCGGCGGCCAGCTGGCCGAGTCCGGCATAGCCACCGACCTGGGCCACCTGGCCCTGCCGCGCCTCCAGTTCGGCCAGCTCGGCGGCCAGCGCCTGCTTGCCGCGCTCCAGGCTTTCGCGGCGCGCGACCTCGCGGCGCAGGGCGAGCCGCTGGGCCACCGCCACCACGAGCGCGATCGCCGCCGCCAGCCAGCCGGCCCAGGCGAGCAGGCTCATGCCGCCACCCTCCGCGGCACGGCGCGGCGCGTACTCACGACCAGGCTCCGATCAGGAACGTCTCGCCGACCACGAACAGCGCGAACACGGCGACCAGCACCCAGCCCTCGCGGCCGGACAGCTCGCTGTCGCTGCGCATCATCGGATAAAGCGCCACGGCCAGCGCGAACAGCACCGGAATCTCGATCCGCTGCAGCGAGCGCGCGACGTCCAGCGGCTGCCAGGCAGCCAGCCCGCCCACCAGCAGCAGGACGTTGCCCAGTCCCGCCACCAGCGCATGCGCGACCACGAAATCACCCTGCCCGCGGCGTGCCGCTACCAGTGCGGCCGGCAGGCTGGCGAGCGCCGCCGCGATGCCGAGCAGCAGCAAGCCGGCGACCACCGGCGCCAGGCCCCAGCCGACGGCCAGCGCCGCGGTGGACCGCACCAGCCACACGGCCGCGAACGGCAGCATCACCACGCCGACGACGACGCGCAGCGAGTCGCGCCAGACCAGCATCGAGGTGCCGGTCGCGGCCGCCAGCTCGTTGCGGATCGAGGCATCCTCGCGCCGCGCGGAGACGATGGTCGCGATCATCACCGCCAGCCAACCGGCGAGCAGGACGATGCCGTCGATCCGGCCGAGCGTCCCGTCGAACGCGAGCAGCCCCAGGAGCACGATGGCGGCCATCAAGGCCGGATTGGCCCAGCGGAACAGCTTCAGGCGCACCACCAGCGGTGCCGCCACCGCCGCCAGGCCGAGGATCAGGGCCAGTTGCGCGATGCCGCCGCCGATCAGGCTGCCCAGCGCGAGTTCCGGCTGGTCGTCGAATGCGGCAGCCAGGATCACCGCCAGCGCCGGCAGCAGCACCCCGAGCGCCGTCGCCGCCAGCGCGACGCCGTAGCTCCTGGCGCCGCTCCTCAGCAACAGGCCGGAGGCGCCACGGACGAAGGCGTCGTTGCCGAGCGCCAGCAACACCGTGGCCAGTACGAAGATACCGAGCTGACTGAGCATGACGTCCCTCCCGGGAGGCAGTGTATCGGCTGGCGGTGGCGCCGATGATGCGGCGCTGCTCGATTTCAAGCCAGCTCGATTTCAAGCCAGAACGATCGCCTGCGCAAGCCCGCGCGTTGCGCCCGTGTGGCCGTTCACGCAGCGGCCGCCACGGCCGGGCCCTGCCCGCATGCTGCGCGCGGTCTGGACATCGGGCGGCCGCTGTGGATAGATCGAGCTTCCTTGGCGTCCCGTGGAGACGTTACGATGATCGCCCGGATCTGGCGCGGCATCACGCCGGTCGACAAGGCCGATGCCTACCTGGCCTACCTGCGCGAGACGGGCCTGAAGGCCTATGCCGGCATTCCCGGGAGCCGCGGCGTCACGGTCCTGCGCCGCAACCAGGGCGAGCATTGCGAGATCATGCTGGTCTCGCTGTGGGATTCGATGGATGCGGTGCGCCGCTTCGCCGGCGAGAATCCCGAACGCTCGGTCTACTATCCCAACGATCCGGACTACCTGCTCGACATGGAACCGCTGGTGCGGCTCTACGAGGTTGCCGACCAGCTCCACTTCGACTGAACCCACGCGCTCGTGACACCTCCCCCCGCTACGCCGGCGCCATCCGGTGCCCGCTTTCCTGGCCGGCGCAAGATCCGCTGGCTGCTCGCCGCCGTCCTGCTCGCCGCCGTCGCCGGCGCCATCGGCTATGCCGCGCGGCCGGCGATCGTCACGCGGGTGCTCGTCGACCAGATCCGCAGCCGGCTGGGGCTGGACCTGGTGCTGGAGCGCAGCGTCGGCTACGGCCTGGTGCCGACCCTCGAGCTGCGGCTGGCTGCGCCGGACCTCCGGCCGGCTGGTGGCGACGCACCACTGTTCACCGCCGAGCGCCTGGAGCTGGCCCTGCCCTGGCGCAGCCTGTGGCAGCGCCCGCCGGCGATCGAGCGGCTCGTCGTCGACCGGCCGCGGGTGGATCTGGACGTGCTCGAGTCCTGGCTGGCCACGCGCCCGGCGGAGGCCGCAACGGGCGGCACGCCGGCATTCCGCCTGCAGATCCGCGACGGCAGCCTGAAGCGCGGCGAGACGCTGCTGGCCACCGGGATCGACCTGGACCTGGAGCATGCCGGCGAACTGGACGCCTGGCTCGCGCAATGGCGGCGGGAGGGTGGCCGGATCGAGGCGATTCCGCCGCTGTCCGGCAAGGCCGGCGTCCGCGCGATCGAAATCGACGGCACCCGCATCGAAGGCCTGCGCCTGGAAGTGCAGCCCGATCCGGACACGTCCGGACCGAAGAGCGACCATTGAACGCGATCGCCCCGCGCCTGCTGGCCTGGTTCGAGCACCACGGCCGCCACGACCTGCCCTGGCAGGACCCGCGCACGCCGTACCGGGTCTGGCTGAGCGAGATCATGCTGCAGCAGACCCAGGTACGTACGGTCATCCCGTACTTCGAGCGTTTCGTCGCCGCCCTGCCGACGCTGCCGGACCTGGCCGCCGCGCCGCTGGATGCGGTCCTCGGCCTCTGGTCGGGACTGGGCTACTACAGCCGCGCGCGCAACCTGCATCGCGCCGCAGGACTGTGCGTGGAACACCACGGCGGCGACCTGCCGCGCGACGCCGATGCCCTGGCCGCCCTGCCGGGGATTGGCCGCTCGACCGCCGCGGCGATCCTCGCCCAGGCCTGGGGCGACCGCCACGCGATCCTCGACGGCAACGTCAAGCGCGTGCTGGCCCGCTTCCACGGTGTCGACGGCTGGCCGGGCAGCACGGCGGTACAGGCCCTGCTCTGGCGGCACGCCGAGGCGCAGACACCGGACCGGCGCGTCGCCGACTACACACAGGCGATCATGGACCTGGGCGCCACCGTGTGCACGCGTGCGCGTCCGACCTGCCTGACCTGCCCGCTCGCCGAGGACTGCGTCGCCCGCCGCGAAGACCGCACGCGCGAACTGCCGGCCGCGAAGCCGGCGCGGACGCTGCCGCTGCGTCACACGACGATGCTGATCGCCCGTGCCGGCGACCGGCGTGTCCTGCTGGAACGCCGTCCGCCGACCGGTGTGTGGGCGCAGCTGTGGAGCCTGCCGGAAACCGACGATCCGTCCGCCGCCGCCGAGACCCTGCGCCGGCGCACCGGCGGCGTCCGCGAGGCGCAGGTACGGCTGCCGCCGTTCGAGCACGTCTTCAGCCATTTCCGGCTGAACGTCACGCCGCTGGTGTTCGACGCCGACGCGACGACGGCGGCGGTCGCCGACGCGCCCGAGCACGGCTGGTTCGATGCGGCCGAATGGGCGACACTCGGCCTTCCTGCGCCCGTGCGCAGATTGCTCGAGAAACTGGAAACATGCCCCGAATGATCCATTGCGTGAAGCTCGGCCGCGAGGCCGAGGGCCTGGATTTCGCCCCCTGGCCGGGCGAGCTGGGCCGGCGCGTCTTCGAACAGGTGTCCAAGCCGGCCTGGGCCGAGTGGCTGGCGCACCAGACGATGCTGATCAACGAGAACCGCCTGAACCCGCTCGATCCCAAGACCCGTACCTTCCTGGCCGGCGAGATGGAGAAGTACTTCTTCGGCGGCGGCGCCGAGAAGCCGGCCGGCTACGTCCCCGAGTGAACGCGGCGAAGCGCGGCCCGGCATGATCCATCCGATCCTCAAGATGGGCGATCCGCGGCTGCTGCGTATCGCCCAGCCGGTGCCCGAAGCCTTGTTCGGCGGCGGACTCGACACGCTGATCGCCGACCTCTTCGACACCATGCATGCGGCCGGCGGCGTCGGCTTGGCGGCGCCGCAGATCGGTGTCGACCTGCAGTTGGTGATCTTCGGCTTCGAGCGGTCCGAGCGCTATCCGGATGCGCCGGCGGTGCCGCGGACGATCCTCGCCAATCCCGTCATCACCCCGCTTTCGCCCGAGACCGAGGAAGGCTGGGAGGGCTGCCTGTCGGTGCCGGGGCTGCGCGGCGCGGTGGACCGCTACCGCGCCATCCGTTACACCGGCCGCGACCCGCAGGGCGATCCGATCGAGCGCATCGCCGAAGGCTTCCACGCCCGCGTGGTCCAGCACGAATGCGACCACCTGATCGGCCGGCTCTATCCGTCGCGGATCAGCGACTGGACCAAGTTCGGCTATACCGAGGTGCTGTTCCCGGGGCTCGACCCGGGCGCCGACGACTGACCGCTCAGCCGCCGCGCGCGCCGGCCATCTCGTCCTTGCGCAGGCGCTTGTAGTCGATCGGCCGGATCTCCTCGATCCGGCAGCGCTCGCCGGACGCGAGGACCGAATCGAAACGGCGGTTGACCGTATTGGCCGAGGACGTCACGCCGATCGCCTTGGCCCATTCCAGTTCGCGGCACGGCGGATCGACGGTCAGCAGGTACGCTTCGCTGACCCGGGTCCAGACCACCACCTGGTAGCGCCCGACGCGCTCCCACTGGTCGAGCTTGAAGAACTGGAACGAGTCGACGGGCGGGCCGGCATAGGCCAGGTACTTGTCGAGGTTGCGCTGGAGGATTTCGTCGCTCTGCGCCTGGGCGCCGCCGGACAGGGCGGCCATGAGGAAAACGGATGACGCGAACAGCGTGCGGGAGAACATGGCGGTTTTCCGTTGAGGGGCGAGCCTTCGCGGCCGGCTGCAAGGCCACATCGGCCATTGTCTCAGACTGGCGGGAGCGCGGTTTCGTTGCAGCGCAGCGAGCGCACGGTCACGCCCCGTTGCCGGCCCGGGCATGGCTTTCGGCCCACTGCCACCCGGCGGGCTGCGACTACAATCGCCGGCTCGTTCGTCCTGGAGCCACCGATGCGCCGTCTTGCCGTCCCGATCGTTCTCGCCCTCGCCGCCGCGCCCACCGTCCAGGCGGTCCCTCCCGGCACCACGGGGCTGCTGCGCTTCCCGGACATCTGCGGCGAGACGGTGGCCTTCGTCCATGCCGGCGACATCTACACGGCCGCCGCGACCGGCGGGACCGCCCTGCGCCTGACCTCGCACGAGGGACGCGAGCTGTATCCGAAGTTCTCGCCGGACTGCCGCTGGATCGCGTTCTCGGCCGAGTACGACGGCACGCGGCAGGTCTACGTGATCCCGACCGCCGGCGGCGCGCCGCGGCAGCTGACCTGGTACAACGACGTCGGCGCGCAGCCCCCGCGCGGCGGCACCGACTACCGCGTGCTCGACTGGACGCCTGACGGCGCCAACATCCTCGTCCGCGCCAACCGCGTACCCACCGACGACCGCGGTGGGCGGCCGTACCTGGTGCCGTTCGCGGGCGGCATGGAACGCCCGCTGGCGGTGCCGGAAACCGGCGGCGGCATGCTGTCACCGGACGGCAACCACTTCGTCTACACGCCGATCGACCGCGAGTTCCGCAGCTGGAAGCGCTATCGCGGCGGCCGCGCGCAGGACGTGTGGACCTATGACCTGGTCAACAACACCTCCCAGCGCCTGACCGACGACCCGGCCAGCGACAACCAGCCGATGTGGATCGGCGACACGATCTACTTCACCTCCGACCGCAACTACACGGTCAACCTGTTCCAGATGCCGGCCGGCGGCGGCGAGCCGCGGCAGCTGACCCACTTCACCGACTTCGACGTGCTCTGGCCGAGCGCCGGCCGCGACGCGATCGTGTTCGAGAAGGGCGGCGGCCTCTGGCATTTCGACCCGGCCAGCGGCCAGGCGCGCGAGATCCCGATCCGCGTGGCCGGCGACTTCCCGCAGACCGTGCCGGCCTGGAAGAACGTCGCCGGCCAGGTCGACTCCTACGACCTGACCGCGGACGGCGGCACGCTGCTGTTCGCGGCCCGTGGCGAGGTGTTCCGGGTCAGCGGCAAGAACCGCGACGTGACCAACCTCTCGCAGACGCCCGACGCGCGCGAGATCGGCGTCACGCTGGCGCCGGACGGCCGCAGCTTCGCCTACCTGTCCGACGCCACCGGCGAGTACGAGCTGTACCTGCAGCCGACCGACGGCGGCGCACCCAAGCAGCTGACGCGCGACGGTGGCATCTGGCGCTTCGCGCCGCTGTTCTCGCCGGACGGCAGGCACATCGCCTATGCCGACAAGCAGCAGCGGCTGCGCATCGTCGACGTCGCCAGCGGCAAGACCACCGACGTGGACACCAGCCGCAACGACGACATCACCGAGTACACCTGGTCGCCCGACGGCCGCTGGCTCGCCTACACGCTGGAAGCGGACAACAACCTGACGCGGATCTGGCTCTACTCGCTCAAGGACGGCACGCGCCATCCGGCGACCTCGGCCGCGTCCAGCGCCAACAGCCCCGCGTTCGACCCGCAGGGCCGCCGGCTCTACTTCCTGTCCAACCGCGACTACAACCTCACCTTCAGCGCCTACGAGCAGAACTATCTCTACACCAATGCCACGCGCATCTACGCGGTGAGCCTGGCCGCCGACGGCCCGGCGCTGTATCGCGACGACGCAAAGGCGGCCGCGGCCCCGTCGCCCAAGGACGAAAAGAAGAAGGACGGCGCCAAGACGCCGCCGGCCGTGCGCATCGATGTGGACGGCCTGATCGGCCGCGAGCAGGCGCTGAAGGCGCCGGCCGGCAACTACCGCGGCCTGTCGGCCACGTCCGAGGCGGTGTTCTACATCGCCGCCGGCAGTGACCGCGGCGGCAGCGCGATCGATCTGCGCATGCTGCCGCTGGAGGCCGACAAGGACAGCACGGTAGTGCGCGGCGCCGGAAACTACCGCCTGAGCGGCGACGGCAAGCTGCTGCTGGTCCAGCAGCGCGACAAGTTCGCGCTGATCGAGCCCAAGCCGGACCAGGATTTCGCCAAGGGAACGGTGGACCTGGCGCGCATGCAGCTGCTGGTCGATCCGCGGCGCGAGTGGCGGCAGCAGTTCGTCGACGGCTGGCGCATCCTGCGCGACTGGTTCTACGACCCCGGCGTGCACGGCGGCATCGAGCGCTGGAACGCGATCCGCGCCAAGTACGCGCCGCTGGTCGACCACGTCGCCTCGCGGCAGGACCTGGACTACCTGCTGCAGGAGATCGCCGGCGAGGCCAACGCCGGCCATGTCTACGTCCAGCAGGGCGACGAGCCGAAGATCGAGCGGCGCGCCGGCGGCCTGCTCGGCGCCGAGTTCGAGGCCGACGCCTCCGGCTACTTCCGCATCGCCCGTATCTACCCGGGCGAGAACTGGAACCCGTATTCGCGCTCGCCGCTGGCCGAGCCGGGTGTCGCGGTCAAGCCGGGCGAGTTCCTGATCGCGGTCGACGGCGTCGACGCGCGCAGCGTCAAGAACGTCTACCAGCTGCTGCAGAACAAGGGCGAGGTGGACGTGGTGCTGCGGATCAACGGCAAGCCCGCCGCCGCCGGCAGCCGCGAGGTGCGTGTGCGCACGATCACCTCCGAGCTCGGCCTTCGCTATCTGGACTGGGTCGCCTCGCGCCGCGCGCTGGTCGATCGCCTCTCCGGCGGCCGCATCGGCTACATCCACGTGCCCAACACCGCGGTCGAAGGCAACCGCGAGCTGTTCAAGGGCATGCTGGCCTATGCCGACAAGGACGCGCTGATCATCGACGACCGCTACAACGGCGGCGGCTTCATCCCCGACCGCATGATCGAGCTGGTCGCGCGCCAGCCGCTGAACTACTGGAAGCGGCGCGGGCTCGACCCGCAGGCGACGCCGCTGCTGTCGCACACCGGCCCGAAGGCGATGCTGACCAACGGCCTGTCCAGCTCCGGCGGCGATGCCTTCCCGTACTACTTCAAGAAGCTCGGCCTCGGCAAGGTCATCGGCACGCGCACCTGGGGCGGCCTGATCGGCATCTCCGGCAATCCGTCGCTGGCCGACGGCGGCTCGATCCTGGCGGCGACGTTCCGCTTCCTCGGCACGGATGGCCGCTGGGCGGTCGAGAACGAGGGCGTCAGCCCGGACATCGAGGTCATCGACCGGCCGGAGGCAATCGCCGCCGGCCGCGACCCGAGCATCGAGAAGGCGGTGGAGGTGCTGCTGGCCGAGCTCGAGCGCCAGCCGGCGCAGCGGGTGACGGCACCGCCGCCACCGACCGATTTCGGCGAGCCGCAGGCCTCAGCCAAGCGCTAGCTGGTCCGACCGGGCGTGCCGGCAACGGCGCGCCCGGTCCTGCCCGAACGTCGCCGTCGCCGCGGCAGGCACCTGCGAGGCGACACAACGGCGAGTGCAGGGCGCATGGCCGCGGCCGATCCTGGATTACCGCGGCGCCGATCGCCGCGCGACGGCGCCGCGCGCAGCCGCTGAGCCGTCGGCTCAGTCCTCGTCCCAGGGCGTGCGCGGCGTACCCGCCGCGGCGCGGGCCGCGGACGGCTTCTCGCCGGCCGCCACGCCCTGCCAGACCGCCAGCGCATCGCGCGTGATCGCCACGTCGTGCACGCGCACGATCGCCGCGCCGCGCTGCACGGCGATCAATGCCGCCGCCGCGGAGCCGGCAGCGCGCGCTTCGACCTCGGCATGGCCGGTCAGCGTGCCGATCATCGCCTTGCGCGAAAGCCCGGCGAAGACCGGCCCGAGTTCGGCGAAGCGGCGCAGCTCGCGCAGCAGCGCAAGATTGTGTTCGAGGTTCTTGCCGAAGCCGAAGCCCGGATCGACGAGGATCTTCTTCTTGTCGATGCCGGCCATCTGGCAGGCGAACAGCCGCTCGGCCAGGAACCGGTGGACCTCGGCGACGACATCGGCGTACTCGGGCGCCGCCTGCATCGTGCGCGGCTCGCCCTGCATGTGCATCAGGCACACCGGCACGCCGAGCGCGGCGACGGCCTCCAGCGCACCGTCCAGGCGCAGCGCGTAGACGTCGTTGACCAGCCCGGCACCGGCGGCGACCGCCGCGCGCATCACCTCGGGCTTGGAGGTATCGATCGAGATCGGCACCGCCGATTGCCGCGCCAGCGCCTCGATCACCGGCACCACGCGCGCGATCTCGGCGGCGGCGTCGACCGGCTCGGCTCCCGGACGCGTCGATTCGCCGCCGACGTCGATCAGGTCGGCCCCTTCGGCCGCCAGGCGCAGGCCCTGCTCGACCGCTCGCCCCACGTCCGGCCAGCGGCCACCGTCGGAGAACGAATCAGGCGTCACGTTGAGGATGCCCGCGATGCGCGGGCGATCGAGGACCAGCGGGCGGCCGTTGCAGTCGAGCGAGATGGCGAACATCGTGACTCCCCCGGAAAAGACGCGGGCCGCACAAGGCGGCCCGTCGGATGGCAGGTCCGTCGGCCGCGCGGCCGCGGCCGCGAAGGCCACGCCGCACGGCGAGGACGTTGGTCAGTCGGCGGCCGCGCGCGGCTGCACGGCCGGCCCGCCGATCGGGCTCTCGCCGCCGCGGCTGCCGCCCTCGCCGCCCGCCTTCTTCGGCGGGCCGCTCCAGTCCTTCGGCGGCTTGGGCGTGCGGCCCTGCATGATGTCCTCGACCTGTTCGCGGTCGATCGTCTCGTAGGTCAGCAGCGCGTCGGCCATCGCGTGCAGGACGTCCATCTTCTCTGTCAGGATGTCCTTCGCACGCGCGTACTCGCGGCCCAGGATGCTGCGCACGACCTCGTCGATCTTGCGTGCGGTCGCGTCCGAGACGTTCTTGTGCTGGGTCACCGAGCGGCCGAGGAACACCTCGTCCTCCTGCTCGCCGTAGGCGATCGGACCCATCTCGTCCGACAGGCCCCACTTGGTGACCATGTTGCGCGCCATCTGCGTGGCGCGCTCGATGTCGTTGGAGGCGCCGGTGGTGACGCGGTCCTCGCCGAAGATCAGCTCCTCGGCGACGCGGCCGCCGTAGAGGCTCGCCAACCGGCTGGCCAGCTCGGTCTTGCTGTAGCTGTGGCGGTCCTGCTCGGGCAGGTACATCGTGACGCCGAGCGCGCGGCCGCGCGGGATGATCGTGACCTTGTGCACCGGATCGTGCAGCGGCACCGACAGGCCGACGATCGCATGGCCGGCCTCGTGGTAGGCGGTCAGCTTCTTCTCGTCCTCGCTCATGATCATCGAGCGCCGCTCGGCACCCATCATGATCTTGTCCTTGGCGCGCTCGAAATGCAGCATCGTCACCTCGCGCGCGTTCTCGCGCGCGGCGAACAGCGCCGCCTCGTTGACGAGGTTGGCCAGGTCCGCGCCGGAGAAGCCCGGCGTGCCGCGCGCGATGACGATCGGCTCGACGTCGGCGGCGACCGGCACCTTGCGCATGTGCACCTTGAGGATGTGCTCGCGGCCCTTGATGTCCGGCAGCGGCACGACGACCTGGCGGTCGAAGCGGCCCGGGCGCAGCAGCGCCGGGTCGAGCACGTCGGGGCGGTTGGTGGCGGCGATGACGATCACGCCCTCGCTGCCCTCGAAGCCGTCCATCTCGACCAGCAGCTGGTTGAGGGTCTGCTCGCGCTCGTCGTGCCCGCCGCCGAGGCCGGCACCGCGATGACGGCCGACCGCGTCGATCTCGTCGATGAAGATGATGCACGGCGCGTGCTTCTTGGCCTGCTCGAACATGTCGCGCACGCGCGCCGCGCCCACGCCGACGAACATCTCGACGAAATCCGAGCCGGAGATCGAGAAGAACGGCACCTTGGCCTCGCCGGCGATCGCCTTCGCCAGCAGCGTCTTGCCGGTGCCGGGCGAGCCGACCATCAGCACGCCGCGCGGGATCTTGCCGCCGAGCTTGGTGAACTTGGAGGGGTCGCGCAGGAAGTCGACCAGTTCGGAGACCTCCTCCTTGGCCTCGTCGCAGCCGGCGACATCGGCGAAGGTGATCTTGATCTGGTCCTCGCCCTGCAGCTTGGCGCGCGACCGGCCGAACGACATCGCGCCGCGCCCGCCGGCGCCGGCCTGCATCTGGCGCATGAAATAGATCAGGATGCCGATGAACAGCAGGATCGGCAGCCACTCGAACAGCATGCGCAGCACCGAGGTGCGGTTGTCGGGCGGCTGCACGATGACCTTGGCGACGTTCTTCTGCAGCTCGTCGATGTTGCTGTCGGTCGGCAGGAAGGTCGTGCGCAGCGTCGAGCCGTTCTTGAGGGTCGCCTCGAGCGAGCGGTTGTCGTTGCCGACGGTGACCTGGTCGACCTGGCCGTTGCGGACCTGCGCCATGAACTCGGTATAGGAGACCGGCTCGCGGCTTTCCGCGCCACGCGGGTTGAAGCTCTGGAAGACGGTGAGCAGGACGACTGCGATCACCACCCAGAGCAACAGATTCTTGGCCATGTCATTCATGCTTGCTGTTCCCGCCTCTTGCCGTTCTGGTGCGCGCCGCTCCGGCCGAACCGTGATATCACCCAAACCACCTTCCGCGGCATCCGGCGCCGCCCTTCCCGCTGCCTAGCGCTTGCCGGTGGCCAGCGCGTAGACCTCGGGACTGCGCGCCCGCGAGGCTTTCGGCTTACGGATGCTGACGCGCTGGTAGGCCGCGCGCAAGCGCCTGACGTAATCGTCGAAACCCGGGCCGTGGAACAACTTGGTCAGATAGGCCCCGCCCGGCCGCAGGTGCTCCGCCGCGAACGCCTCGGCCAGTTCGGCCAGGTGCATCGCCCGGGGCTGGTCCACCGCGGTCATGCCGCTCATGTTGGGGGCCATGTCCGAAAGCACAAGATCGACCGGCGTGCCGTCCAGGGTCTGCTCCAGCGTGGCCAGCACGCTCTCCTCGCGAAAATCGCCCTCGATGAAATCGACCCCCGCGATGCCCTGCATCGGCAGGATGTCCAGTCCGATCACGCGGCCGCGGTCGCCGAGCCGGTCGCGCACCATCTGCGACCATCCGCCCGGCGCGGCACCCAGATCCACGACGGTCATGCCCGGCTGGAGCAGGTCGTCGCGCTCGATCAGTTCCTCGAGCTTGAATACCGCCCGCGAGCGCCAGCCCTCGGCCTGGGCGCGCTTGACGTACGGGTCGGCGAAATGTTCCTTGAGCCAACGATGGCTGGATTTGCTGCGCGCCATGGGAAACAGAGGTTCGACACGGCTTGCATGATACCCTGAAAGGCTTCCCGGCCCCCGTTGCCGCCTTCTCACCATCCGAATCCGTTCATGTCGTTGAACCCGAACCAGAAACGCTACCTGCGCGGGCTCGCGCATCCCCTGCATCCGCTGGTCCAGGTCGGCCAGCGCGGTATCAGCGACGCGCTGCTGGCCGAACTGGACCTGGCCCTGACGCATCACGAGCTGGTCAAGGTCCGCCTGGCGGGCGATCGCGACCAGCGCCAGGACCAGATCGCGGCGATCCTGGCCGCCAGCCGCGCCGAGCTGGTGCAGGCGATCGGCGGCATCATCTGCCTGTACCGCCGCAACCCCGACCAGCCGGCGATCAGCCTGCCCAAGTAGGGCCGGCGTCCGGAACCAACGCCCCGTGCAACTGATCCACGACCGCCCCGAAGGCTACTTCTTCATTCGAGGCTGCACGCCGGAAGCGGTCACCGTGATCGACCGCGAGCTGCGCGCCAGCTTCCTGCTCGCGCCGGACGCCATCGTCGAGGCGTGGCCGGTCCGCGAGGCCGCGGCGATCGGCGCGGACGCCGTCGCCGCACTGCTGGCGCTGCAGCCGGAACTGGTCCTGATCGGTACCGGCGTGCGCCAGGTGTTCCCGCCACGCGAGCACCTGGTGACGCTGATGCGCCGGGGCATCGGCGTGGAGGTCATGGACAATGCCGCGGCGGGGCGCACCTACAACCTGCTGGCCGCCGAAGGCCGGCGTGTCGTGGCCGCCTTCGTCCTGCCCGGATAGCCGATCCGCCCCACCGGCGCGCCGCTGGCGGCGCACTCGCCTTTCGTCCGGTGCCGCCGATTCCGTCCGCCGGTGCCGCGACGGCACACGGAGAAGGCCCCGCCCGATCCGTCTCCCGACCTGGCAGGCCCGTCGCCCGCAGGCTCGCTACTGCATCAGGCGGCGCAGCTTGCGCAGCGCATCCTCCTGGATCTGGCGGACGCGTTCGCGCGTGACGCCGAGGTCGCGGGCGATCTCGGCCAGCGACTGGACCGGCTGCTCCTGCAGGCCGAAGCGCCGCTCGACGACCAGACGCTGGCGCGGATTGAGATGGTCCAGCCACTGCGGCAACTGCAGGCCGGCCGGATCGGCCGCGGCCGGGCTCGCGGCCGCGCGGTCGTCCTCGTCGGCAATTTGCTCGATCAGCGCACGGCTGTCGTCCTCGGAAAGCGGCGCATCGAGCGAGCTGATGCCTTCGCTGATCCGGAACAGGTCGGACAGGTCCGCCGGCGCCTTGCCGGTCGCCTGCGCCAGCTCATCCAGCGTCGGCGAACGGCCCAGATGGGTGGTCAGTTCGCGGTCGGCGCGCAGCGCCTGGGCCAGCCCGCGCAATACGTGCACCGGCAGCCGCACCGTCCGGCCCTGGTGCATGACCGCCTGCTGGACCGCGTGGCGAATCCACCAGACCGCATAGGTCGAGAAGCGCAGCCGCCGCTCCGGGCGGAATCGTTCGACCGCGCGGATCAGGCCGAGATTGCCCTCGGCGATCAGGTCGATCAGCAGCAGGCCGCGCCCGACGTAGGCGCGCGCGACGGTGACGACCAGGCGCAGGTTCGACTCGATCATGCGCCGGCGCGCTTCGACGTCGCCGCGGTGCACGCGCTCGGCCAGCGCCCATTCCTGCTCGGCGTTCAGCAGGGGGATCAGGCCGATCTCGTTGAGGTAGACGCCGGTCGACGAGCGCGCCTCGTCGTCCTGAGGCTCGATCGCGTCGAGCAGCTCGAGGATGTCGTCTTCCGTTGCGGGATCCCGGGACGGTGGTCCTGCCATCACGCAAGCTTAGCGCGAAGGCAGGTATTCGAGCGGGTTGATCGGCTTGCCGTTCCTGCGGATCTCGAAATGCAGGACCGGCCGGCTGCTGGCCAGCTCGGCGATCGGCTGGCCGGCCTTGACCTGTGCGCGCTCCTCCACCAGACGGCGACCGTTGCGGGCATAGGCCGACAGCAGCGACGGGCTGTGCTTGATGATGACCAGCTCGCCGTAGCCGACCAGCCCGTTGCCGCTGTAGACGACTTCGCCGTCGGCGGCGGCGACCACCTGCCCACCCGCCTTGCCGGCGATGTCGACACCCGAGCGCGCCGGATCGCCGGCCACGTAGCCGGCCAGCACGGAACCCGAAAGCGGCCAGCGCCAGGCGACCGCCCCCGCCGGTGCGGAGGCCACCGGGGCCGGGGCCGGAGGCGGCGTCGCGGCGGGCGTGGACGCCGGCGGGGGCGGCGATGCCGGACGCGGTGCCGACGGCGACGACGAAGGGGGCGGCGCAGGCGCGGCGACCACGGCGGGCGCCGGCGCGGCCGGTGACACAGGGGCCGGCTTTGCTGCCGTCGGTGGCGGGACCGGCGGCCGCGACGGTGCCGCCGTCGCCGCCCGCCGGGACGGATCGGTCAGGCGCAGCTGCTCGCCGACGCGGATCGTGTAGGGCGCATCGATGCCGTTCCAGCGCGCCAGGTCACGGTAGTCCAGGCCGTTGCGGAACGCGATGCCGTACAAGGTATCGCCCCGGGCCACCCGGTGGGTGGCACCGTCGGGCACCGGCGCGGTGGCCCGCGCCGGTGCGGCGGCGCTGCGCGGCGCGCGGCCGCTGCGGTCCTCGACCGGCGCCGGGCCGGTGGAGGCACAGCCGGCCAGCAGCGCCAGCACCAGCAGTAGCCCGGCCTGGCAGCACCCTACGCAGCGTTCGCGGAAAAGCATTCCTGCCATGTCAGCCAGTTAGTGCCAGAACTTAAAGTAGATTACCAGCAGGACGATCAAGCCGATGACCCCCCAGCCGATCACCTCGATCCAGCGGTGCAGCGCCTGTTCAGCCCGCTTGCCCCCAAGCCGGATCAGGCCGCACAGCAGATAGACGCGCTTGCCGCGGCCGACCAGCATGCTGGCGAGGAACGGCACGATCGGCACGCCGACGATGCCGGCGGCCCAGGTGAAGATCTTCAGCGGTATCGGCGTGAAGCCGGCCAGCACCAGCAGCCAGAACGCCTGCCACGGCGATTGCGCGACGACCTCGCGCAGGTGCGCCACGTGCGCGTCGATCGCCGGCCCCCAGCCGAGCCACTGGATCACCGGCTGCAGTGCCGCGAACGCGAAGTGGCCGAGCGCATAGCCGACGACGGCACCGGTCAGCGAGCCGATCAGGCTGATCGTCGCATAGCGGAACCAGTGCTTGGGTCGCGCCAGTGTCATCGGCGCCAGCATGACCTCGGGCATCACCGGGAAGATGATCGCCTCGACGAAACTCAGGCCCGCCAGCAGCGACACCGCGCGCGGATGCGCCGCCCAGCGCATCGCGCGTTCGTACAACGGTCCGAACAGCTTCATCCGGTGCCTCCCAGCAGCGGCACGAAGCTCACCGGCCCGAGTGCCTCGCGCAGCCAGCCGTCCTCGCCGGCGCGGATCCGCGTCAGCACCTGGCGTCCCGGCGGCCCGACCGGCGCGACCAGGCACCCTTGCGGCGCGAGCTGCTGCAGCAGGGCGACCTGCAGCTCGGCATCGGCAGCGGTGACGAGGATCGCGTCGAACGGCGCTTCCTCCGGCCAGCCCAGCCGCCCATCGTCGTGCTTGGAGCGGATGTTGGCGATGCCCAGCGCCCTGAAGCGCCGCCGCGCCGAGCGCAGCAGTTCCTCGATGCGCTCGACCGTGTAGACGGTGGCGACCAGGCCGGCCAGCACGGCCGCCTGATAGCCCGACCCGGTACCGATCTCCAGCACGCGTCCGGGCAGGCCGTGCTCGATCAGCGCCTCGGTCATGCGGGCGACCACCCACGGCTGCGAGATGGTCTGGCCGCGGCCGATCGGCAGGGCGGTGTCCTCGTAGGCGCGCGAGGCCAGCGCCTCGTCGATGAACTGGTGGCGCGGAAGATGGCGGATCACGTCGAGCACGCGCCGGTCGCGGATGCCGTCGGCCTGCAGGCGCTCGACCATGCGGTCGCGCGCGCGCTGCGACGTCATGCCCACGCCCTGCGCCTGCGGGTTGCGATGCGAGAACAGGCTCACCGGGGCGGGCTCACGCGGACGCTCCGTTGCGCGTGTGCAGCGACTGCACCCAGCCGCCGACCTTCTCCAGCGCCTGGTAGCGCGTCAGGTCCACGTGGATCGGCGTGATCGACACCTTACCTTCGCGCACCGCATGGAAATCGGTGCCCGGTCCGTCGTCCTCGGCGGCACCGGCCGGCCCGATCCACCAGATCGGCTGGCCGCGCGGGTCGGTCTGCGGCACGCAGGGCGCGGAACGGTGACGCCGGCCCAGGCGCGTGACCGCGAAGCCCTCGATGCTGTCCCACGGCCGGTCCGGCACGTTGACGTTGAGTATCGTGTCGGCCGGCAGCGGATCGCGCAGCAGCTTGTTGATCAGCAGCAGCACCGCGTTGGCGGCGCTGTCGTAGTGGATGCCCTTGTGGTCGACCGTGACCAGCGACACGGCGATCGCCGGCAGGCCCAGGAAGCGCCCTTCCATCGCCGCCGAGACGGTGCCCGAATAGATCACGTCGTCGCCGAGGTTGGCGGCGTTGTTGATGCCCGAGACGACGATGTCGGGTTCTTGCTCGAGCAGGCCCGACAAGGCGAGATGGACGCAGTCGGTCGGCGTGCCGGCCACGCGGTAGCGCCCGTCGCCCAGGTGCGCGACCCGGATCGGCTGATCGAGCGTGAGCGAGTTGCTGGCGCCGGACCGGTCGCGATCGGGAGCCACCACGGTGACCTCGCCCACTTCGCGCAGGCGATGCGCGAGCACGCCGATCCCCGGAGCGTCCACGCCGTCATCGTTGCTGACAAGAACCCGCATCGCACCCCTCGACGAAAACCCGTTGCGCACCGGCACCGTGGCGCTGCAGCCAGCACCTGCCGAGGCATCGGAGGAAAGTGTGGATGATACCGGATTCGTCCCCCGCTCTTAACCCGGCTGCGGTACGACCGGTGCCGTCGCCTCGGCCAGCGGCCGGATCGTCGAGGGCCGGCGCGGTCGCTCGCGGCGATCGCATCCGGCCCGGTGCGGCAGCCGTGGCGTCGCACGCGGGAAAAAAGCGCGTTTTCCGCGTAGGCTGGCACGATGAAGCCGGCACCACCGCCCGACGACGAAGACCGCCAGCTGTTCCGCGACGCGATCGGCCCGGTGCGTCCGCTCGAACGCGGCGGCACCACTGCCCCGCCGCGGCCACGGCCGCCGGCCGAGCCGCTGCAGTTCCTGCGTGACGAAGCGGCGGTCCGCCACGAGTTGCTCGACCATCCGTTCGATCCGGCGGCGATCGAGGTCGGCGAGGAACTGGTCTGGCTGCAGGCGGGTCAGTCGCCGCGCCTGCTGCGGCGCCTGCGGCGCGGCCAGTTCAGTGTCAGTGCCGAGATCGACCTGCACCAGATGACCGTGCCGGTCGCGCGCGAGGCGATCGGCCAGTTCATCGACGCGTGCCGGCGCGAGCGTGCCTTGTGCGTGCGCATCGTCCACGGCAAGGGACTGCGGTCCAAGGCCGACGGCCCGGTGCTGAAGAAGCTGACCGACCAGCTGCTGCGCCGGCGTGCCGACGTGCTCGCGTTCGCTTCGGCGCGCCCCGCACAAGGCGGCACCGGCGCGGTGATCGTCCTGCTCCGGCCGCTCTGACGCTGCGCATGGTGCCCGTCCGCTCGCCGCTCGGCCGCCCGGCGATCGCCTGCCTCGCCGCCGCCGCGGCCTATCTCGTCGCGGGCGCCGCGGCGATGCTCGTTCTGGCACCGCGCACGCCGTACGCGGACCAATGGCGCCTCTACGCCAAGCTGCTCGAGCAGCCGTTCCTCGCGGGCGTGGTGTCGGCCGACAACGGGCACCGCGAAGTGCTGCCGAACCTGGTGCGCTGGATCACGCTGCACGGCCTGGACGGCCAGGCCGCGGCGGCGATCGTGCTCGGACTGGTGCTCGCGCTGGCGGCCGCCGGCATCTGGCTGCGCTCGATCGCCGGTGCCCGGATCGACGCCGGCCGGCGCGCGGCGGCGGCGCTGATCGCGGTGCTCGGCCTGTTCTGGCTCGGCAACGAACGGGCGCTCGCGCACGACCACGAGTCGGTGCGCGTCTACCTGATCGTGCTGTGCCTGTTCGGCGCCCTCGTCCAGGTCGCCAGACCGCAGCCGACGCTGCGGGCGACCGTGGCGGCGACCCTGCTGGCCCTGCTGGCGACGCTGTCGTTCGGCAGCGGGATCGCCAGCTTCGCCGCGCTGGCCGTCGTCCTCGCACTCGGGCGTGCGAGGTCCGCGGCCTGGGTGGTCCTGCTGGCGGGCCTGGCGACGGCGCTGGCGCTTTACCTGGGCGGTGCGACGGCGAGCGTCACCGGAACGCTGGTGATCGATCCTGCCGCACAGGCGATCGTGCTGCTGCGCTGGCTGGCCACGCCATTCGTCTACGTCCTCTGGCCGCTGGTCGACCCGGCGGTCGCCGGGCAACTGCCCGGCGGCGTCACGGCGCGGGCGGCGACCGCGATCGCCGTCGCGTTCACGAACCTGTTCGGACCGGTGCAGACCTCTCCGCTTCCGCAGGCCCTGGTCGGCGCGGCCGGCGGCCTCGCCCTGCTGGCCGCCTCCTGGCGGGCCTGGCGCGCGCCCGCGGACACCGATCCCGCCCGGCGCGTGGCGCTCGGCATCGCCTGGTTCGGGTTGGCCGTCGGCGGTCTGGTCGCGATCTCGCGGACCGGCTACTTCATCCAATTCCCGGACCAGGTGCACGCACCGCGCTACCTGCCCTGGTCGAGCCTGTTCTGGGCCGGCCTGCTGGTCGCCGCCGTGCTGCGCCCCGGTGGCCGGCTGCGCCCGGCCGCCGTCCTGGCCGTGGCGCTGCTGGTGCTGCCCAGCACGTTCTGGATGGTCCTGCTCGCGCGATCGATGCAGGTCCGGGCCGAACAGGTGGCGACCGCGGCCGCCGTCGGCGTGCTGCCGCCGGACCTGGCGCTCGGCGAGACCGTCGCGGACGAGCTGGCCGCGGCGCTGCCGCTGCTGGCCGATCGCGGCATCGCGATGTACGCCTGGCCCGAGGTTCGCTGCCTCGGCAAGCCCGTGCAGGCCGGCGCGGTACGGCCGGTCGCGGTACGGGAACTGCACGTGGAGACGACCGGCAACCGGCTTGGCCAGCCGGGACTCCGTATCACCTACCGCGAAGACGAGGACGGCGCCGCGGGCCGCCGGATGATCCTCGATGCCGGAGGCACCCTGCGCGGCCTGGCGCTGCCGGATCCTGCAGCAGGTCCGGGACGCTGGCACGGCTGGGTCACGGATGCCGGTGCGAATGGCGAAGGCTTCTCGCCGCTGATCGTCCAGGCCATCGGCGAACCGCTGTGCGAGCCGTGACCGCGCGCGCTGCGTTTCAGCGATCCGGGTACAACGCCGGCAAGACCGAAGCCGCTTCGCGCGATCGTGGCCGGTCGCGCCAGCGGAGACCGCCGCGGAACGACCGCTCCAGGCGTGCGCCGAGTCCGTCCGCCGGCGCATCGGCGTAGCGCACACGTTGCAGCGCGAGCAGGGCTTCGCGCTGTTCGTCGTCGGCCAGTTCGGCGATGACCTCGCCCACGTTGCGCAGCTGCGGGCGTTCGACCCGGGCCCAGGCGATCAGGCTGCGCTCGGCACCGGCCAGCTCGCCGAGTGCGGCCGCTCGCAGGAACAGGGTCCGCGCAGTCCCCGCATCGGCAACCGGTGACGTGGCAGGCGCTGCCACCGGCGCCCGGCGCTGCGAGCGCCGCCACCACAGTACCAGCGTCGCCAGCCAGAGGCCGAAGCCGGCGATCGCCACCCATTGCCAGGTGCGGGTCGAAGCGACCACGGCGGGTGCCTCGCCCGATGCCGGCGGCGGCGCCGGGTCGGCGGTTGCGGCGGGAACGGCCGGGCTCGCCACCGGCGGCGGTGCCGCACCGGCCGCGGCCGGCAGCACGTCCACCGTACGCGCCGGCAGTACCGCCGTGGCTTCGCTGCCGGTGGTGGTGTTCCACCAGCGTATCGCGAGCGCCGGCAGCTCCAGCTTGCCCGGACGCGTCGGCACCACGGCGAACTTGCGCACGCGCTCGCCGAACAGCCAGGTGCCGTCGTCGCGCGTGGTCACCTGCGACTTGTCCGGATAGATCTCGGCGCCGTCCAGGACCGGGAACTCCAGCTCCGGCAACTGCTCGTAGCCCAGTCCCTGCGCGCGCAGCCGCACCGTGCGCGTGACCGGATCGCCGACACGCACCTCGGCCGGCAGGTCACTCTCGTCGCTCAGCGTCAGCTCGACCGCGGGCAGCCACGCGCCCGCCCCCCAGGCGGCCGGCCGCGGCCGGACATGCAGATCGACCGCATCCGAACTGGCCGAGACCGCCCGGCCGCGATTGAAGAAACCGGTCGGGTCGCGCGGGTCCAGCGCGCTGCCGCGGAACACCAGGGCCGGGATGCGCAGCGTGCCGCTCGCCTCGGGGATCAGCGCGTAGTGACGCTCGACGACGTGATACCGGCGCTCGCCGATGTTGGCGACATAGCGGCGATCCTGGCCGAGCCGCTGCACGACCAGTCCATCGGCCTTCGGCTCGCCGAGGTTGCCGTCGGTCAGGTCGAAGGCGAAGTAGAGCTTGACCGCATAACGGATCTGCTGCTGGACGTAGGGCGCCAGTGGATCGGCGGTGACCTCGACGAAGATGTCGTCGCCGGGCTTGCCCTGGGCGCCGGACGGCTGCGGCAGCACCGTCAGCGTCAGCGGCTCGGTCTGCGCGCCACCGACCGTGATCGCCGGTACGGTCAGCACGCCCTCCTGCTTGGGTTCGAGCGCGACCGCCCACAGCGTCTTCACGGCAGTCGCGCCGTTGACGATGTTGACCTGGCGGCTGGACTGCGTGCCCAACTGGCGGAAATCGCGATCGAGCGCCGAGAAGTCGGGTTGCCCGCCGCCGCCCTGGCTCTCGACGTTCAAGGTCACGCTTTCGCCGAGCTGCATCGTGTCGCGGTCGAGCCAGGCGCGAACGCCGCCGTCGGCCGCACCGGCCAGCGCGGCGAAGAGCAGCGCCAGCGCCGCGACGATGCCGCGCGCCATTCGAATCATCATGGGCCGTTTCCTCCGCCTTGCTGCCGGCGCTGGTACTCGAGCAGGAACTTGCGCCGCAGCAGGCCGCCGGGATCGTCGGGGATCCTCTCCATCCATTGCTTCATCGCCTGCTGCTGTTCCTGGTCGGCCGCTTCCTGGGCCGACAGCGCAGGGGCTTCGCCGGGCTTCTTCGGCTCGCCGGCTGCCGGTGCCTGGCCGCCCTTGCCCTGCGCCAGCGCCTGGTCGATGGCTTCGGAAAGCGCCTGCTTCTGGCCGGCCCGTTCGGCCTCCGTGGACGCGGGATCGTCGGGCTTGCCGGCGTCGGAGGCCTTGCCGTCGCCGGCATCCTTCGGCGTGCCGGACGAAGCCGGTTCGTCCTGGCCCTGCTGGCCGTCGGCGGCCGGATCCTGTGCCGGCGCGGACTGGCCGCCCTGCCCGCCCTGCGACGGCTCACCGGACTGGCCGGGGTCCTGTCCCTGCCCCTCGGGCTGGGACTCCCCGGTCTCGCCCGGCTGCCCTTCCGGCGGCGGCGAGGACGGCTGTTGCGCCTGCTGCTGCTCGAGCCACTCCTCGATCGCCTGCCGGTTGGCCTTCGCATCGGCCATGTCGGGCGCCTGACCGAGCGCGCGATCGTAGGCGGCGATGGCCTCCTCGTACTTGCCGAGCTTGGCCAGTGCATTGCCCTCGTTGTAGGCCGCTTCGGCGCCTTCGGCCTGCTGCCAGGCCTGCACGGCCGCCTGGTAGTCGCCGGCGCGGAACGCCGCGCTGCCGCGCCAGTCCGGTGAACGGGCCACCTCCAGCGCCGTCTTGGCGTCGCCGGCGCTCAGCGCCGCCGCCGCCTGCTGGTCCTGGCGCCGCCAGAGATCGGCCAGCGAGGCCGCACCGGCGTGCGGCGCCGGCAGCACCACGCACACGGCGAGCGCCATCAGCCAGCCCCGGCGGAAGCCCGCCAGCGCGACCGGCAGCATCAGCAGGAGCAGCCACGGCCCGCGATCGCGAAAGCGCGCGCTCCGGGCGGCATCATCCAGTTCCGTCGCGTTGCCGCGTGTCGCCGGTGCCGAGCCGAGCAAGGCATCCAGGTCGCCGCCGTCGGCGCTCACTGCGACGTAGCGTCCCTTGCCGCCGGCGGCCACCGCCTGCAGGCGATCCTCCTCCAGCTTGGGCACGAGGATCTCGCCGCCGGGGCTCTTGAGGAAGCCGCCGTCGGGCAAGGCCACCGGCGCGCCGGCCGCCGTGCCGACGGCGAGTACCGAGACGTGCAGGCCCTGCGCCGCCGCGGCCGCGGCCGCAGCGGCGGCATCGGCGGACGCGCTGTCGGCGATCACGATGATCTCGCCGCTGCGGGCGCCGGCCTGCCGGATCAGGTCGACCGCGCGCTCGATCGCGCGGCCGGTCGCGTTGCCGGAGACCGGCATGACGGTCGGATCGAGCGCCTGCACCAGGTTGCGCACGGTGTTGACGTCGTCGGTCAGCGGCGCCGCGACGAATGCGTCGCCGGCATAGCCGATCAGCGCCGTCTGCTGGTCGCGGCTGCGGTCGAGGATGTCGCCGATCTTGTGGCGGGCCCGCTCCAGGCGGCTCGGCTTGAGGTCCTGCGCGAGCATCGACGGGGCCAGCTCCAGCACGATGACACGGGCCGACTCGTTGCGGTACAGCGGCATCGGCTCGCGTTCCCAGGCGGGACCGGCCAGCGCCAGGCAGCCGATCGTCCAGGCCGCCGCCGCGACCCAGCGCGAACCGCGCCCGGCCCGGTCGTCGCCGCTTTCGAGCAGATGCGGCAGCAGCTGCGGGTCGACCGCGTGGCGCCAGGCGCCGGCATCGGCGCGGCGCAGGCGCCCGCTCGCCAGCAGCAGCGGCAACGCCAGCAGGGCCAGCAGCCAGAGCGGCCGCAGGAAGTGGAAGTCGGCCAGCGCGGACGTCACGGGCCGGCCTGCAGGCCGCGCAGCCGGAAGCCCGGCAGCACCAGCGCAAAGCCGCCGGCCAGCAGCGAGAGGGCCAGCGGCGGCCAGTACAGCTCCTGGACCGGGCGCAGGCTGTCGGCCTTGTCGGCGGCCGGCTCGAGCTGGTCGATGGCGGCATAGATGCCGGCCAGCTCGCCGCTGTTGCGCGCGCGGAAGTAGCGCCCGCCGGTCTGCTCCGCCATGGCCTGCAGCATCGCCTCGTCCAGGTCCTCGGACGGGTTGACGATGCGGCTGCCGAACAGGCTGTCCACCCGCATTGCCTCGGCGCCGATGCCGATCGTGTAGATGCGCACGTGGTTGGCGCCGGCCAGCTCCGTGGCCTTGCGCGGATCGAGTTCGCCGGCGTTGTTGACGCCGTCGGTCAGGAGCACCAGCACGCGCTGGTTCTCGGGCCGGTCGCGCAGGCGCTTGACTGCCAGGCCCACCGCATCGCCGATCGCCGTCTCGCGCCCGGCCAGCCCGATCGCCGACTCGTGCAGCTGGCGCGCCACGGTCCCGAGATCGAACGTCAGCGGGACCAGCAGATAGGCGCGGCTGCCGAACAGGATCAGGCCGACGCGGTCGCCCTTGCGCCGCTCGACGAAGTCGGCGCCGATCGCCTGGATCACGTTGAAGCGCGGCGTCGGCACCGTCGTGGAACCGAGCTGCATGTCCTCGATGCTCATGCTGCCGGAGGTGTCGACGGCGAGCAACAGGTCACGGCCGGTGCGGGCCACGTCCTCGGGCGGGCCGAGCCATTGCGGCCGCGCAGCGGCGACCACCAGCAGCAGCCAGGCGGCGAGCGCGAGCCAGCGCCGCAAGCGCGGCACCGGCGCCGGTTGCGAGGCGGTGTCGAGCACCAGCCCCGGATGCGGCAGGCGCAGTGCGCTGCCGCTGCCGGTCCGCCCGCGTGGCAGCAGCCAGGCCGCCAGCAGCGGCAGCGGCAGTGCGGCGAGCAGCCAGGGCCAGGCCAGCTCAAACACGGGGATGCTCCGTCGCCAGCGCCCGCTCCAGCCAGCGCCGCGCCAGCTGCAGCAAAGCCGACGGGTCGATGTCGCTGCTGCGCCGGTACGGCGCATCGAGCAGGACCCGGCCGGGGCCGTCGGCGAAGCCGCCTTCGCCGTGGCGGTCGAGGAAGGCCAGCCAGGCCTCGCCGGGAAGCGCGGCAGCCTGGCGGTCGATCAGCAGGCTGGCGCGCCGCAGCAGCAGCGAAACGCCGCCGGCCAGGCGCACCGGGTCGCTCGTATCGGTGGCCAGGCGGTCCAGTTCGGCCAGCACGTCGCCGCGCCAGCGACGCACACGGCGCCGGCCGCGCAACCGCCAGGCGAGCCAGCACGCACCGGCCAGCACCAGCACGGCCAGCACCCACCAGCCGGGCGCCGGCGGCCACCACGCCGGCTCGGGCGGCAGGTGGATGTCGCGCAGGACCGGCGCTTCGGCGTTCATGCGATGCCCGTCACCACGCGCGAGCGAGCCAGCAGCGGTGCCAGCGTCCGCTTCAGGTCCGCGTCGGTATCCAGCTCGAGCACGCGCACGCCGATGCGCAGGCTCTCGGCGCGCACGCGATCGCGCGCGGCCGAGAAATGGCGCGGCCATTCCGCGCGCAGGTGCGCGTCGGAAAAATCCAGCGTCTGCTTCACGCCGCCGCTGCTGAGTGCATAGCGGCCCGGCGGCGGCGGCGCCATCTCGAGCGCGTCGCGCAACAGCACCGCGGCGATGTCGTGACGGGCCGCCAGTTGCGCCAGCGGCGACCAGGCGGCCGGATCGGCGTCGAACCCGTCGCTCAGTACCACCAAGCGCATGCCCGGCCGCAGCAGGCGGCGGATGCGCGGCATCACCGACGACCAGGGCGCCAGCAGGCCCGGATCGGCGGCCGCATCCCAGTCGCGCAGCGCGCGCAGCACGCGCAGCACGCCGCGACGGCCGCCCGCCGGCTTGACCTCGCCGCCGATGCCGCCGCCGAAGCCGATCAGGCCGACGCGATCCCCGCCATCGGCCGCCAGCCATGCGAGCAGGGCCGCGGCACGTCCGGCCTGCACGCTCTTGAAGCGCTTGCGCGTACCGAAGCGCATGCCGGGGTTGAAATCGACCGCCAGCAGCAGGCCCTGCTCGCGCTCTTCCTCGAACACCTTCGTATGCGCGCGGCCGCTGCGCGCGGTCAGGCGCCAATCCATGTGACGGATGTCGTCGCCCGCCTGGTAGATGCGCGATTCGCGGAAATCCACGCCGCGGCCGCGCCAGCGCGAGGCATGGCTGCCGCTGCGCACCGCGGCGGAGCGGCGCGGCTCGGCCAGGCGGCCGCCCTGGGCCAGCACGCGCAGCGCGATGAGTTCGTCGAGATCGGTAGCGGTTGCGGACATGGGCGGTATCAACCGCGAAGGATCGTTCGTTGGCCGAAAGTACCGCTCCCGCTCGGGAACGGATTCCCCCCCTTGTCGCTCCCCCCCGTTTCGCTGCTGCGCATCCTTAAGATTCCGTGGTCCATTCCCTAGGGCAGAGGCACCCGCTCCAGCAGCAGGCCGACGACACGATCGGCCTGGATGCCTTCCGCTTCCGCCTCGTAGCTCAACAGCACGCGATGGCGCAGGACATCCGCAGCAACCGCGTGAACATCCTCGGGCGTCGCGTAGTCACGACCGGCCAGCCAGGCGTGCGCGCGTGCGCAGCGATCCAGGGCGATCGTTCCACGAGGACTGGCACCGAAGGCGATCCAGCGCGGCAGGTCGTCGCCGTAGCGGGAAGGTTCCCGCGTCGCCAACACCAGCTGCAGCAGGTACTCCTCCAACTGCGGCGCGAGATGAATGTCCAATACCTCGCGTCGCGCGGCGAAGATCTGCGCCTGGTTCAACAAACGCACGGGAGGGGCGGAAACGGCCAGCGTCTCGCGTGCCCGGGCCCGCGCCAGCTGGAGGATCGCCGATTCGGCCGCCGCCTGCGGATAGTCGATGCGCACGTGCAGCAGGAACCGGTCGAGCTGGGCCTCGGGCAGCGGATAGGTGCCCTCCTGTTCGATCGGGTTCTGTGTGGCCATGACCAGGAACAGGTCCGGCAGGCCATAGGTGGTCCGCCCGACCGTCACCTGACGCTCGCCCATCGCCTCCAGCAGCGCGGACTGCACCTTCGCCGGCGCGCGGTTGACCTCGTCGGCGAGGATCAGGTTGTGGAAGATCGGGCCCTGCTGGAACTCGAACGTCGCCGACTGCGGCCGGTAGATCTCGGTTCCGGTCAGGTCCGCCGGCAGCAGGTCCGGCGTGAACTGGATGCGGTGGAAATCGCCTTCGATCCGCGACGCGAGCTCCTTGATGGCCGTGGTCTTGGCCAGGCCGGGCGCCCCTTCGACCAGCAGATGGCCGTCGGCCAGCAGGGCGATCAGCAGGCGGTCGACCAGCGCCTCCTGGCCGATGATCCGGGTGACCAGTTCCGCGCGCAGCGCGGCGAATGCGGCCGAAGCCGTAGCAGTGTCGGGCATGTCCATGAGGGGATGTGGAAACGGCCAGTATGATCGCACGCGAACGCGCGGGGCACGGCTGTGGACAGCGCCGCGGCGCATTGGTTCAGCGCCGCGGCGCCAACCCCGTCACGAAGCGATGACGTCCTCGAGCGGCAGCGGATGGCCGACCAGCCAGCCCTGCGCATAGCGGCAGCCCAGCTCGCGCAGCAGCGTGTACTGGGTTTCGGTCTCGACCCCCTCGGCGACGACGTCGCATTGCAGGCTGTGCGCCAGCCCCACCACCGCCCTGACCAGCGCCAGGCCGCGCGGCGAGGACAGCCTGCGGACCAGGCTGCGGTCGAGCTTGATCACGTCGAACCGGAGATCGGCCAGGACGCCCAGATTCGCGTAGCCGGTACCGAAGTCGTCCAAGGCCACGCGCATGCCGGCCCGGTGGCATTCCTCGAGCAACTGGACGATGCGCTGGGTGTCGAACATCAGGCTTTCGGTGATCTCGATGCGCAGGCGGTCCGGCGGCAGGCCGTACTGCTCCAGGCGTGCCAGCCAGCGGCTGACCAGGCCGGTGTCCTCGATCTGGCGCGCCGAGACGTTCAGCGCGATGAACGGCAGCGGCCGGCGCTGGCGGTTGCGCAGCTCGGCCAGCATCGCGCAGACCCGGTCCAGCACGTAGTCGCCGACCGGCAGGATCAGCGAGGTCTCCTCGGCCACGCGGATGAACTCGGCCGGCGAGACCTCGCCTCGCACCGGATGCCGCCAGCGGATCAGCGACTCGTAGCCGGCGGTGGACCCGTCGGCCATGTCCCGCAGCGGCTGCAGCCGCACGTCGAGGTCGCCGCGGTCCAACGCCATGCGCAGGTCGCCTTCCAGGCGGATCTTGTCAAGTCCCGAGTCCATGTCGGTGCCCGCCGCCGCTTCCGAAGCGGGCGATGCACCGCGCGTCAGCGTCGCCAATGCCGAGCGGTAGCGCGCAAGCTGGCTCATCAGCAGCGCCCGGACGACCGGGTCGGCGGCCTGCAGCCGCTCCGAGAACTGGTCGCGGTCGATCGGCAGCAGCACGCAGTCGGTCAGCGCCCGCGCCGAGCTCGATCGGCGCGAGCTGTCGAGCACGGCCATCTCGCCGAGGAGCTCACCCGGCCCGAGCTGGCCGAGCACCTGCGGCTCGCCGTGCTGGACCGTGCTGATCTCGACCTGACCGCTTTCGATCAGGAACGCCTCCGTCGGCGGATCGCCCTCGGCGAAGATCGGACACCCTGCAGCGACGTATTTTCGGTGGCTTCGCATCGAGGCCGGTCCAGGATCGCCGCGACGCGGCGCGCGGCAAGGCTGACATCGCGCGGCGTTTCCGACAAGCGTCCCGCGAAGCGCCCGGCCCGGCGACGGGGCGCGGCCGCGGGCCGCCGCGCCGATCGCCGACGGGCCCCATAAAAAAAGGGGCTGCTCGCGCAGCCCCTTTTCGTCTATTGCTTCGTATCCGGCCTACGGTGCCGAGCAACCGCCCGGCGGCGGGCTCCAGCCACCGGTGGCCGAGCGCACCGGGACGATGACGCTGCGCGTCGTGCCGGTTGCCGTGAACGTGCACTGGCCGTCCCCGGTCAGCGCCGCATTGACCGTGACGTTGAACGAGGCGACGCCGTCGGTGCCGGTCGCCAGGCTGCCCGGCGCCACCGTGATGCCGGTCGAGCAGGTGCCCGCGACGTTGACGTTGGCGATCGGAGCGCCGCCCTGGTCGATCGCACGGATCGCGACCGGCGCGGTGTACGGCACGCAGTTGACCGCCAGCGCATTCGGCGAGGCCTGCAGCGCGGCGAGCTGGACGATGATGTCGATCGTCGTGCTGGCACCGGCGCCGGTGAACACGATCTGCCCGCTGTTGCCGCTCAGCGTCGACACCGGCAGGCCGCTGGTGACGACGTTGCCGTCGACGCAGCCGTCGGCATCGGTGGTACGGGCGAGCAGGCCGTTGGAGGCCACGCCGTCGATCGAGCCGGTACCCTGCAAGCCCTGGAACGCGAAGCCGACCGGGAAGCCGCGCAGCGGGATGCCGAGCGCATCGGTCAGGCAGACCGTGACCGTCTGCGGGACGTTGCCGCGGATCGGGTTCGGGAAGGCGCTGATCGACGCCGGCGCGACACCCGGATAGGTCAGCGTCACCGCATCGGTCACCAGGCGTGCGCCGCCGGTGACGGTATCGGTGCCGTTGCCCTGTGCCCAGAGCGCGACCGCGTTGCCGACCGAGCGGACGGTGTAGGTCAGCTTGCCGACCGCGACACCCACGTCGTTGGTGGTGGCCGAGCCGGTGACGTTGCCTTCCATCGCGCGGCCGACCAGGTACGGCAGGACCGGACCGTTGTTGACGCTACTGCCGGTGGTGTTGTTGAGGTTGAACACCGGGTTGACGGTCAGGCTGGTCTGGCTGTTGACGCTGCTGACCGTCACCGCGGTTTCCAGATCGGCATTGCCCTGCACGGCCTTGCCGAAGACGACCAGCGCATCGCCCGGTCCCGCGCCGCCGCCGGCGGTCTGGAACTGGCCGGTCGGCGCGACGAAGGTATTGCCGCCTTCGGTCGGATTGCCGTCGTTGCCGGCGATCAGGAAGCGGTTCGCGTTCGGTGTGCCGAACTGGCCGACCGGCGCGTCGACGGCGCCGAAGCGCAGCGTCGTGCCCGGCAGCACCGGGTTGCCCTGGCGGTCGGTGGCGAGCACCGCCACGCGCAGGCTCAGGGTCGAATCCGGATTCGGCGGGATGACCACGCCGTTGTCACCCGGCTCCGGCGTCACGCCACCGTCGACCGGCAGGCTGTTGATCTCGATGCCGGGCAGTTCCGAGGCGAACAGCGGCGAGGTGACCTTCAGCGTGTAGAGCTTGCCGTCGGAGACGACCACCGTGGTCGTGACGCTGAGCGGATCGGCGATGCCGTTGCTGACGTTGTTGTCGGAGCGGTCGGCCGTCGCGCGGATCTGCACCGGCCCCTGGAAGCTGCCGGCCTGGAACGAGACGTTGGCGATGCCGTTGACGGTCGCCGTCGTCACCGAGCGGCCCGACTGCGCGCCGGCGACCAGGCGCCCGGCGCCGGTATCACTGCCGACGATCTCGAAGCGCAGGTTGTCGGCGTTGCTCGGGTTGGCGACGAACTGGCCGCCACCGTCGGTGACGGCGGCGCGGATCATCGAGTTGGTGTTGCCGCCCGAGTTCTCCATGTAGACGCGGTCGGGCGTGGCCACCATCTCGATGTTGGCCGGCATCGTGCCGCCGCCGCTGACGACCGTGAAGGTCAGCGTGCTGGTGACGGTGCGGCTCGTGAGCGGATCGACCGCCGAGACCGTCACGACGGTCGTGCCGGCGGTGTCGCCGGCGGTCACGAAGAACGTGTTGCTGCCGTTGTTGAGCGTCAACGGGAAGGTGACCCAGCGGGTGGTCATCTCGTTGATGTCGTCGGTTTCCGGATCGTCCGGGAACGAGACCGCGGCGACACCCGGATTGCTGGTCGTGACGGTGGCATCACCGCTCGGCGAGGTCAGGGTCCCGGCCGAGTTGCGGAAGCTGATCATGACCGAGGCGGTGTACGGGTTGCCCGGGCTGGTGAGGATCATCTGGGGATTGAGCGGCAACGACGTCGACGTCGCGCTCAGCGTGATCGTGCCGTTCTGCGGCGGGCTGGTCGCGCCGCCGCCGTCGCCGCCGCCGCCACCGCAACCGGCCAGCGTCAGTGCGAGGCCCGAGAGCAGCAATCCCAGGGTCTTGCTGTGAAAGGTCATCATCGTTCTCCGAAATCTCGTTTCGTTCAGAAGCATGTGCGAGCGGCAGCTCCTGCCACCATAGGATTGGTTCATTTCAAGCTGTCGTTGAGGATGCGCGGCGTCACGAAGATCAGCAGCTCGGCCTTGGTGTCGGTCCGCCCGGTCTTGCGGAACAGGTTGCCGAGGATCGGTAGGTCGCCGAGCAGCGGCACCTTGGTCAGGTCGTCGCGCTTCTCGACCTCGTAGACGCCGCCGAGCACCACCGTCTGGCCGTTGTCGACGAGGACGCCGGTGTTCATCTCGCGCTTGTCCAGCTGCGGGACCGAACCGCCGCCGGGCACTTCGATGTAGCCGGCGATCGCGTCCTTCTTGACGTTGAGATTCAGGTAGACACGGTCGTCCGCAGTGATCGTCGGCGTGACGCGCAGCTCCAGCACGGCCTCCTTGAACTGCACCGTGGCGGTGCCGACGCCGCCGGCGGCGGAGTTCTGATAGGTCACGTAGCCCACTTCCTGGCCCTGCTTGATCAGCGCTTCCTTCTGGTTGGCGGTCACGACGCGCGGGCTCGAGACCACTTCGCCGCGGCCTTCGGTCTGCGCGGCCGAAAGCTCCAGATCCAGCAGGTAGTCGGCACCGAGGATCGCCAGACCGAAGCTGCCGGCCGGCGTCGTCGCCGGGAGATTGACGTTGAGGCGGTCGGTCAGCGTCGGCACCGCGATGCCGCCCGCACCGGGCGAGGCCGTGCCCGGGATCGTACCCGGTCTGACCACCGGCAGGCCGCGACCGCCATTGAAGCGGTTGTTGAGCGCGATGTTGCTCATCGCGTCGGTGGCGCGCGACGAGCCGGCGGTCGAGATCACGTTGCCGTGGTTGTCCTCGTAGCCGCCGCTGATGCCGAAGCGGGCACCGAGCTCGCGCGCGAAGCTGTCGGTGGCGATCACGATGCGCGACTCGATCAGCACCTGCTGCACCGGCCGGTCGAGCACGGCGACCAGCTGGCGGACCTCCTGCACCTTCGGCGGGATGTCGCTGACCAGCAGCGTGTTGGTGCGCTCGTCGAAGGTCACCGAACCGCGCACCGAAAGGAAGCCCTGCTGCCGCCCGCCGCCGCCCGAGGCACCACCGCCACCCCCCTGGCTGCCCTGCGCGTCCTTGGTCAGCAGCTCGGCGATGTCCTTGGCCTTGCCGTAGTTGACCGGGATGTAGTCGGAGATCAGTTCCTCCTGCTCCTCGCGCTTGAGGCGGGCCTCGGCCAGTGCCTGCTCGCGCTTGGCGATCTCTTCCTGCGGGCCGACCCAGATGACGTTGCCCTGCAGGCGCTTGTCCAGGCCTTTGGCCTGCAGCACGAGATCGAGTGCCTGATCCCACGGCACGTTGATCAGGCGCAAGGTCACGTTGCCCTGGACGGTATCGGCGACGACGATGTTGACCTGCGAGACCTCGGCGAGCAGGTTCAGCACCGAGCGCGCCGGAATGTCCTGGAAGTTGAAGGTCACCCGCTCGCCGGTGTAGTTCGGCTCGCTGTTGCGTCCCTTGCCCGGGGCTTCCTCGCGCTTGGGCGCGATCTCGACGATGTACTCGCTGCCGGTCTGGTAGGCCATCTGCTCGTACGGCGCCGTCGCCTGGATCTCCATGCGGATGCCGTTGCCGCGCGAGCGCGTCTCGATCGACTGGACCGGCGTGGCGAAATCGATGACGTCCAGGCGCTGCGCCTGGTTCGGCGGCAGCTTCACGTTCGCGATGTTGAGCACGATGCGGTCGCCCTCGCGCTTGAGGTCGGCGGCGATGCCCGGCTGCGAGAAGCTGACGATCAGCCGTCCTTCGCCGGTCTTGCCACGGCGGAAATCGATGTTGGTCAGCTCCGCACCCTGAGCCGACACCGCCTTGGTCGGGTCGGCGAGCGCTGCGGCGACTCCCGCGCCGGTCGCCCCGGCGATGCCATTGTTGACCGCGACGACGAGCGCATTGCCGTTGATGCGCGTCGTATAGGTGGCGGCCCGGTACAGATCCACGACCACGCGGGTGCGGCCACCGGCCTCGACGGCCGAGACGCCGGCGGTCGCGCCGGTGCCGATCTCGACGCGCCGCTTGGCCAGCGCGCTGCGGGTGTCGGGCAGGTCGAGCGCGATCGTCGGCGGCGTGTCGGTCGTGAAGGCGCGCGGGTCGGTGACCGGCTCGGCGAACTTCAACGTGATCTCGACCTTCCCGCCCGGCAGGGCCGTGTAGTCGATCGCCTCGAGCGTGTTCTGCGCCTGCGCCGCGGTCGACGCCACGCCGAGCAGTGCGACCAACCAGAGCAGCCGGGCGCGAACCTTGCGCAACCCCGATCCGCGCTCCGGGTTCATGATGTTTGCCTTGATCATTGCATTACCCCCAACGGGTCGGTCACTTCGTATCGGTCAGCGCCATCGATGCCTGGCGTTCCATCCATCCGCCAACGCCGTTCGGCACCAGCTCGACAAGATCGATCTGGCCCTCGCTCATCGCCGTGATGCGTCCGTAGTTCTGCCCCAGATAGCTGCCGGGCCGGACGCGGTGAATGATGCCGTCCGGGTCCTTCACGAGGCCTTCCATCGTCGCGCCGGAACCCAGCGTCCCCATCATCTTCAGGCCATCCAGCGGGTAGCGCTCGAGCTCTTCCTTGGGCCGGTTCTGGTCCGGCCGCGGCCCGGTGTCGGCCGCCGCCAGCTCTTCCTGCTCCTGCCGGCTGGCACCGAACGGGTCGCGCTGGTCCTGGGCCTTGTACTCGAATGTCTCGAACGTCTTGATGACGGGCAACGGATCGAGCGGCGCGCCCTTCTTGGCCTTTTCCTGCGCGATCCACTGGTCCAGGTCGCCCTGCCCTCCGGCGCAGCCGCCGAGGGCGGCCGCCAGCGCGGCAAGCGCGAACAGGCGCGTCGTGCTGTCGAGGCGGCTCATCTCACTTCCCCCCCGCGGGCTTGGGCGCGGCCTTCGGCGGCGGCGGCTTGCGACCGCCGGCAGCGGCGGCCTTGGCGGCCTCGGCCTGGCTGATCGCGGCCGCTTCGTCGTCGTCGACGTAGCGATAGGTCTTGACGGTGCCTTCGAGCACCAGTTGGTTGCCCGGCCGTGCCGGCTGGCCGGCCGATCGCTCCGCCGGCTTCAGCGAGACGTCGTGGAGCGTCAGGATGACCACGCGCGGCAGCGAGGCGACGCCGCTGATGAACGTGCCGAACTGGTGGTACGAACCGATCATCTTCAGCCGGATCGGCTTCTCGGCGTAGAAGTCCTCGGGCAGGATCTTCTCGCCGCCCGGCTCGAACAGCTCGGTCTCGATGCCGGCCGCCAGCGCCGTCTGTGAGATGTCGACCAGGAGGTCGGGCATGTCGGTCTTGCTCGGCAGCTGGCGCAGCATCTGCCGCAGGATCTCGTTCATGTCCTCGAGCTGCTTGCGCAGGGCCGGCAGGTTGACCACGCGGGACTGCTTCTTGGCGAAGTCCGCCTTCAGCGTGACCTCCTTGCTGGCCAGCCGTTCGAGGTCCTCCTGTTGCGGGCGGATCAGGAACCACCAGCCACCGAGCACGATCAGCGCGATCAGCAGCACGGCGAACAGCGTCTTGACCGGCTTGGGCCAGCCGCCGACGTTGTTGGTGTCGAGGTTGCGGATGTCGTCGATGATGCTCATTGCCCGCCCTCCTTGCCGGCTGCCTTGGGCGCTGCGGCCGGTACCGGCTCCGCGGCTGCCTTCTTGGCCTCGACCAGCTGGCCGGCGGCGTTCTCGAGCTGGGTTCCCAGGTCGGCCTTGGGCTGTGCAGCGGCCGCGGCATCGGCGGCGGGTGCCGCGCCTTCGGCCGGCGCGGCGCCGTCCTGGCCCTCGGGCTTCTGGTCGCCAGCCTTGAGCAGCTTGACGTTCAGCGAGAACACGTTCGGCAGGCGGACGTCGACGATCTCCTTCGTCCCGGCCTTGTTCTCGATCTTCTTGAGGTCGCTGCGCCCCATCCACGGCGACTTGTCGATGTTGCGCATGTAGCTGGCGACGCGGGCGTTCGATTCGGCGTTGCCTTCGAGCGTGAGCATGTCGCCGGACTGTTTGAGGCCGGTCAGGCGGGTGCCGTCGGGAATCGTCTTAACGATCTCGTCGAACAGGTGGACCATCTGCGAGCGGTTGGCCTGCAGCTGCTCGATCGCGTTCTTGCGCGTCAGCAGCCGCGACCGCGTGCGGTCCAGCTCCTCGATCTCCTTAATCTGCTCGTCGAGCTTCTTGATCTCGGTCTGCAGGCGGCTGTTGCGCGCATTCTGGTTGTCGATCCGGGCTCCCATCATCAGGAACCACAGCAGCACCGCCAGCGCGCCGGCGAGGGCAGTGAAACCGAGCAGCGCGTAGAACTCGCGCTCGCGCTGCTTGCGCCGTTCGCTGCGCCAGGGGAGGAGATTGATTCTTGCCATCAGTCGAAGCTCCTCAGGGCGAGGCCGCAAGCGATCATCAGGGCCGGCGCGTCCTGGGCCAGCGCCTGCGCCTGGACCCGGTTGGACAGCGCCATGTTCGACAACGGGTTGGCGACCACGCACGGCACGCCGAGCTGTTCCTCGATCAGGTCCGAGACGCCGGCGATCGACGCGCATCCCCCGGCCAGCACCACCTGGTCGACGCGGCTGTACTCGCTGCCGGCGAAGAAGAACTGCAGCAGGCGGCTGATCTGCTGGACCATCGCCTCCTTGAACGGTTCCAGCACCTCGACCTCGTAGGACTCGGGCAGGCCGCCCTGGCGCTTGGCGAGGCCCGCTTCCTCATAGGAAAGGCCGTAGCGGCGCATGACCTCGTCGGTCAGCTGCTTGCCGCCGAAGACCTGCTCGCGCGAATAGATCGTGCGCTGGTTGCGCAGCACGATCAGGGTCGTCATCGTCGCGCCGACGTCGACGACGGCGACCACGGCATCCTTGGATACGGAGAGCTGGTCGGTGATCAGGCGATAGGCGTTCTCCATCGCGAACGCCTCCACGTCCATCACCCGGGCGCTCAGGCCGCCGAGGTCGAGCGCGGCCACGCGCAGGTCGACGTTCTCGGTCCGCGAGGCGGCCAGCAGGACATTGACCATGTCCGGGTTGTCCTTGACCGGGCCGACCACCTCGAAATCGAGGCTGACCTCCTCGATCGGGTACGGAATGTACTGGTTGGCCTCGACCTGGATCTGCGCTTCCATGTCGTCTTCGCTGAGGTCGGCCGGCATCGGGATGATCTTGGTGATCACCGCGGACCCCGCGACGGCGGCCGCCGCGCTGCGCGTCTTGGCGCCTGAACGGTTCAGCGCGCGGCGCAGGGCTTCCCCGACCGCCTCGACCTCGACGATGTTCTTTTCGACGACGGCGTTGGGCGGCAGCGGCTCGACCGCGTAGTGCTCTACGCGATAACGTCCCCCAACCTGCCCCAGCTGTAGCAACTTGACCGCGGTCGAACTGATGTCCACACCGATCAGGGCCGGTGTTTTCGCAGTGAACAAGCCCACGCTTTTCCCCTTCGTACGCGCCCTTACGAGCAAAAGATGCGCCTCTACATTAAATCGGAGCTCTTACGAATTGGCAACCACGACTTAACGAAACCGTCGATTCCGTGGCAATTCGCAGGCATTTTCAAGGTACCGGCGCTCCCGGGGCCTCCCGCCTGTCGGCGCCGGGGGTGACGATCTATACTCCGTTTGCCGAGCCGGCAACCTTGACTGGCTTCACATCTGCATGTTTCTGGAATGAAAATCCTTTATCGTCTGCTCCGTTACGGCATCTACCTCGCGTTGACTGGAGCCTTGTTCGGGGCCCTGGCGATCGGCGTGACCTATTGGCTGATCGCCCCGCGCCTCCCGTCGGTGGACACCCTGCGTGACGTCCGCCTGCAGGTGCCGCTGCGCGTCTACTCGGCCGACGGCCGCCTGATCGCGACCTTCGGCGAGACGCGCCGGATCCCGGCGCGGATCGAGGAGGTGCCCGACCGCCTCAAGCAGGCCTTCGTGGCGGCCGAGGATGCCGACTTCTACCGGCACCGCGGCATCGACTTCGGCGGCATCTCCCGTGCCGTCTGGCTGATGGTGACCACCGGCAGCAAGCACGTGCCGGGCGGCAGCACGATCACCCAGCAGGTGGCGCGCAACTTCTTCCTGAGCTCGGAAGTCAGCTTCACGCGCAAGATATCGGAGATGTTCCTGGCGATCCGGATCGAGAACACGCTCGAGAAGGACGAGATCCTCGGCCTCTATCTCAACAAGAGTTTCTTCGGCAATCGCGCCTACGGCGTCGCCGCGGCGGCCGAGTTCTACTACGGCAAGACGCTCGACCAGCTGAGCCTGGCCGAATGCGCGATGCTGGCCTCGATCCCCAAGTTCCCGTCCACCGGCAATCCGATCGCCAACCGGCCGCGCGCGCTGATCCGGCGCACCTACGTGCTGCAGCGGATGCTGGAGAACCGCTTCATCGACCAGGCCGCGTTCGCGGCCGCGGACAAGGAACCGGACCTGTCCTACCCGCACGAGCCGCCGATCGAGCTGGAAGCGCCGTACCTGGCCGAAATGGTGCGCCTGCAGGCGATCGAGCAGCTCGGCAACGACGCCCTGACCGGCGGCTACAGCGTCCACACCACGCTGAAGTCGCAGGCGCAGGAGGCCGCCAACCGCGGGCTGCACGACTCGCTGTTCGCCTACGACCGCCGCCACGGCTGGCGGGGTGCCGAGGCGCACGTCGAGCTGGAACCGGGCGCGGGCAAGACCGAATGGGACCAGCACCTGATCGGCTACCGCGCCATCGCCGGCCTCACCCCCGGCCTCGTCACGGCCGCCGACGCCACGCACGCCACCGTCTACCTCGGCAAGGACGAGACCGCGACCCTCGATCTCGAAGCGGTGGCCTGGGCCCGCCCCTACATCAACGAGAACAGCCGCGGCGCCGCCCCCAAGCGCGTCGATACGGTCGTCACGGCCGGCGACATCGTGCGGCTGGCGCCCGACGACGAGAAAGGCTGGGCGCTCTCGCAGTTGCCCAAGGCGCAAGGCGCGCTGGTCGCGCTCGATCCGGGCGACGGCGCGATCCTGGCGCTGACCGGCGGGCTGAGCTTCCAGCGCAGCAAGTTCAACCGTGCCACGCAAAGCGCACGCCAGCCCGGCTCGAGCTTCAAGCCGTTCATCTATTCGGCGGCGTTCGAGCACGGATTCACGCCGGCCTCGGTCGTCAACGACGCGCCGCTGGTCTTCCCCGACCCCTCGCGCCCGAACGGCCTGTGGGCGCCGAAGAACGACGACGACAGCTTCCGCGGACCGGTGCGCCTGCGCGAGGCGCTCACGCGCTCGATCAACCTGGTCTCGGTGCGGCTGCTCGACGCGATCGGCGTCCGCTACGCGCGCGAGTACTTCACCCGCTTCGGCTTCAACCTCTCGCAGCTGCCGGAGAACCTGTCGATGGCGCTCGGCACCGCCGCCGTCGCGCCGCTCGACATGGCGCGCGGCTATGCGGTCTTCGCCAACGGCGGCTTCCTGATCGATCCCTACTTCGTCCGCGAGATCGTCGACCGCGACGGCGTGGTCGTCTATCGCGCCAATCCGGCGCTGGCCTGCGCCGACTGCCCGGACACGGGCGCCGGTACGGCGGCGACGGCAGCCGTGCCGGCGCCGGCACCGGCGGCAGCCCTGGCCGCCATCGGCAGCGCGCACGCGGCGCCGGCCCCGGTCGCGACGGTCGAGCCGCGCTATGCGCCGCGCACGATCGACGTCCGCAACAGCTACCTGATCACCTCGATGATGCGCGACGTGATCCGCCGCGGCACCGGCTCGGCCGCGATGTCGCTCAAGCGCCAGGACCTGGCCGGCAAGACCGGCACCACCAACGAGCACCGCGACGCCTGGTTCGCCGGCTTCAACGCCAAGGTGGTCGCCGCCGCCTGGACCGGGTTCGACGACTTCAGCTCGCTCGGACGCGGCGAATTCGGTGCGAGGGTGGCGCTGCCGGTCTGGATGGACTTCATGCGGGCCGCCCTGCAGGAGGTTCCCGAGCAGCCGTTCGACATGCCGGCCGGGGTCGTCACCGTCCGCGTGGACCGCGCCTCGGGCGCGCTGGCGTCGGCAGCCGATCCGGATGCGATCCTCGAAGTGCTGCGCAGCGAGGACGTCTCGCGCCTGGCCACCCAGATACGGCCGGTCGAGGAGAACGCCGACCGGCAGCGCGAGGCCTACGACGTCTTCTAGCGTGACCGGCAACCTGGGGTTTTCGTGATGGCCCATCGAGATCGCGTCCGCGGCCCGGCAGACCCCCGCAGCGCGCTGTGGCGCACGATCGCCGTGGAAGCCGCCCGCCTGATCGCCGAAGGCGGCATGCGCGACTTCCGGCAGGCCAAGCTCAAGGCCGGCGCCCGGCTCGGTGTCGGCGAGGAATCGTCGCTGCCGACCAACCGCGAGGTCGAGGACGCGCTGCGCGAGCATCAGCGCCTGTTCCAGGCGGACTCCCAGCCCCTGCACCTGCGCCGCCTGCGCGAGGCCGCGACCGAGGCCATGCGCTTCTTCGCGGATTTCGAGCCGCGGCTGGTCGGGCCCGTGCTCGAAGGCACGGCCGACGCGCACTCGGCCGTGTGCCTCCACCTGCACGCCGACGATCCGGCCGCCGTGCTGGTACGGCTGGCCGAGCGCGGCATCGACTACCGCGAGCGGCAACGGCGCCTGCGCCTGGATCCGAATCACAGCGAAGACTGCCCTGCCGTCCGCTTCGACGCCGGCGATGCACCGATCGACCTGACGATCCTGCCGCTGTCGCGCCTGCATCACGCGCCCCTCGACCGCGTGGACGACCGTCCGATGCGGCGGGCGCCGCTGGCGGTGGTCCAGGCGCTGCTCGACCCGCCGCGCGCGCAGTAGCCGCCGGAGGCCTTCTCCGGTGGCGTCGGCCCGCGTTGCGCACGCGGGGCACGGTCCGCCGCCTGGACATCCCGGCGCCCTCGTCCAGGCCGGCGCGCTTTCGCCGCCGGCGTCTTGGCGCGAGAATCGGCTCGCCCTGACCGGAAGCCCGCCGATGACGTCCCGATCGTTCGCCGCCCTCGCACTGGCGCTGTCGCCGGCGCTCGCCTTCGCCCAGACCTACCCGGCCGGTTTCCGGCAGAGCCATCCGTTGACCGGCCTGAGCGCGCCGACCCAGGCACGCTTCGCGCACGACGGGCGCATCTACGTGGCGGAGAAGAGCGGCCGGATCCTGGTCTTCGACAACCTGCTCGACACCACGGCCGAGCGCGTCACCGACCTGGGTCCGGACGTGCACGACTACCACGACCGCGGCCTGCTCGGCATGGACCTGGACCCGCACTTCCCGGAGCGCCCGTACCTGTACGTGCTCTACACGCACAACGGCGGCCTGTTCGACGACGCGCCGCCACGCTGGCCGGCCACGAACTGCCCGACCCCGCCGGGCGCGACCACGCAAGGCGGCGGCTGCGTCGTGTCCGGCCGCCTCGCCCGCCTGACCGTGGAGAACGGCAAGGTGGTCGCGACCACGCTGCTGGTCGAGGACTGGTACCAGCAGTTCCCCAGCCACTCGATCGGCAGCGTGCGCTTCGGCGCCGACGGCTATCTCTATGCCGGCGGCGGCGACGGCGCCAGCTACAACTGGGGTGACTGGGGCCAGCACGGCAATCCGGCCTGGCCCGACCGGCGCTCGCCGGCCAATCAGGGGGGCGCCCTGCGCGCGCAGGGCATGGAGGTCGCCGAGCAGTACACGGACCGGCTCTGGCTCAACGGCACGATCATCCGCATCGACCCGGCCACCGGTGCCGCGGCGCCGGGCAACCCCGCTGCCGCGCCGCGCGGCGTCGATGCCCAGGCCGCGCGCATCGTCGCCTACGGCCTGCGCAATCCGTTCCGTTTCACGATCCGCCCCGGTACCAGCGAGATCTGGATCGGCGACGTCGGCGCCAACACCTGGGAAGAGATCAACGTCATCCCCGCGGTCGGCGCGGACGCGCAGCTGTACAACTTCGGCTGGCCCTGCTTCGAGGGCCGCCTGCACAACGGCCTCTATGCCGGACGTTCGCTGTGCACCGCGCTCTATGCCGACGGCGACAGCGGCGGGCGCACGCCGGTCTCGCCACCGTGGTACACCTACGCACACACCGGCAGCAACGCGATCAGCGGGCTGGCGTTCTACACCGGCACGCGCTATCCGGCCGACTACGCCGGCGCGCTGTTCTTCGCCGACTACAACGCCAACCGCATCCGCGTCATCAAGGACACCGACGGCGACGGCCTGCCGGACGCCCCGGCCGACGGCACCGCCGCCCTCTTCGCCGACGGCGGCAGCAGCCTGGCGGTCGACCTGCTGACCGGTCCGGGCGGCGACCTGTTCTTCGTCAACGTCGGCGAGGGCCGGCTGACGCGCGTCGCCTACCATGCCGACCCGGAGCAGCCCAATCTCGCGCCGGCAGCGGCGATCGCGCTCGACGCCGGCCAGACCTACGACGGCGCTCCGCGCACGATCGCGTTCACGGCGGCCAACAGCGTCGACGCGGACGCCAAGGACACGCTGACCTTCGCCTGGGACCTGGACGACGACGGCGCGTTCGACGACGGCAGCGCGGCCACCGCCAGCGCTGCGTTCACCAGCATCGGAGACGCTGTCGTGCGGGTGCGCGTCGACGATGGCCATGGCGGCATCGACATCGCGCAGATGACCGTCCGCGTGCGGGACCCGCTGATCTTCGCCGACGGCTTCGAGCCAGCGCCGCGCTGAGCCGCGGATGACGCCGGCGGCCGCTCAGAGGTGGCTGAGCACGCCGGCGATCGTCGCGGTCATGAAGGTCGCCAGCGAACCGCCGAGCACGGCCTTCAGGCCGAAACGCGCCAGGTCCGTGCGCCGGTTCGGCGCCAGGCCGCCGATGCCGCCGATCTGGATCGCGATCGACGAGAAGTTCGCGAAGCCGCACAGCGCATAGGTCGCCACCAGGCGTCCCTGCTCGGTCATCTCCGGCAGGTGCCGGGCCATGTCCACGTAGGCGACGAACTCGTTGATGACGACCTTCTGGCCGATGAAGCTGCCGACCAGGGTGGCATCCTGCCACGGCACCCCGATCAGCCAGGCGAGCGGCGCGAGGATCCAGCCGAACAGCGTCTGCAGCGACAGCTCCACCTCGCGGCCGGCCTGCGCCGTCAGCCAGGCATTGATCGAGCCGCCGTCGCCCCAGCCGTGGGCGCCCAGCCACTGGAACGGCGCGTTCAGCAGCGCGATCAGCGCGATGAACGCGAGCAGCATCGCGCCGACGTTGAGCGCGAGCCGCAGGCCGTCGGCGGCACCGGTGGCCGCCGCATCGATCACGTTGGCGGTGGTCTTCTCGACGTCCAGCTTGACGGTGCCGCGGGTCAGCGGCTCCTGCGTCTCGGGCATCAGGATCTTGGCGATCATCAGCGTCGCCGGTGCCGCCATGATGCTGGCGGTCAGCAGGTGGGTCGCGAAGAACAGCTGCTGGTCCTTGTCCTCGCCGCCGAGCAGGCCGACATAGGCCGCCATCACCGAGCCAGCGATGTGCGCCATGCCGCCGATCATGACCGTCATCAGCTCCGATGAGGTCATCCGCTCGATGTACGGCTTGATCGTCAGCGGCGCCTCGGTCTGGCCGATGAAGACGCTGGCGCAGACGCTGGTGGTCTCGGCGCCGGAGACGTTCATGACCTTGGTGATCAGCCAGGCCATGCCCTTGACGATCAGCTGCATCACGCCGAGGTGATACAGCACCCCGGTCAGCGCCGCGAAGAAGATGATGGTCGGCAGCACCTGGACCGCGAAGACGAAGCCGAACTTCGACACGTCCATGAAGCCGCCGAAGATGAACTCCGAGCCGACCCGGACGAAGTCGAGCAGGCTGACGAAGCCGGTCGCGATCGTCCGGAACACCTCGCGCCCGAGCGGCACCTTCAGCACCAGGGCGGCGAACACGATCTGCAGGATCACGCCGGTGGCCACCAGCCGCCAGCTCACCGCGCGCCGGTTGGCCGAGAACAGCCAGGCGATGGCGATGAGAACGGACAGGCCGAACAGGCCGAAACCGATATGGCCCAAGGCTGCGAGCATCGTCATCTCCCCGAATGATCGGGCCAGCGTAGAGCAGCCGTCGCGTCCGGCGCAAGGCGAGCGGAGGCGGCCGCCTCCGCGTCAACCTGCCGCAGCCCGGCGGCGCCGCCGCGTTTGGATGGCTATTCGGCTTTTTGCCGGACTTTGACGCAATGCACCAACTGTGCTCTAGTCAGAACGCCAGCAACCGCATCGCACCGATGCCCACGCCACGCTCACGGGACGCGAACGCCAGATGACACGTGTACGCTCCAGCGGTCTGTACGACCCCGCCTACGACCACGACAGCTGCGGCTTCGGCCTGGTCGCGAACGTGGAGGGCCGCGCCAGCCGCTGGCTGGTCGAGCAAGGCTATGCGGCGCTGGCGAAGATGGCCCATCGCGGCGGGGTCAACGGCGACGGCATCACCGGCGACGGCAGCGGCATCCTGATCCACCGGCCCACGGCGTGGCTGCGCGCGCTCGCCGCCGAGGCCGGTATCGCGCCGGCAGCCCGGTTCGCCGCCGGCCTGGTCTTTCTCGACCGCGATCCCGAACGCGCCACCGCCGCCTGCGCCTGTCTCGATGCCTGCCTTGCGGCCGAGGGGCTCGTCGTCGCCGGCTGGCGCGAGGTGCCGGTCGCCGACGCACCCTGCGGTCCGCTGGGCCTGGCGCACCGTCCGCGGATCCGCCAGGTCTTCGCCGACGCGCCCGCATCGTTCGACGAGGCGCGCTTCGAGCGCGCGCTGTTCCGTGCGCGGCGCCGGGCCGAGGCGGCACTGGCCGACGACGCGACGTTCTACGTCGTCAGCCTGTCGGCGGCGACGATCGGCTACAAGGCGATGGCCGCGCCGGGCCGGCTCGAGGAGGTCTTCCCTGACCTGCAGCGGCCCGACCTGGCCGCCAGCTGCGTCGTGTTCCACCAGCGTTTCTCGACCAACACGATGCCGAACTGGAAGCTGGCCCAGCCGTTCCGGCTGCTGGCGCACAACGGCGAGATCAACACGATCCGCGCCAACCGCAGCTGGGCCGGCGCGCGCCAGGCGCGGCTGCGCTCGGCGCTGGTCGACTTCTCGGACCTGGGTCCGCTGGTGTCGAGCGACGGTTCGGACTCGCAGAGCCTGGACAACATGCTCGAGGTGCTGCTGGCCGGCGGCATCGACCTGCTGGCCGCGATGCGCATCCTGGTGCCGCCGGCGTGGAACGCCAGCGACAGCATCGACGAGGACCTCGAAGCGTTCTACGAGTACTACGCGCTGCATTCCGAACCCTGGGACGGCCCGGCGGGCCTGGTGATGTGCGACGGCCGCTACGCCGCCTGCACGCTCGACCGCAACGGCCTGCGGCCGGCGCGCTGGACGCTGGCCGACGACGGGCACCTGATCGTCGCCTCGGAAACCGGCCTGTGGGACCTGCCCGAACGGCGCGTGGTGGCCAAGGGGCGCATCGGCCCGGGCCAGATGCTGGCTGTGGACCTCACCGAGCACCGGCTGCTCGACAACGCGGCGATCGACGCGGTCAACCGCACCCGGGCGCCGTTCAAGCAGTGGCTGCGCGAGAGCGTGACCTACCTGGAGTCCTACCTGATCGATCCGGCGCTGGCGGCCGAGCCGTTCCCGCCGGAGATGCTGGCACGCTTCCAGAAGCAGTTCGCGCTGACGCGCGAGGAGCGCGACGTCGTGCTCAAGACGCTGGCCGAGGACGAGGCCGAGGCCACCGGCTCGATGGGCGACGACACCCCGGCCGCGGTGCTCTCGCAGAAGTCGCGCCCGCTCTACGAGTACTTCCGCCAGGCCTTCGCCCAGGTCACCAATCCACCGATCGACCCCTTGCGCGAACGGCTGGTGATGTCGCTGGTCACCCAGATCGGACTGGAGCGCAACATCTTCGATCCGTCGCCGGAGAACGCCCGCCAGGTGCTACTGAACTCGCCGGTGCTCTCGCAGCGCAAGCTGCGCCAGATCCTGGCACTGCCGCAGGTGGCCGACCACCACGTCAAGCTGGACCTCTACTACGACGAGCGCATCGGCCTGGAGGCGGCGCTGAAGCAGCTGTGCGCCGATGCCGAAGCGGCCGTGCGGGGCGGCGCCGTGCTGGTGCTGCTGTCCGACCGCTATCCGGCGCCCGGCCTGCTGCCGGTCCACGCGCTGCTGGCCACCGGCGCGGTGCATGCGCACCTGATCGACCGCCAGCTGCGCTGCGACTGCAACCTGCTGGTGGAAACCGGCACCGCCCGCGACGCGCATCACTTCGCGTGCCTGATCGGCTTCGGCGCGACCGCGGTCTATCCGTACCTGGCCTACCAGACGCTGTTCGACATGAACCGCCGCGGCGAGCTCCGGGGCCTGGAGGGCGAGGCGCCGTCGGAGATCGGCCGCAGCTACCGGCGCGGCATCCGCAAGGGCCTGCTCAAGATCCTCTCGAAGATGGGCATCTCGACGATCGCCGGCTACCGCGGCGCGCAGCTGTTCGAGATCGTCGGCCTCGATCGCGAGGTGGTGGACCTGTGCTTCCCCGGCGCGCCGTCCCGCATTGGTGGCGCCGGCTTCGCCGACATCGAGGCCGAGTACCGCGTGCAGCTGGCCGCCGCCCGCGATCCCAACTACGCCCTGCCGCCCGGCGGCCTGCTCAAGGCGGTGCCGGACGGCGAGTACCACATGTACAACCCCGCGGTCGTCGGCAACCTGCAGGCCGCGGTGCGCAGCGGCGACGCCGAACTGTACCGTCGCTATGCCGACGCCGTGAACGGCCGGCCACCGTCGGCGCTGCGCGACCTGCTGGCGTTCCGCGAGGACCTGACCGCCCTGCCCGACGGCGAGGACGTCGAGCCGTCGGACCGGATCCTCAAGCGCTTCGACTCGGCCGGCATGTCGCTCGGCGCGCTCTCGCCCGAAGCGCACGAGGCGCTGGCGATCGCGATGAACCGGCTCGGCGCCCGCTCCAATTCCGGCGAGGGCGGCGAGGACCCGGCGCGCTACGGCACCGAGCGCATGTCCAAGATCAAGCAGGTCGCCTCCGGCCGGTTCGGCGTGACGCCGGCCTACCTGGTCAACGCCGAGGTGCTGCAGATCAAGATCGCGCAGGGCGCCAAGCCGGGCGAAGGCGGCCAGCTGCCGGGACACAAGGTCAATCCGCTGATCGCGCGCCTGCGCTACGCCAAGCCGGGCATCGGCCTGATCTCGCCGCCGCCGCACCACGACATCTATTCGATCGAGGACCTGGCCGAGCTGATCCACGACCTGCGCGAGGTCAACCCGCGCGCGCTGGTGTCGGTCAAGCTGGTCTCGCACGCCGGCGTCGGCACGATCGCCGCCGGCGTCGTCAAGGCCGGTGCCGACCTGGTCACCGTCTCCGGACACGACGGCGGCACCGGCGCCAGTCCGCTGACGTCGATCCGCTACGCCGGCGTGCCGTGGGAGCTGGGCCTGGCCGAGACGCACCAGACGCTGGTCGTCAACGGCCTGCGCGAGCGCGTGATCGTGCAGACCGACGGCGGCCTCAAGACCGGCCTGGACGTGGTCAAGGCCGCGATCCTCGGTGCCGACTCGTTCGGCTTCGGCACCGGCCCGATGGTCGCGCTCGGCTGCAAGTTCCTGCGCATCTGCCACCTGAACTCCTGCGCGACCGGCGTCGCGACGCAGAACGAGGTGCTGCGGCGCAAGCACTTCCTCGGCGCGCCCGAGATGGTCGAGAACTTCTTCCGCTTCGTCGCCGACGACGTGCGCGCGATCCTGGCCGCCATCGGCGCGCATTCGCTCGGCGAGATCGTCGGCCGCACCGAGCTGCTGCGCCAGATCGACGGCGTCACGGCCAAGCAGCGCCGGCTGGACCTCTCGCCGCTGCTGGCGCGGTCGGCGCTCGCCGAATCGATGCAGGGTGCCTGCGCCGCCGGGCCGCTGGTGCCCGGCCCCGGCGACCTGGTCGAGGCGATCGCCCGCGACGCAGCGGCGGCGGTCGCCGCACGCAGCGGCACGCGCCTGCGCTACGCCGTCGGCAACACCGACCGCGCGGTCGGCGCACGCCTCTCCGGCGAGGTCGCACGCACCTGGGGCGACGCCGGCATGGCCGACGCGCCGGTCGTGGTCGAGCTCGACGGCGCCGCCGGCCAGAGCTTCGGCGCCTGGAACGCCGGCGGCGTGCACCTGGTGCTGCACGGCGAAGCCAACGACGGCGTCGGCAAGGGCATGGCCGGCGGCCGCATCGTCGTGCGCCCGCCGGCCGACGTCCGCTACGCCACGCAGGAGGCCAGCATCATCGGCAACACCTGCCTGTACGGCGCGACCGGCGGCGAGCTGTACGCGGCCGGCCGTGCCGGCGAGCGCTTCGCGGTCCGCAACTCCGGCGCGATCGCGGTGGTGGAAGGCGTCGGCGACCACGGCTGCGAGTACATGACCGGCGGCACCGTCGTCGTGCTCGGCCGCACCGGGCTGAACTTCGGCGCCGGCATGACCGGCGGCATCGCCTACGTCCTGGACCTGGAGCGCGACTTCGTCGACCGCTACAACCACGAGCTCATCGACATCGTGCGGATCTCGCTGGAGGGCATGGAAAACCACATGCAGCACGTCCGCAACCTGATCCGCGCCCATGCCCAGGCCACCGACAGCGTCTGGGCCGGCCGGCTGCTGGAGGACTTCCGCAACATGCTGCACAAGGTCTGGCTGGTGAAGCCCAAGGCCGCCAGCCTCGACGCGCTGGCCGAGGAACTGAGGCGCGCGGCATGAGCGAGAAGACCTTCCCGTTCCTCAAGTTCCACCGCGAGCTGCCGCGCGAGGTGCCGGTGCCGGTGCGCATCGTCGGCTTCGGTGAGATCAACGGCAGCTACGCCAACGGCGACGCCGCCGATCAGGCGTCGCGCTGCATCGACTGCGGCAACCCGTACTGCTCGTGGTCCTGCCCGCTCGGCAACCGCATCCCGCAGTGGCTCAAGCTGGTCAAGGAAGGCCGCATCGAGGATGCCGCCGCCCTGATGCACGAGACCAATCCCCTGCCGGAGATCTGCGGCCGCGTCTGCCCGCAGGATCGCCTGTGTGAGGGCGACTGCACGCTCGAGGAAGGTTTCGGCGCGGTGACGATCGGCGCGATCGAGCGGGTCGTCACCGACGAGGCCCTGCAACGCGGCTGGCGTCCCGCCGTCACCAATGCACCGACCGGCCGGCGGGTCGCCGTCGTCGGTGCCGGGCCGGCCGGGCTGGCCGCCGCCGACCGGCTGATCCGCGCCGGCGTGGCGGTGGACGTGTTCGACCGCTACGAGGAGGTCGGCGGGCTGCTGACGTTCGGCATTCCGCCGTTCAAGCTCGAGAAATCGGTCGTGCGCCAGCGGCGCGAGGTGCTCGAAGGCCTGGGCGTGCAGTTCAACCTGGGCATCGAGATCGGCCGCGACCTCGCCTTCGCGACTCTGGTCGCGGACTACGATGCGGTCTTCCTCGGCACCGGCGCCTACCGCTACGTCGACGCCGGACTGCCCGGCCGGCAGCTGCCCGGCGTGCACGCCGCACTGGACTTCCTGATCGCCAACGCGCGCCGCCTGCTCGGCAGCGCACGCACGGACGATGGGCTGCCGGACCTCACCGGCCGGCGCGTGGTCGTGCTCGGCGGCGGCGACACGGCGATGGACTGCGTACGCACCGCGGTGCGGCTCGGCGCCGCGCGCGTGGACTGCGTCTACCGGCGCGACGAAGCCAACATGCCCGGCTCGCACAAGGAAGTGAAGAACGCCCGCGACGAGGGCGTGCAATTCCGGTTCAATCGCCAGCCGCTGGAAATCCTCGGCGATGCCGGCGGCGTGCGCGGCGTGCGCGTCGCCGAGACCCGCCTGATCGCCGACCGCCACGGCCGCGCGCGGCCGGAACCGGTCGCCGGCAGCGAGGAGGATCTGCCGGCCGACATCGTGATCCAGTCGTTCGGCTTCCTGCCGAGTCCGCCGGACTGGCTCGCCGCGTTCGGCATCGCCACCGAGGCCGATGGCCGCCTGCGGGTCGGCGCGGCCGGCCTGCCGTACCAGACCGCCCATCCGAAGGTCTTCGCCGGCGGCGACAACGTGCGCGGCGCCGACCTGGTGGTCCGCGCGGTACTCGACGGCCGCGAAGCGGCCCGTTCGATCGTCGCCCTGCTCGGCATCAGCGTGCGCGACGCCCTGCTGTAGCCGCCGGCCCACCGGTCTTGCCGGGCCGGTCGCGGCCCGGCGGCCGCGTTCCCGCGCCGCACCGGCCGGCATCGAGCCGCATCCGTCAACCATCCCAGGCGTGGCGCACTGGCCGGCCGCGAGTGTCGCGGATCGGAGACAAAGCCCGGCACAGGTGCTCGCCCGGGCGTCACGAACGGACGCCAAGTAGCTGATGTGAATGGCGTTGTTTGCATGCCGGGACAGTTGGCACGCACAGTGCTGTAGCAATGGCCGTAGCCGGCATGCCGGCTTCGCCGATCGTGTTCATCCGCAAGAATTCCGGAGCTGAGAACGTAATGAAGACAAGAGCCGCCGTGGCCTGGGAGGCCGGTAAAGATCTCCAGATCGAGGAAGTCGACCTCGCCGGCCCGCGCGCCGGAGAGGTCCTGGTCCAGATCGTCGCAACGGGCGTGTGCCACACCGACGCCTTCACGATGTCCGGGGCCGATCCCGAAGGTCTGTTCCCGGTGATCCTCGGGCACGAGGGGGGCGGCATCGTCCGCGAGGTCGGTGCCGGCGTGACGAGCGTCAAGCCGGGCGACCACGTGATTCCGCTCTACACGCCCGAATGCGGCGCCTGCAAGTTCTGCCTGTCCGGCAAGACCAACCTGTGCCAGGCGATCCGCGCCACCCAGGGCAAGGGCCTGATGCCGGACGGCACCTCGCGCTTCTCGTACCAGGGCAAGCCGCTGCTGCACTACATGGGAACGAGCACGTTCTCCGAGTACACCGTGCTGCCGGAGATCGCCGTCGCCAAGATCAACCCGGCCGCACCACTGGACAAGGTCTGCCTGCTCGGCTGCGGCATCACCACCGGCATCGGCGCGGTGCTCAACACCGCCAAGGTCAAGCCGGGCGACACGGTGGCGGTCTTCGGCCTCGGCGGCATCGGCCTGTCCTGCGTGCAGGGCGCGGTGATGGCCAAGGCCTCGCGGATCATCGCGGTCGACATGAATCCGTCGAAGTGGGAGATGGCCAAGGCGCTGGGCGCGACCGATTTCGTCAATCCCAGGGACTACCCGGACACGCCGATCCAGCAGGTCATCGTCGACCTGACCGACGGCGGCGTGGACTTCTCGTTCGAGTGCATCGGCAACGTCAACGTGATGCGCTCCGCGCTGGAGTGCTGCCACAAGGGCTGGGGCGAGTCGGTGATCATCGGCGTCGCCGGCGCGGGCCAGGAGATCTCGACCCGGCCGTTCCAACTGGTCACCGGACGCGTCTGGCGCGGCTCGGCGTTCGGCGGCGTCAAGGGACGCTCGCAGCTGCCCGGCTATGTCGATCGCTACCTCGCCGGCGAGATCAAGATCGACGAGTTCGTCACCGAGGTGCTGCCGCTCGAGGAGATCAACGAGGCATTCCACCTGATGCACGAAGGCAAGGTGATCCGCTCGGTCATCAAATACTGAACGCGCGCGACGAAGGCCGGCGCCGCGCGGCGCCGGCCCCGTCGACCGACGCCCCGCGAACGAAAACCACCACGCACCGCAAGAACCACGAAAGAGGGAGCCACCATGACAGTTTCAATCCACCCGTCGGTCGACAACGGCATCAAGCCGGCTGCGGAGAACTTCGCCGGCGGCACGCTGGTCTGCAAGTGCACGCAGAACCCGGTCAAGGTGAAGATCGGCGCGCAGACCGCGCACAACCATGCCTGCGGCTGCACCAAGTGCTGGAAGCCCGACGGCGCGCTGTTCTCGGTCGTCGCGGTGGTTTCGCGCGATGCCGTCAGCGTCGTCGAGAACGGCGACAAGCTCAAGATCGTCGACCCTTCCGCGACGATCCAGCGCCACGCCTGCACCGGCTGCGGCGTGCACATGTACGGACGCATCGAGAACAAGAACCACCCGTTCTACGGCCTGGACTTCGTGCACACCGAGCTGTCGCCCGAAAGCGGCTGGGCGGCACCGGGCTTCGCGGCCTTCGTCTCCTCGATCATCGAATCGGGCGCGCGGCCGGAGAACATGGGCGCCGTGCGCGCACGCCTGCGCGAGCTCGGGCTCGAACCGTACGACTGCCTGTCGCCGCCGCTGATGGACGCGATCGCCACGCACATCGCCAAGGCGTCCGGCGTCCTCAAGGACTGAGCGCCGGACCGCTCTCGATGCGCCGGGCCGCGATCGCGCGCCCGGCGCATCGGTTCGTTCACCGGGCAGGATCTTTTCCACGCCCGGCACGCTGCTCCACCGCCTGACCGCCCCAGCGAGAAGCCGCTTCGATGCGCCCTAGCGAGACCCCGATGTAATGCGCCCCCGCGAACGGCCGGACTCCAGCCCGCGGGATTTCCCGACAACGACTGGATCCACCGCTCGCAGTATCCGGGAATTTTTCCCGACGCAACGCAGCAGCCTGCACGCCGCGACATCACGGCCGGTTGTGGCCCGCAGCGGCCGTTCGGACAATCACCTCCCTTTTTCCATTCCATGGGAGCGTGCATGTCCGCCTTGAGAATCGCCATCGCCGACGACCATGCGGTCGTGCGCACCGGCTACCGCCGCCTGCTGGAACTGGAGGACGGCTTCGAAGTGGTCGCCGAGTTCGGCGACGGCGACAGCGCCTGCGAATGGCTGACCACGCACGCGGCCGACATCCTGATCCTGGACCTGTCGATGCCCGGCCGGGCCGGCATGGAGACCCTGCAGCGCCTGCGCGCGCGCGCGCCGCACCTGCAGGTCCTGGTCTTCACGATGCACGAGAGCCCCGCGCTGGCCGCCCAGGCCATGCGCCTGGGCGCGCGCGGCTACCTGACCAAGAGCAGCCCGCCCGAATCGCTGGTCACCGCCGTGCGCGACATCGCCGCCGGCCAGCGCAGCCTGCCCGATGCACTGGAAGAGGAAATCCGGCAGAAGGCCCGGCGCGTACCGTTGCCGCATCTGACGCTGAGCGCGCGCGAGCTGGACATCTTCCTGCTGCTGGCGCGCGGGCTGAGCGTCGAGGAGGTCGCAAACCAGGCCCGCATGAGCTTCAAGACCGCGGCCAACTACCAGACCTCGATCCGCAAGAAGACCGGGCTGGGCAGTTCCCTCGACATGCATCGCTACGCGGTGTCCCATGGCCTGCTGCCCGACAGCGCCGGTGCGCCGATCTGACGCGCCGACGCCGTACACGCCGGCATGCGCGGGATACCGTCGCGTGCCGGCGACGACGCCCGCCGCTCTCGCAGGCGATGGAACCGCTCCTTTTCGATCGACGCCGCTGCCGGCCGACGCGAACCGGCCGCCTTCAGTCCGTGCGCCGGCCGCTCCTCGGAAACCGCGCCGACAGCCGCGCGCCCGGCCGCTGCGGATCGGCCGTGCGCGGCTGGATCTCGATCTCGCCGTGGTGCGCCCAGACACGCTCGCTGATGCCTGCCAGGCCGTTGCCGCGGTGGATCGCGCGATCGAGCGCGTCGATGCCGACGCCGTCGTCCTCCACCTGCCAGCGCAGGCGCCCTTCCCGGTCGAGTCCCAGCGTCACCTCGATGCGCCGCGCGCCCGAGTAGCGCATCGCGTTGGTCAGTGCCTCCTGCGTCATGCGATAGATCGTCAATGCCAGCTCGTCGCCGAGCGGCTCGACCCGCGCATCGTAGGCCAGCGACAGCACCGCATCCTGGCCGGGACGATCGCGCCAGCCCTGCAGCAGGCTCTCGAGCAGACCGTGCAGCGGCACCGGACCGTCACCGTCGCGTCCGCCCTGCGGGCGCAGGCGATCGAGCAGGTCGCTGACACCCTCGTGCAGGCGGCCGCAGGACGCGGCGAGACCGCCGACCACGTCCTGCACGTCCGGCGTACCGTCGGCGCGGCGCTGCAGCCAGGCGATGTCGGCACGCATCGCGGTCAGCACCTGGCCGAGCTCGTCGTGCAGCTCGCGCGCGATGTAGGTGCGCTCCTCTTCCTGCACGCCGAGCAGCTTGAGGCTGAGCGTGCGCCGGGCTTCCTGCGCCTGCGCGAGCGCGCCGGCCATGTGGTTGAGCGCCTGGCCGACGGCGTCGAGCTCGCGCATCGGCAATGGCGGCACGCGCCAGGCGTAGTCGGCATCGCGGTAGTGCCCGATCGCGGTGTGGATCGGCTGCAACGGGGCCAGCGCACGGCGCAGCGCCCAGAACACCGCCATCAGGGTCAGCACTCCGTAGCCGAGCAAGGTGCCGAGCAGGCCCAGCGTGTCGTCCAGCGCCTCCTCCTGCTCGCTGGCCGGGTTCAGCATGAAGGTGGCGACGAACCGCACGCCTTCGTCGCGCCGGATCACCCAGGTCGCCGCATTGGCCTGGGCCGATTCGGGCGGCAGCAGCGCCACGAACGCCCGCTCGAGCCAGGACGGCGCCGCGGGCGGCGGCGGCCCGATCAGCTCGCGCCCGGTCGCATCGGCCAGGCGCAGCTGCAGATGCCGCATCCGGTCCGAGCCGACGATCTCGCGCAGCGCCGCCACATGCGCATCCAGGCCTTCCGGCGGCTCGTCCTGCAATGCGCTCAGGTGCTCGAACGCACGGGCGACATCGGCGGCACCGCGCTCTTCCAGCTCGACGTCGAACTGGGCCCGCCACAGCGCGAACAGCAGCGCCGCGAAAAAGATCGCCGCAGACACCGCGGCGATCCGTCCCATTAGAAAGCGCGACATGTCCATCGACGTCTCCGCACGCCAGCAACGCAGGAAGTTTTCCCGAAGCACCCGATCAGACGAACCGCAAGACCCGAACCACAACGACAACGGATCGCAGCGTACGCGCTGACTACCGACCTACCGAGGGGAGAAGAGACCATGCTTGCACGTTCCGTCAAGTCCAACCCATGCCACGCCGCGCGCTCCGGCCCGATGCAGCAGGCCGGCATCCGCACGCACGCAGCGCCACCCGGCGGCCGGCCGGCACCGGCACGCCACGGGCCCGGCCCGCGTTCGGCGCTGGCGCTGGCGCTCGCCACGGCCCTGCTGCCCTTCGCCCCGCTCCACGCGCAGGCACCAGCCGGCGAGGAGCCGCTGCCGCGCCTGCCGACGGTCGAGGCGATCACGCCGAGCCCGCTGCCCGGCACGACCATCGACCGCGACACGCTGCCGTATGCCTCGCAAGCCGCCGACGCCGAGACGATCCGCGCGTCCGGCGCCGACAACCTGATCCGCTTCATGACCCAGCGCCTGACCGGCGTGAACATCAACGAGGTACAGGGCAGTCCGTTCCAGGGCGACCTGACCTTCCACGGCTACCGGGCCTCGGCCACGCTCGGCGCGGCGCAGGGCATCTCGGTGTACCTGGACGGCATCCGCGTCAACGAGCCGTTCGGCGACATCATCAGCTGGGACATGATGCCGGAGGCGGCGATCCGTTCGCTGACCGTGGTGCCCGGCTCCGATGCGCTGTTCGGTCCGAACACGCTCGGCGGCGCGCTGGCGTTCACGACGCAATCAGGCCTGACGGCGCCGGGCTTCACCGCCGATCTTTCGTTCGGCAGCGATTCGCGCAAGCGTGCCGATCTCGCCTGGGGCTGGAACAACGCCGACGGCTGGCATGCATTCGCCGCGGTGACCGGCTTCGACGAGGACGGCTGGCGCGACCAGTCCAAGGGCCATCTGGGCACCGTGTTCGCGAAGTTCGGCCGCAGCACCGCGACCACCGAATGGGACGTCTCGATCCTCGGCGGCCGCAGCAAGCTGATCGGCAACGGCCTGCTGCCGAGCTGGCGCTACGAGGACGGCGAGCGCGAGGGCGGGCTCTACCAGGACGACCGCCGCTCGATCTACACGGCGCCGGACCAGACCGAGAACCGGCAGACCCAGATCGCCTCGCACGTCGGCCACTGGTTCAACGACGACACCCTGGTCTCTGCGCTCGCCTATGTCCGCAACGGCAAGCGCGACACCGTCAACGGCGACATCAACGGCGAGTACGAGGAGTACGTCGAGGAATGCGAGGACGGCTTCGACGCTGACGGCAATCCGCTCGACGACGACTGCGAGTACACGCGCGAGGAAGGCGCGGCGCTGCACAACGGCGTCTTCAACGGCACCCACCTGGATCAGGACGCCTACGGCGCCGCGCTCAATCTCGATCGCCAGTTCGGCCGGCACCGCGTCGTCGTCGGCGCGACCTGGGACCACAGCAAGGTCGACTACAAGCAGTACGAGCAGCTCGGCTGGCTCGACGAGGACACGCGCGTGATCTACGGCGATCCGGCCGAGGAACGCGAGTTCTTCTCGGGCGTGCGCGGCAACGCGACCGCCTACAGCGTGTTCGCCAGCGATCACTGGCAGGTCGGCGAGCGCACCTTCGTGACCGGCTCGCTGCGCTGGAACCGCAGCCGCGTCGCCAACACGCTCAGCACCGCCGAGGACGGCGAGCGTCCGCGCGAGCGCTTCACCTATACCAAGGCCAACCCGTTCCTCGGCATCACGCACGGCTTCGGCGACTGGACCGCCTACGCCAGCGTCTCGCAGAGCAACCGCGCGCCGACCGTGATGGAGCTGGGCTGCGCCGACCCGGAGGAGCCGTGCCGGCTGCCGACCGGGCTGCAGGGCGATCCGTACCTGGCGCAGGTGGTCTCGCGCTCGGGCGAGGTGGGCCTGCGCTGGTCGCCCGGCGAGCACACCTACGTGTCGGCCTCGGCCTATCGCACCACCAATCGCGACGACATCCTGTTCCTGCGCGCGCCCAATACGCAGCAGGGCTACTTCGCGAACTTCGACCGCACGCGCCACCAGGGTGTGGACCTGACCGTGCACCAGGACCTGGGCCTGGTCGAATGGCATCTGGGCTACAGCTGGCTCGAGGCGACCTACGAGGCGCACGGCGAGCTGCTGTCGGGCGAGCGTACGGTCCGCATCGAGCCGGGCATGCGCCTGGCCGGCCTGCCCAAGCACACCTTCAAGCTCGGCGCCGACTGGAAGCCGACGCCGCGGTTGACGTTCGGTGCCGACCTGATCACCCAGTCGGACCTGATCGCCAGCGGCAACGAGGACGGCGGCATGACCGAGGAAGTCGAAGGCTCGCGTTCGCGCGACTGGAAGACCGGCGGTTTCACGATCGTCAACCTGCACGGCCGCTGGCGCACCAGTGACCGGCTGGAGTTCACCGCCGGCATCGACAACGTGTTCGACCGCCGCTACGAGACCTTCGGCATGATCGGCGAGGACGTGCTGCCGAACGGCGAGCTGCTGCGCCCGCACGTGGATCCGGAGGATTCGGCCGAGGCGCTGTTCGTCGCCCCGGGCGCGCCGCGCCGCTACCGGATCGGCCTGCGACTGCGCTTCTGACGCGTCCCGTTCGCCGCCGGCCTTCCCGTGGAGGCCGGCGGCGCGGCAATGGCGTTCAATCCCAGCCGAGCTGCGTCCACAGGCTCGGCGCCTTACCGGCCTTCTCGATCGCCGCCAGCCGCGCCGCGTGGCTGGCGGCCTCGTCCGGATCGGCACGCTGCACGCGCAGCGGAATCACGACCAGGGTGCGCTCGCGCCGCGCGACACCGGCAGGCGATGCCTCGCTCGCGAAGCCGAGATCGCCCTGCCCCGCCGTCATCGCCAGGTAGACGTCGGCCAGCAGCTGCGCGTCGAGCAAGGCGCCGTGCAGCTCGCGGTGGCTGTTGTCGACGCCCAACCGCTTGCAGAGCGCATCCAGGCCGTTGCGCTGGCCGGGCCACATCTCGCGCGCCAGCTGCAGCGTGTCGATCACCTGCACGCGCTGCTGGATCGTTCCGCCGATGCCGGCCAGTGCCAGCTCGGCGTTGATGAAGCCGACGTCGAAGCTGGCGTTGTGGGCGATCACCTCGGCGCCGTCGACGAACGCGATGAACTCCCCGGCGATTTCATGGAAGCGCGGCTTGTCGAGCAGGAACTCGTCCTCGATGCCGGTCACCGCCTTGGCGCCCTCGTCGATCGCGCGATCCGGATTCAGGTAGCGGTGGAAGCTGCGACCGGTCGGCCGGCGCTCGGCCAGCTCGATGCAGCCGATCTCGATCAGCCGGTGGCCCTTGTTGACCTCCAGACCGGTGGTCTCGGTATCCAGGACGATCTGTCTCATGCGCTTTCCCGGCCGTCGCGGATCGCCAGCGCGGCCGCTCGCGCCAGCTGGTCGACACGCTCGTTCTCGACATGGCCGGCGTGCCCGCGCACCCACTGCCAGCGCAGCCGGTGCGGCTGGCAGGCCGCGGCCAGCCGTTCCCACAGGTCGCGGTTCTTGACCGGCTTGCCGTCGCTGGTCTTCCAGCCACGTGCCTGCCAGCGCGGCAGCCATTCCTCGATGCCGCGCTGCACGTACTGCGAATCGGTATACAGCGTGACCCGGCAGGGCCGCGTCAGCGCCTCCAGTCCGCGAATCGCCGCCATCAGCTCCATGCGGTTGTTGGTGGTGGCCGCCTCGCCTCCCGAAAGCTCGCGCTCGGTCGCGCCACGGCGCAGCAGCGCGCCCCAGCCGCCGGGCCCGGGATTGCCCAGACAGGCGCCGTCGGTGAAGACCTCCACCTCGCTCAACGCGCCTTCCGTACTCATGCGCAGGCGCGGCGGCTCGGTACGGCCGCCAGGCGGGCCGGAACCGCCGGCCGGACGTTGCGCCGGGCCAGCAGCGTCAGGTTCGCGCGCCGCTTGCGCGCGGCCAGCACCCAGGCGGCCCGGAACACGTCGACCGCCGAAGCGGCGCGATCACCGGCGGCGGCACTGCGCGGCCAGAACCGGCCCACGTGGTAGGAATCCTCGATCGCCAGGCCGCTGCGGTCCAGCAGGCGGCGCAAGGCACCGGCCGGCAGCAGCGGCAGCGAGGCGCCGCTGCGCAGACGGCACCACGACCGCCACGATCCCAGCGCGTTGAGACCCGACCAGAGCACGACGCCGCCGGGGCGCAGCACGCGTCCGATCTCGTCGACGAAGGCCTCGATCGGCTCCAGGACATCGGCCGCATGCTGCACCTGCACCAGGTCGAAGCTGTCCTCGGGCCACGGCAGGTGGTCCGGCTCGCAGCTGCTGTCGCCCTGCAGGCGGCCGTCCTCGACATGCAGGCGCGTCACCTGCCACGCCGGCAGATCCAGCGGCAGCGCGCGTGCGCTGACGTGCGGATAGACGATCAGCGCGCGACAGCTCGGCTGGCGCCGCGCATAGACCGGCAGCAGGGCCAGCTCGTCGCGTGCCAGCGCGGCCAGCTCGGGCCGCGCGAAGATGCTGGCGTTGCGGTGCGTCATCGTCGAGACGGGCGACCTGGGAATCGGAAAGGCGTGAGTGTAGCGAATGCGTCCGCGGCTGGGTCATCACCGTCGCTAACTTCGCCTTAACTTTGCCGGGCAAATCGATCCTTTATAGTCCGGCGGCTCATGAATGCACTGCGCCTGCTGGCCGTTCCGGCCTTCGTCGACAACTACATCTGGTTGCTGGCCGACCGGGACGGCAACGCGCTCGCCGTCGATCCCGGCGACGCCGCGCCGGTGCGCGCCGCACTGCGCCGCGAGCACCTGCGATTGCGGGCGATCCTGCTCACCCATCACCACGCCGACCACACCGGCGGCGTCGCCGACCTGCTCGGCGACGGCACGGTCCCGGTCTACGCGCCGGACGACGAGCGCATCGCGGCGGACCATCGCGTCGGTGACGGCGCGGTCGTCACGCTATCGGCGCCGGCCGCCCGCTTCGAGGTCCTGGCCGTTCCCGGGCATACGCGCAGCCACGTCGCCTACGTCGGCGAGGGCTTCCTGTTCTGCGGCGACACGCTGTTCAGCCTCGGCTGCGGCCGGCTGTTCGAAGGCAGTGCCGAACAGATGCTCGCCTCGCTGGATCGCCTGGCCGCGCTCCCCGACACCACCCAGGTGTGCTGCGGACACGAATACACGCTGGCCAATGGTGCGTTCGCGCGCACGATCGAGCCCGGCAACGCGGACCTGGCAGCGCGGCTGGACCAGGCGCGCCGGCTGCGCGGCGGCGGGCACCCGACGCTGCCGATTGATCTCGCCAGCGAGAAGCGCTGCAACCCGTTCCTGCGCGTGGATGCCCCTGCGGTCGCGTCCGCGCTCGACGGCGACGCCCGCGGTTCGCGCACGGCCCGCTTCGCCACGCTGCGCGCACGCAAGGACGGCTTCAGGGCGATGGATACGTGAGGGCCGCGCATTGCCTCACGGCCGTGCTTGCGCTCAGCCTCGGTGCCTGCGCGACCGTTCCGCGGCACGCGCCCGCGCCGCAGCCGCCGGTCCCGCCGCCGGCGACGGACGCACCGGCGCCCACCGCCACGACGACCCCGCGCCCGGCCGCGCATCCGCCACCCGCCGAGGAGCAGGCCTCGCCGTGGCAGCGGATCCGTGACGGCCTCGCGATGCACGGCTGCAACCATGGCCCGGAGACGCTGCACTGGGCGCATCGCTACACCGCCTCGCCGGGCCGCTTCGCCGATTCCTGGAAACAGGCGATGCCGTTCGTGCTGCTGGTGCTCGACGAGGTCGAGAAGCGGAAGCTGCCGACCGAGTTCGTGTTCCTGCCGTACGTGGAAAGCCACTACCGGCCCGTCGCCGGCCGTGGCGACGGGCCGGCCGGCATGTGGCAGCTGACGGCCGCGACCGCGCGCGGTCGCGGCGTGCGCGTCGCCGCCGACTACGACGGCCGCCTCGACGCCATCGACTCGACGCGCGCCAGCCTGGACCTGATCGCGCTGTACGAAGAGAAGTTCGGCGACTGGCGGCTGGCCAACATGGCCTTCAACGCCGGCGAGTTCCGCGTCGCCAAGCTGCTCGATGCGCCGGGCGAGCGCCGCCTGTCGCGCACCGAGCTGGCCAATCTCGCGTTGAGCCGCACGACCCACGAACACCTGGACAAGCTGATGGCGCTGGCCTGCGTCATCGACGATCCGACACGCTTCGGTGTCCAGCTGCCGACGCCGGGTCCCGACGACCGCCTGGCGCCGGTGGCGCTGTCGCGCACGATCGACCTGCGCGTCGCCTCGAAGCTGGCTGCGATCGAACCCACCGCATTCGGCCGGTTCAATGCCGGCCATCGGCGATCACACATCGGCGCGGAAGCGCCGCTGCGCCTGCTGCTGCCGGCGCAGAACGCCGAGCGCTTCCGGCAGGCGGCCGACCAGTTGCCGGCCGGGCTGTGGGCGGACTGGCGCGAGCTGCGTACCCGCCACGCGACCGACGTGGCCAGCCTCGCCGACGCCGCCGGTGCGCCGGTGGCGGTCGTCGCACTGGCCAATGGCGTCGACGACGATGCGCGCATCGCCGACGGCGCGCGCGTGCTGTTGCCGGGCCGCGAGACCGCCGACCGTCCCGAAACGGCGGCCGCCGCCGGACAGACCCATCTGGTGCGCAGCGGCGACACGCTCGGCGCGATCGCCCGCCGCTACGGCGTCAAGCTCGCCCAGTTGCTGCGCTGGAACGCGATCGGCGCCGGCGCCGTGCTGCGCCCCGGCGACCGCATCCTGATCGGCCCGCCGTAGCCGCCACGCGCCGGAGCCGCGGCCGGCGGCCAACCCCATGTCCCCTCGGTGTGGCCGGACAACCGAGCGCCGCATTCGCGCATTCGCGACGGCAGCGTGCCGTCTCGATCACGCCGCAGTCCGAGGTAGCCAAACGCGAAAGGCCGCCCGAAGGCGGCCTTTCGTGTCGGATGACCGGCGGGCGTCAGTTGAGGTTCTTTTCGTTGACGACCGGCTTGACCTCCCGGCGCAGCGCCGCGACGAAGTCGCGCGCGGCCAGGTAGCCGGTGCCCTGCTGCAAGGTGGTGCGCGCGGCATCGCGCGTAGGAGCGTCGAGCGTCGACGGATCGCCGTCGACGACCTGCTCGAGCTGGACCAGCGCATAGGCGTCGCCGCCGAGCGCGACAGACCGGAACGCCGGCTTGCCCTCGGTCACGCGCGGCATTGCGAACACTGCCTGCACCAGCGCCGCGTCGAGGTTGACCGCATTGCGGCCGATGCCCTTCTGCTCGCTGACCTCGGTGCCCAGCTCCTTGGCCAGGTCGGCCAGGGATTCGCCCTTCTCGAGCCGCGCGAACAGCGCGTCGGCGCGGCTCTTGGCCGCGCCGGCCAGCCGCTCGGCGACGATGCGCTCCTTGATCTGGCCGGTGACCTCGGCCAGCGGCTTGGCTTCGGCGGGCTTGCGCTCGGCCACGCGGACGAAGGCGATGTGGTTGGGGCCCAGGTCGATGGCTTCGGAGTTGTTGCCCTCGATCATCACCGCGTCGGAAAACGCCGCCTTGACGACCGCCGGATTGGCCGCGAGGCCTTCGGCGCCGCCGGCACGCGAGAACAGGCCGGTCCTGGCCACCTCCACCCCGGCATCCTCGGCCGCGGCCTGCAGCGAGGACGGGTCCTGGTAGACCAGGTCCACCAGCCGGCCGGACTTCTCGTTGTAGACGCGCTCGCGCTCGGTCTCGACGTATTCGGCCGCCAGCTCGGTACTCACGTCCTCGAAGCTGCGGATCGCGCCCGGCCGCGTCTCGCGCAGCTCGATGATGTGGTAGCCGTCGGCGCCGAGCACCGGCTCGGACACCGTCTTGGGCTCGAGCGCGAACAGCGCGGTCTCGAACGCCGGATCGGTCATGCCCTTCTCGAGCCAGCCCAGGTCACCGCCCTGGTTGCGCGAGCCCAGGTCCTCCGACTCCGCCTTGGCCAGGTCGGCGAAGGACTTGCCCTCGCGGACCTGCTTGACGAGGCCTTCGGCCTTCGTCAGTGCCTGCTTCTGGTCGTCCGGGCTGCCGCTGCCGCCGACCTTGACCAGGATGTGCGACGCCAGGCGCTGTTCCTCGGTCGTGAAGCGCGACTTCTCCTTCTCGTAGCGCTCGCGCAGCGTGGATTCGCTCGGGTCGAGGTCGACCTTGAGCTTGGCGGCGTCGAGTTCGATGTACTCCACCGCCACCTGCTCGGGATTCATGAAATCGGCCTGGTTGGCCTCGTAGTAGGTCTTGACCTCTTCGTCGGTGACCGGCTCGCTGCCGGCGTCGGCCGGCTTGTCGATCCGCACGAAACCGAAGTCGCGCTTCTGCTCGCGCAGGCGCAGATAGGCGTCGACCTCGGCGCCGGTCACGAAGCTGGTCGTGTACAGCTGCATCGGCACTTCGCGCGTGGCCATGCCGGTGCGGATGTCCTGCTCGAGCGCCCGCGAGCTGAGGCCTTGCATGCTGAGCACGGCGCGGTACTGGTCCTGGTTGAAGACCCCGTCGACCTGGAACGCCGGAATGGCCGCGATCTCCTCGGCCACGCGCTGGTCGGGCACGCGCACGCCGAGCTTCTCGTTGGCGGCGATAATCGTGTGCTCGTCGATCATCGTGTCGAGCACCTGGCGGCGCACGATCGGCGAGTCGAGCACGCGGCTGTCGAAGCCCTCGCCCTGCTGCCGCATCATGTTCTGGCGATAGTCGTTGAAGCGGTCGCGGAACTGGTCCTGGCTGATCTCCTGATCGCCGATCCGCGCGACGCTGGTATCGCTCTGGCTCACGAAATACGACTCGATCCCGAAGAACGAGAAGCCGATCAGTATCAGGCCGAGGACGGCGATGCCGATCCAGCTCTTCAACGCGGTGCGCAGTTTCGACAGCATGGGATAGTCCGTTTCGTTACTTCGTCTTTGGAAAAAGCAAGGGCGCCTCGCGGGCGCCCTGCTGGACGGTGGCGGCGAAGTCGGGTGTCGAGCAACCCGCTTCGAGTCCGGCGAGACCTTATTCTAACCGCCCTTGCCGCCGCTTCGCTGGATGGTGGGTGCTGAGGGGATCGAACCCCCGACCCTCGCCTTGTAAGGGCGACGCTCTACCGCTGAGCTAAGCACCCGGCAAGCGTCTCTCAGTTCAACGCGTCCTTGAGCGCCTTGCCGGCCTTGAACGAGGGTACCTTCGACGCCTTGATCTTGATCGTGTCGCCGGTACGCGGATTGCGGCCGCTGCGCGCTGCGCGCTTGCGCACCTGGAACGTACCGAAGCCGACGAGAGATACGCTGTCGCCTGCCTTCAGCGCCTTCTTGACGACCTTGAAAACCGCTTCGACCGCGCGCTCGCCATCCGCCTTGGACAGACCGGCAGCGTCAGCTACTGCGGAAACGAATTCACCTTTGTTCATTGAGATGTCACTCCCTCGTGGAACAGCGGCCCGAACGCATAGGATTGGGAAGCGAATCACGCGCATCGCCGGAGGCGGGCATCTTCAGCACGCATGGAACGCTGACCCGCGAACGCGGACCGTCAGGGACCGGGCCGTTCGCGGCGGCCCCTTTATACCAGTGCCCCCGAAGCCAAGCAATAAAAGGCTTTCCGGACTTTTTCGCATGTGAAGAATGGGGTCGTCGCTTGACAACGGACGCCGCGAATGGGTGCCGGAACCACGATCCGCCACGCGGGGCAAGCGGCCCGGACACGCGGCCGACGACACGGACGGCCGTCGCTTCGACGCGTTCGCGATCGCTGCGGAACCGGCGCGCCCGCGAAGCCGCGGACCGAATCCGCGACAGGCCGGGCGATGCGCAATGTCCCCTACAGGGAAGCGGCGGTTCGCATGCGCCATGCCGAGCACGACGCATGCGGAACCTCGACGCTCAGCTCAGTGCGGGCGGGTCGGCGCCTCGCCCGGCGGACCGCCGTGCGCGGGCTCCTGCTTGGCTTCGCCTTCGCCGGCGCGCACGACCGGGGACAGCGGCCGCTCCAGCGCGATGTCGAGCACCTCGTCGATCCAGCGCACCGGCCGGATCTCGACCGAGTCGGTGACGTTCTTCGGGATGTCGACCAGGTCCTTGCGGTTCTCTTCCGGGATGATCACCGTCGCGATGCCGCCGCGATGGGCCGCCAGCAGCTTCTCCTTGAGCCCGCCGATCGGCAGCACGCGTCCGCGCAAGGTGATCTCGCCGGTCATCGCCACGTCCGAGCGCACCGGTACGCGCGTCAGCGCGGAGACCAGCGCCGTGCACATCGCGATGCCGGCGCTCGGCCCGTCCTTCGGCGTGGCGCCCTCGGGCACGTGGATGTGGATGTCGAGCTTCTGGTGGAACTCCGGATCGATGCCGAAGCGCTCGGCGCGCGCGCGCACCACCGAGAGAGCCGCCTGGATCGACTCCTGCATGACGTCGCCGAGCTGGCCGGTGTGGATCAGCTTGCCCTTGCCCGAGACGATGGTGGCCTCGATGCTGAGCAGGTCGCCGCCGACCTCGGTCCAGGCCAGGCCGGTGACGAGCCCGACCTCGTTCTGCTGCTCGGCCCGTCCGTAGCTGAACTTGCGCACGCCCAGGTAGTCGTCGAGGTTGCGCGCGGTGACGCTGGCCTTGCCGCCGGCCCGCTTCGCCTTCGCCTTCTCGGCCTTGTCCTTGTCGGCCTTGCCCTTGCCCTTCGCGGCCGGCTTGGGCTTGGCCGCGAGGCTGAGCTCCTTGACGACCTTGCGCGCGATCTTGGAGATCTCGCGATCGAGGTTGCGCACGCCCGACTCGCGCGTGTAGTAGCGGATGATGTCGCGGATCGCCGACTCGGCGATCTGTAGCTCCTCGGCCTGGAGGCCGTTGGCCTTGAGCTGCTTGGGCACCAGGTAGCGCCGCGCGATGTTGATCTTCTCTTCCTCGGTGTAGCCGGGAATCCGGATCACTTCCATGCGATCCAGCAGCGGGCCGGGAATGTTGAGCGAATTGGCGGTCGCGATCCACATGACCTCGGACAGGTCGAAATCGACCTCCAGGTAGTGGTCGTTGAAGGCGTGGTTCTGCTCCGGATCGAGCACTTCCAGCAGCGCCGCCGAAGGATCGCCGCGGAAGTCCATCGACATCTTGTCGATCTCGTCGAGGACGAACAGCGGATTGCGCGTGCCCACCTTGGAGAGGTTCTGGATGATGCGGCCGGGCATCGAGCCGATGTAGGTCCGGCGATGGCCGCGGATCTCCGCTTCGTCACGCACGCCGCCCAGCGACATGCGCACGAACTTGCGGTTGGTCGCCTTGGCGATCGACTGGCCGAGCGAGGTCTTGCCCACGCCCGGCGGGCCGACCAGGCACAGGATCGGTCCCTTCATCTTGTTGACGCGCTGCTGGACGGCCAGGTACTCCAGGATCCGCTCCTTGACCTTCTCGAGCCCGAAATGGTCGGCGTCGAGCACGTCCTGGGCCAGGTGCAGGTCCTTGCGCACCTTGCTGCGCTTCTTCCAGGGCGAGTTGACCATCCAGTCGATGTAGTTGCGCACGACGGTGGCCTCGGCCGACATCGGCGACATCTGCTTGAGCTTGTTGAACTCCGCGCGCGCCTTGGCCTCGATCGCCTTGGGCATGCCGGCCTGACTGATGCGCTTGCCGAGCTCGTCGAGCTCGTTCGGCGCCTCGTCCATATCGCCCAGTTCCTTCTGGATCGCCTTCATCTGCTCGTTGAGGTAGTACTCGCGCTGGCTCTTCTCCATCTGCGACTTGACGCGGCCGCGGATGCGCTTCTCGATCTGCTGCAGGTCGATCTCGCCGTCCACCAGCGCGACCAGCGTCTCGAGCCGCTCGACCACGTCGGGCATTTCCAGCACGCGCTGCTTGTCCTCCAGCCGCACGGACAGGTGCGCCGCGATCGTGTCGGCCAGGCGCGAGGGGTTGTCGATGCCCGACAGCGTCGCCAGCAGCTCCGGCGGAATCTTGCGCGACAGCTTGACCAGCTGTTCGAACTGCGCCACCAGCGAGCGCGAGATCACCTCGGTCTCGCGTTCGCTGCGGCTATAGGTCGGCTCGATCACGCGGGCATGCCCGTAGGTCAGCCCGTTGTTCTCGCTGTAGCCTTCGATCTGGGCGCGGTCGGTGCCCTCGACCAGGACCTTGATCGTCCCGTCCGGCAGCTTCAGCAGCTGCAGCACCGTGGCGATCGTGCCCACGGCGTGGAGGTCCTCGGCCTGGGGATCGTCGGTGTCGGGGCTGCGCTGGGCGACCAGCAGGATCTGCTTGCCGCTCTCCATGGCCGCGTCGAGCGCGCGCACCGATTTCTCCCGGCCGACGAACAGCGGGATGACCATGTGCGGGAAGACCACCACGTCGCGCAGCGGCAGTGCCGGAAGCTCGAGCACGGCGGGAGAGGCGGGAGAACTGCCGGACTTGTCCATCTTCGATCCTGAGCGGGAATTCGTCGTCGTCGAAACGACAACGGCAGCGTGAACTCACGCTGCCGTTGGGTCAAGTGAGGGCACGGTGGCGTTTTGCAACACCGTGCCCGGAGCGGGTCATTCAGCGGCGGCGCGCGTCTGCATGTTCCCGCGATAGATCAGGTACGGCTCGGCCTGGCCGTTGATGACGGCCTCGTCGACGACCACCTTGCTGACGTGCTCGAGCGACGGCAGGTCGAACATCGTGTCCAGCAGCACCTGCTCGATGATCGTCCGCAGGCCGCGCGCACCGGTCTTGCGCTTGAGTGCCTTGCGCGCCACCGCGGTCAGCGCCTCGGGCCGGAACTCCAGCTCGGCGCCCTCCATCTCGAACATCCGCTTGAACTGCTTGGTGATCGCGTTCTTCGGCTCGGTCAGGATCTGCACCAGCGCCTTCTCGTCGAGCTCCTCCAGCGTGGCCACGATCGGCAGGCGGCCGACGAACTCGGGGATCAGGCCGAACCGGATCAGGTCTTCCGGCTGGACCTCGCTGAGCAGCTTGCCGGTGTCGAGCTGGCGGTTCTTGCTGCGCACCTCGGCATTGAAGCCGATGCTGGTGGTCTCCGAGCGCTGCTGGATGATGCGATCCAGCCCCGCGAACGCACCACCGCAGATGAACAGCACGTTCTTGGTGTCCACCTGCAGGAACTCCTGCTGCGGATGCTTGCGCCCGCCCTGCGGCGGTACCGACGCCACCGTGCCCTCGATCAGCTTCAGCAGCGCCTGCTGCACGCCTTCGCCGGAAACGTCGCGCGTAATCGACGGGTTCTCGCTCTTGCGCGAGATCTTGTCGATCTCGTCGATGTAGACGATGCCCGCCTGCGCCTTCTCGACGTCGTAGTCGCACTTCTGCAGCAGCTTCTGGATGATGTTCTCGACATCCTCGCCGACGTAGCCCGCTTCGGTCAGCGTGGTCGCGTCGGCGATCGTGAACGGCACGTTCAGCAGCCGCGCCAGCGTCTCGGCCAGCAGCGTCTTGCCCGAACCGGTCGGCCCGACCAGCAGGATGTTCGACTTGGCCAGCTCGACCTCGTCGTTGCGGGTGCGCGACTCCATCCGCTTGTAGTGGTTGTAGACGGCGACGGCGAGCACCTTCTTCGCGCGCGACTGCCCGATCACGTACTGGTCCAGTACGTCGAGGATTTCCTTCGGCTTGGGCAGGTGGCTGCGGGTGCTGGCCGCCTTCTCTTCGAGCTCCTCGCGGATGATGTCGTTGCACAGCTCGACGCATTCGTCGCAGATGAACACCGACGGACCCGCGATCAGCTTGCGGACTTCGTGCTGACTCTTGCCGCAGAACGAACAGTAGAGAATCTTGCCGCTGTCACCCGATCGGCTTTGCCGGTCGTCTGTCATGTTCCGCCTCTGCAAGGTGGGTGCTGCCGACCCGAGAATAACACAGCAAAAGCGCCCCGCTCAGCCAGGCTGAACGGGAGCGCGGTCGACGAAAATCGACGGCCGGGAGCTTCAGCCCGGCGCTGCCTCGACCGGCCGTTTCTGCAGCACGGCGTCGATCAGGCCGTAGGACTTGGCGTCCTCGGCGTTGAAGAACAGGTCGCGCTCGACGTCGCGCTCGATCCGCTCCAGCGACTGCCCGGTATTGGCCGCCAGCTCCTCGTTGAGGCGCTTGCGCAGGTACAGGATCTCGCGCGCCTGGATCTCGATGTCGGTGGCCTGTCCCTGGGCGCCGCCGTGCGGCTGGTGGATCATCACGCGCGAGTTCGGCAGCGCGAAGCGCTTGCCCTTCGCACCGGCCGCCAGCAGGAACGCGCCCATGCTCGCGGCCTGGCCGATCACCATCGTGCTGACGTCGGGCTTCAGGAAGCGCATCGTGTCGTAGATGGCCAGGCCCGCGGTGACCGAGCCGCCGGGGCTGTTGATGTAGAGGTTGATGTCCTTGTCCGGATTCTCCGACTCCAGGAACAGGAGCTGCGCGACGACGACGTTGGCGACGTAGTCGTCCACCGGACCGACCAGGAAGATCAACCGCTCCTTCAGCAGGCGCGAATAGATATCGTAGGCCCGTTCGCCGCGGGAGGTCTGCTCGACCACCATCGGCACCAGGTTCAAGCCCTGTACGGGCGCGTGCTGCGACGACATATGCAACCTCCGGTGGCGTCCCGGCTCAGGCACCGGGACGCATGACTTCGTTGAAGCTCAGTGCCTGCTCGCTGACCTTGGCACGGTCGGCGATCCACTCGACGACCTGATCTTCGAGGACGCGGCTGTGCAGGCCGTTCATCAACTGGGGGTCGCGGTTGTAGAGTTCAACGACCTGCTGCGGCTCCTCGTAGGTCGAGGCGATCGTCGCCAGCGCCTCGCGGACCCGCTGCGGCTCGACGCTGATCTGGTTCTGGCGGGCCACCTCGGCCAGCAGCAGGCCGGCCGACACCCGGCGCTTGGCCGCCGGCAGGAACGCCTCGGCCGACTGGTCGTCCGGCACCCGCGCCTGGCGGGCCAGGATGCGCGCCTCGCCCTCGACCATCGACTGCGGCAGTTCCAGGTCGGCATGGGCGGCGATCAGCTTGTCGATCGTCGCGGCCTTCAGGCGGTTCATCAGCACGCCGCCGAGCTCACGCTGCAGGTTGGCGCGCACGTCCTCGCGGAAGCGCTCCAGGCCGCCCTCGCGCACGCCGAAGGCCGCGATGAACGCCTCGTCGATCTCCGGCACCTGCGGCGCCTGCAGGCGCACGACGTGCGCCTTCACCTTGGCCGTCTTGCCGGCCAGGGCGCTCTCGCGGAACTCGGCCGGGAACGTCACCTCGACCTCGAAGTCGCCACCGACCGTCTGTCCGACCAGCGCCGATTCCAGCGCCGCCGGCAGGGCGTTCGAGCCGATGATCGTGCCGATGCGATCCGAACCGCTTTCCGGATGACGGAACCCTTCGCCTTCGGCGGAGAACTCGAACAGCGCCATGTCGCCGGTCTCGGCCGCGCGCTCGACCGGCGCCCAGGTGCGGCGCTGCTGGCGCAGCGTCTCGATCATCTCGTCGATGTCCGTGTCGGTCACCTCGGCCGTCGTGCGCGCGATCTCCAGCGCACTGACGTCGATCGGGCCGATGTCCGGCACCACCTCGAACTCCGCGGTGTACTCGATCTGGCCGTTGTCCGGCCGGCCGGTGGTCGAGATCGCCGGCTGCACGGCCGGACGCAGGTTCTCCTTGGCGACCGCTTCCTGGAAGCTCGATCCGATCAGGTCGGAAAGGACCTCGTTGCGGAGCTGGGCGCCGAAACGCTGCTCGATCACCTTCTGCGGCACCTTGCCCGGTCGGAAGCCCTTGAGGCGCGCCGAACGCGTCATCTCCTGGATGCGATCCCGGACGGTGTCTTCCAGGCGGTCGGCGGGCAGCCGGACGACCAGCTTGCGGCCCAGCTTGCCTACGTTCTCAACCGAAACTTGCATGTGTGCTCCTTAACGCAAACGCTTGTTCTGACTGCAGAAATGCGCGGCCGCAGCGACCGCCCGTGCGGACGAGCCCCCTCGGCTCGCGACACGGCAAGCGAACGATACATCGGAAGGAGGGCAACGCGAGGAGGCTGCGTGATCGCAGGAGCCTGCCCGACACCGGCTGGTGCGAAAGGAGAGACTCGAACTCTCACGGGTTACCCCACTGGAACCTAAATCCAGCGCGTCTACCAGTTCCGCCACATTCGCATGTTGCCTGGGTGAAACCCGGGGGCTGTTTGGTGGGTCGTGTAGGATTCGAACCTACGACCTATTGATTAAGAGTCAACTGCTCTACCAACTGAGCTAACGACCCAAACAGACCGGAAAGTTTAGCAGACTGTGACGCGGGGAAAAACCCGGAATACGAAGGTCTCTCCGAAAATTTGGGGTGAGCGAGGGGATTCGAACCCCCGACAACCGGAATCACAATCCGGTACTCTAACCAGCTGAGCTACGCCCACCAGCGAAACGTTGTCAAGCACGGATCCATCCGCTGCCGCTCCGTTCGAACCACACCCTCTTCCTCGCATCGCCGCCGATCGCCGAGGAGCTGGCGCGCCCGACAGGAATCGAACCTGCAACCCTCGGCTTAGAAGGCCGATGCTCTATCCGCTTGAGCTACGGGCGCAGCATGCGACCTTCCGGGAATGGTCGGGGTAGAGGGATTCGAACCCCCGACATCCTGCTCCCAAAGCAGGCGCGCTACCAGACTGCGCTATACCCCGCCGGTTCCAGCCTTGCAGCCATTGGACAGGCGCCGCGAAGCCGCGAAATGGTACGGATGCGGCCTCGCCGCGTCAATGACTGGCGCAGCATGCGAAGCGAACGCCCGGCGCCGCTCACCTGACACGCCACGCGACACGCATCGCCGCGGCATGCGACCGGCGGCGCACGCGTTCTTCAGTGGATGAACGCATCCCTGCCGCCGAAGCCCTTCGTCGCCAAGGCCAGACCGGGATCGCGCCGGCCGCCGCGCGAGCCCAGCTCGCGCACCAGGTCGTCGGCGATCACGCGCGCCAGCGCGCGGATCTCCGGCAGGCCGCTGCATTCCCACAGCGCGCCACGCAGCAGTGTCCCGATGCCGCGCAGCGTCGGCGCGGCGGTGCCGTCCGCTCCGCGCAGCCGCCCCTCGGCGTCCGCGCACAGGCCCAGGCCCAGGCGGTCCGCGCGCACCACGCCGGCACCGATCATCTGCCGGATCAGCCGGTGCTGCGTATCGTCGGCCAGCGTCGCCAGGCCGGTCGCCTGGATCACCAGATCGGCCGCCAGCGACCGCTGGATCTCGCTGCCGCGTGGCCGGATCCGCACGTCCAGCGGTCCGTCGCCGCCGATCGCCAGCACGCGTCCGGCCACGATCTTCAGCCGCCCCTGGCTGCGCAGCCGGGCGATCGCCGTCGCGGTCTGCGGCGGCATCCGGTGGCGCACCAGCTCCCACAGCCAGCGCAGGTGCCGGATGAAGCGCGAGCGCTCCGCCAGGTCCAGCTGGTGCCACAGTCCCGGGGTCGCACCGCGCAGGCCATCGACGACGGCGCGCCAGTCGACATCGTCGTCCTCCAGCGTCGCGCGTACCGCGCGCATCCAGGCGCGTATCGCCGGCCGTGCCCGCATCGTCTCGAGTAGCTCGTCCTGGTGCAGGTACGGTTCACCGGGCTGGCTGGCGTGGGTCCTCGGCAGTTGGCCGTGCCGCGAGACCGCCGTCAGCTGCGCATGCGGCCAGAGCGTCGCCGCGCTGAGCAGGACATCGACGGCGGTCAAGCCGGAACCGACGACCACGACCCGCTCCGGCGCCTGCGCCAGGGTCGGCCACTGCCAGGGATCGGTGACGTAGGCGCCGCTTTCCAGCGCAGCCGGCGTCACCGTCGAAAGCGGGGCCGGCGGCAGTGCGCCGACCGCGAGCACCACCGCATCGGCGCGCAGCTCCTCGCCGTCCTCCACGGTGACCCGGAAACCGAACCGGTCGTCGCCGTGCACGGCGATCGCTTCGCGCGACTGCAGGTTGAGGCGCCCGGGGCGGCCCGACTCGGCCACCAGCCGCGCCAGCGAGGATTCGACGAAGTCGCCGAACCACGAGCGCGGAACGAAGTCCGGACCCTTCACCGGCAGGCCGCGCGACGCGGCGTACTTGAGGAACGCCCCGATGTCGTCGGCGAACAGTCCCATGCCGGCCGCCCGCACGTTCAGCAGGTGATGGTCGGCACTCGTCGAGTAGGCGATGCCGCGGCCCGGCGCGCGCTGCCCGACCAGCCAGACGATATCGGCATCCGCCGAGCGCCCCGGCCGCAGCAGTTCACCGACGACCGCCGAACCGGCCGCTCCGCCTCCGATGACGACGATGCGTTGCATGTGTTGACCCCCGGAAAGAAAACCGATGCACCCGCCCCGCCCTCCCAAGGGCGGCCGATGGACGTTCGCGGCGCGGAGGCCGATGGACGTCGAGACGGCCCAATGGCACCACGAGCGGCGTTAGCGTTTTGCTAAACGCAGGCGCCGGCGCGCATGAAGATCGGCCATATGCAGATGCCGGCGGCTTTCTACGCCCGCTTCAGCCGCGCCGGCGCGCGCTGCGCCAGAGCTTCCAGGCCGTGCCCGGCGTGACACGTGCCGAATCGGCACGCAGTGCCGCAGCGGGATCGGTGGCCCGCGCGGCGCGGCGCGCACGCGCGGTGTCGGCCGCGAGTACCGCCACGCGGGCCAGCGACAGGCCGTCGAGCGGCACCGCCTTCATGCGGCCGACGAGCTGCCGCAGCAGGTCGCGCAGCGCCGCGGCGCGGGCCGGCGAGGGTTCGGACAGCTGGCCCCGCTGCAGCTGATGGCGCGCCAGCAAATCCAGCGGCAGCGGCAGGTGGCCGCGCTGCAGCGTTCCGGCCAGGTCGGCCGCCTGGCGCAGCGCGCGCGAGAGGCTGGCCGCCTCGCCGGCGGCCGGCGCCGCCACGCCGGGGAACAGGGCGGCCTCGACGTCGGCCAGCGGCGCGTAGAGCACCTGGTAGCCCTCCAGCAAGGCCGCGACCGAGGCCGCCGGCTGCGCCTCGCGGACGGCGACCGCGCCGGCGATGACCGCATCCCAGGCGGCCGCCGGTTCGCCGGCCTGCGGGACCAGGGCCGCGGTCAGCGGATGCCGCGGCTTGCCGGCCTGGGCGCGCACCAGTTCCTCGGCCCACCAGTGCAGCTTGGCGCCGGCGACATGGTCTTCGACGATGCGGAACGCCGCGTCCTCCAGCTCGAAGCCGATCAGCGCGAAGCTGCGCTCGCGCGCCTTGCCCGGCTCGGGCAGGAATCGCAGCGCCAGCGCCAGCTCCGGGTGGACCCCGGTCCACTTGGCCTCGAAGCTGCCGAGCGCTTCTTCCGGCGCCGTCATCCGCCGGTACGGCCGAGCAGCGCCGAAAGGCCCGACGGCGCGGCGATCACCAGATCCGCCTGCCAGGTCGCCGGGTCGCCGCCGTCCAGATACCCCCAGGCCGCGGCAACGGTGGGCGTGCCGGCCGCACGGCCGGCCTCGATGTCGCGGCGATCGTCGCCGACGAACCAGGTACGGGCCGGCTCGGCGGCGGCGAGGCCGCAGGCGTGCAGCACCGGCAGCGGGTCGGGCTTCTTCGCTGCCAGGCAATCGCCGCTGACCAGGGCCGCGCAGCGTCCGGCCCAGCCGAGCCGCTCGACCAGGGGCCGCGCCAGCCAGCCGGGCTTGTTGGTGACGATGCCCCAGGCGATGCCCTCGGCCTCGAGCCGGTCGAGGAAGTCGGCGATGCCGGCATACGGACGCGTCGCCTCGGCGATGCGCTCGGCATAGATCGCCAGGAAGCGCGGCAGGTGCCGCTCGACCGTCGCCTCGTCCGGCTGCGGCAGGCCGCGCCGCAGCATCGCCCGGCCGCCCGCCGAGACCACGGTCCGCACGGCCTCGGCGTCCGGGGGCGGCGCTCCGATCTCGGCGCACAGCGCCTGCAGCGCGCCGACCAGGTCCGGCGCCGAATCGACCAGCGTGCCGTCCAGGTCGAACAGGACCGCCTGCGGCGGCATCGGCAGCGTCATGCCGGCTTCACCGCGCAGCCGATGTAGTTGACCGCCACGCCATCCACCAGGCGCGCCTGCCGCGAGAACGGGTTGTAGGCGATGCCGGCCAGGTGCTCCAGCTCGAGTCCGGCGCTGCGCAGGTGCCCGGCCATCTCGCTCGGCCGGATGAACTGCGCATAGTGGTGCGTGCCGCGCGGCAGCAGCCGCAGCAGGTGCTCGGCACCGAGGATCGCGGTGGCGAACGCCGCCGGCGTCCGGTTCAGCGTCGAGACGAACAGCCGTCCACCGGGCCGGAGCAGCCGCGCGCAGGCCTCGACGACGCTGCGCGGGTCGGGCACGTGCTCGAGCATCTCCATGCAGGTCACGACGTCGAAGGCACCCGGCGACCGGGCAGCCAGGTCCTCGACGCTGGACGCGCGATAGTCCACCTGCAATCCGCTTTCGAGCAGGTGCAGGCGCGCCACCTCGAGCACCGCCGGCGCCAGGTCGATCGCCGTCACGGCGGCACCGGCGCGGGCCAGCGCCTCGCTGAGGAGGCCGCCGCCGCACCCGACATCCAGCGCCCGGGCGCCGGCCAGCGGCACGCGCGCGGCCACGTAGGCGGTCCGCACCGGGTTGAGGTCGTGCAAGGGACGCGACTCGCCGTCCGGGTCCCACCAGCGGCCGGCCAGGCGCTCGAACTTGGCGACCTCGGCCGGATCGACATTGACTGCGTTCATGGGGCGATTCTATCGATGTGGCAGGACATGCGCGCGCACGACCGGCGCCGGCTGCGCGAACACCGGCCCGCTGCGCGGCCTCACACGGCCGCGATGCGGTCGCGCCAGCGCTGCGCCTTGGCGATGATCTCGCCGGTGTCCATGTCGACCAGCTCGCGGCGCCGCAGCTTGCGGCGCCCGGCGATCCAGACGTCGCTGACCTGGTGGCGGCCAGCCGCGTAGACCAGTTGCGAGACCACGTTGTAGACCGGCTGCATCTCGACCTCGTCGAAGCGGACCGCGACCAGGTCGGCCTGCTTGCCGCGCTCGATCGACCCGATCTGCTCGGCCCAGCCGAGCGCGCCGGCACCGCCGAGGGTCGCCGCGCGCAAGGCGGCGGCGGCGTCGAAGGCGGTCGCGTCGTCGGCGACCGCCTTGGCCAGCAGGGCCGCGCTGCGCATCTCGCCGAACATGTCCAGGTCGTTGTTGCTGGCGCAGCCGTCGGTGCCGATCACGACGTTGATGCCGGCCCGCCGCATCGCCTCGGCCGGCGAGAAGCCGCTGGCGAGCTTGAGGTTGGACTCGGCGCAGTGCACGACGCTGACGCCCGCCGCGGCGCAGTCGGCGATCTCCTGCTCGGTGAGCTGGGTCATGTGGACCGCGATCAGGCGCTCGTTGACCAGGCCCAGCGCCTTGACGCGCGCGAACGGCCGCACGCCGTGCTCGCGCTTGCCGTCGGCCACTTCCTGCGCGGTCTCGTGCAGGTGCAGGTGGACCGGGATGTCGAGCTGGTCGGACAGCACGCGGATCCGCTCGAAGCTGGCGTCGGAGACCGTGTACGGCGCGTGCGGCGCGAACGCGGTCCCGACCAGGGGCAGCGCGCGGATCGCGTCGTGCGCGGCCAGCGCCTTGTCGAAGTACTCGTCGCGGGTCCGCGCCCAGGCACTCGGGAACTCGATGACCGGCAGGCCGACCAGGGCGCGGAAGCCGTAGCGCGCGTAGGTCGCCGCCTGCACGTCGGGGAAGAAGTAGTTCTCGTTGCAGCAGGTGGTCCCGCCGCGCAGCATCTCGGCGATCGCCAGTTCCACGCCGTCGCGCACGAACTCCGGGCCGATCACGCGGGCCTCGGCCGGCCAGATGTGCTCCTGCAGCCAGCGCATCAGCGGCAGGTCGTCGGCCAGCCCGCGCATCAGCGTCATCGGGTTGTGCGTGTGTGCGTTGACCAAGCCCGGAATCAGCGCATGGTCGGGCAGCTCCACGCGCTCGGCCGGCGCCCAGGCGGCACGGGCGGCCGCGATCGGCAGGATATCGACGATGCGGCCACCGCGGATCGCCACGGCGTGCGCGTCCAGGACGACGCCGGCCGGTTCCACCGGCACGACCCAGCGGGCCTCGATCAGGACATCACAGGGCTCTGACATGACGGAAGGCCATCGGAGGTGGGGGGAACACCGCTGCGAGCCGCCGACGGCTGGCGGCTGACGGCTCGCCCGGCGGGAGCGGGCCGGACCGGAAGCGGCCGGGCCGGCTTCCGGTCCCTGGCGGCGGCCTGGCGGCCGGCGCCGGCAACGGGCCTACTTGACGCGGCCGACGTACTCGCCCGACCGCGTGTCGACCTTGATGATCTCGTTCTGGTTGACGAACAGCGGCACGCGCACCACCGCGCCGGTCTCGAGCTTGGCCGGCTTGCCGCCGCCGCCCGAGGTGTCGCCGCGCACGCCCGGATCGGTCTCGACGATCTCCAGCTCGACGAAGTTCGGCGGCGTGACGGTCAGCGGCGCCCCGTTCCACAAGGTCACGATCACCGCCTCGTTGCCCTTGAGCCACTTGGCGGCATCGGCCATCGCGCCGGCATCGGCGGCGATCTGCTCGTGCGTATCGGGATGCATGAAGTGCCAGAACTCGCCGTCCGAGTACAGGAACTCCATGTCGGTATCGACCACGTCGGCGGCCTCGACCGAGTCGGTCGACTTCATCGTCAGCTCGACCGTACGGCCGGTCTTCAGATTCCGATACTTGACGCGCGTGAACGCCTGCCCCTTGCCCGGCTTGATGTATTCGGTATCGATGATCGTGCACGGATACCCGTCCACAATGATCTTCATACCGTTCTTCACATCATTCATGCCATACGAGGCCATCGACTGCTCCTGCCGCTTCGGAATAAAGAAAGCCGCTCGACGCAAGCGGCTGACGGGTAGAATCGCGGGTTTCGCTCTTGGGAAAGCCCGATCGTGCCGCCCATGATAACCGCTAACCGCGCAGCCGCGCAGCCGCGCCGCTGGCAGCAGCTGTGGCGCGAAGCGGTATCGGACCCGCACGAACTGCTGCGGCGGCTCGACCTCGCCCACCGCGCCGGGGACCTCCTCCCGGCGGCGGACACCGGCTTCCCGCTGCGCGTGCCGGCCGGTTTCATCGACCGCATGCGCCGCGGCGATGCCCGCGACCCGCTGCTGCTGCAGGTCCTGCCGCTGGCCGCCGAGCTCGGCGAGGTACCGGGCTTCACGCGCGACGCGGTCGGCGACCTGGCGGCCCGCGCCGCCCACGGCGTGCTGCACAAGTACGAAGGCCGGGCGCTGCTGCTCGCGACCGGCGCCTGCGCGGTGCATTGCCGCTACTGCTTCCGCCGCCATTTCCCGTACGCCGAGGAGACCGCGGCCGCCAACCGCTGGCAGGACGCCGTCGCGCACCTGGCCGGCGATCCGTCGATCGACGAGGTGATCCTGTCGGGCGGCGACCCGCTGTCGCTGGCGACCCACAAGCTGGCCGAGCTCGGCGATGCGCTCGCCCCGATCGCGCACCTGCGGCGGCTGCGCATCCATACGCGGCTACCGGTGGTCCTGCCCGAGCGCGTCGATACGGAATTCACCGCCTGGCTGGCGTCCCTGCCGTTCCAGCGCGTGGTGGTACTGCACGCCAACCACGCCAACGAGATCGACGCGTCGGTCGCATCGGCCTGCGCGGCCCTGCGCGAAACCGGCGCCACCGTGCTCAATCAGGCGGTGCTGCTGCGCGGGATCAACGACGATGCGGACACCCTGGCCGAACTCTCCGAGCGCCTGTTCGCCGCCGGCGTCCTGCCGTACTACCTCCACCAGCTCGATCGCGTCGCCGGGGCCGCGCACTTCGAGGTACCCGACGCGACCGCCTTGGCACTGGTCGAGACGCTGCGCAACCGCCTGCCCGGCTACCTGGTGCCGCGCCTGGTGCGCGAGATCGCCGGCGCGCCGTCGAAGCGGCCGGTGTAACGGACGTCAGTGACGAACGCTCGATGGAAAAGGCCACACGATTCCGGTAAACAGTCGGTAGCGCGCCGTTCGGCGCCATCGGCGCGCCAGCCGCCGCTCGCACTACCGAGAGTCCCCTAGCTCCGATGAATCGACACGACACCGTGCTGCGCCTGATCCTGGTGGAGGAATCCACGGACGCGGCCGAACAGCTGATCAGCCAACTGCGCAACGGCGGCATGGCACTGCGGCCCTCGCGGGCGGAAAACGAGGCACAGCTGGAGGAAGCAATCGGCGACCAGCCCGACCTGATCCTGTTCAACCTGTCCACGACCTCGCTCACGCTGGCGGCGACCGCCGCGGCCGCGGCCCGCTCGGGGCGCGACATCGCCCTGGTCGCCTACGGCATCGGCCCCTCCGCCGACCAGATCGCCGACGCGTTCCGTGACGGTGCCCGCGCGCTGGCGGTCTCGAACCGCGCCGACCACATGCAGACGATCATCGCCCGCGAGTTCGAGGCGCTGACCACGCGCCGAAACGTGCGCCGGCTGGAAGCGGCCCTGCGCGAGTCCGAGCGCCGCTGCGACTCGCTGCTCGACTCCTCGCGCGACCCGATCGCCTACGTCCACGAGGGCATGCACGTCCGCGCCAACAAAGCCTACCTGGACATCTTCGGTTTCGAGGAATTCGAGGACATCGAGGGCATGTCGATCCTCGACCTGATCGCCGGCGACGACGCCGCCGACTTCAAGGCGCTGCTGCGGCGCCTCTCCAAGGGCGAGAAGCCGCCGCAGCGGCTGAACCTCAAGGCGCAGCGCAGCGACGGCTCGATCTTCGACGCGGTGATGGAGTTCTCCGAGGCCACCTACGAAGGCGAGCCCTGCCAGCAGATCGTGTTCCGCCAGCAGGCGCTGGACCCGAACCTGGCCCAGCAGATCGACGAGCTGCGCTCCAAGGACCTGGTCACCGACCTGTACAACCGCCAGCACACGCTGACCGAGATCGAGCGCGCCGCCGCTGCCGCCGCGTCGGGCCAGAGCGACCAGGCGCTGCTGCTGATGGAACCGGACAACTTCAAGAAGACACTCGACACGATCGGCCTGGGCCTGACCGACCTGCTGCTCGGCGACATGGCCAGCCTGTTGCGGCGCCACCTGTCCGAGTCCGACGTCGCCGGCCGGCTCTCGGACCAGAACTTCGGCGTGCTGCTGACCGGCCGCTCGGCCGATGCGGTGCGCCAGCTCGCCGAGACCCTGCGTCACGCCTTCGAGGAGCGCATCTTCGAAGTCGGCAAGCAGTCGGTCAGCCTCACGATGAGCGTCGGCGGCGCGCTGGTCACCGAGAAGAACGCCCATGCCGACCAGATCCTCAACCAGGCCCAGGCGATGCTGCGCATGGCCCAGGGCGAAGGCGGCAACCGCGTCGCCCTGCTCGACCCCGGCGCCCAGGACAAGGCCGAGGTCGAGAAGAACCAGCGCTGGCTGCGCCTGATCAAGGACGCGCTGGCCAACGACGGCTTCACGTTCCACTACCAGCCGGTGGTCAGCCTGCACGGCAGCGGCAACGCCTTCTACGAGGTGCTGCTGCGCATGAAGGGCCCCAAGGGCGACATCACGCCCGAGCATTTCCTGCCGGTGGCCGAGCAGAACGGGCTGATGCCGGCGATCGACCGCTGGGTGATCGCCAACGTGCTGCGGCTGGGCGGCGAGCGCGAGCGGCTCGGGCAGCCGACCTCGTTCTTCATCAAGCTCTCGACGCAGTCGCTGGACGACCAGACCCTGCTGCCGTGGATCGCCCAGCAGCTCAAGAACGCGCGCCAGCCCGGCGACAGCCTGATCTTCGAGATGCCCGAGAGCCTGGTGGTCACCAACCTCAAGCCCGCGCGCGTCTTCCTCAAGGGCCTGGAGCAGCTGCACTGCCGCTTCGCGCTGGAGCAGTTCGGGCGCGGCCTCAACTCGTTCCAGCTGCTCAAGCACATCCCCGCCCACTACCTGAAGATCGACCGCAGCTTCATGGTGGACCTGGCGCGCAGCAAGGAAAGCCAGGACAAGGTGCGCGAGATCTGCGAGCAGGCCCACCACGCCGGGAAGCTGACCGTGGCCGAGTTCGTCGAGGACGCGGCGACGATGTCGATCCTGTTCTCGTGCGGCGCCAACTTCGTGCAGGGCAACTTCCTGCAGGAGCCGCAGCCGCAGATGAACTACGAATTCGGCAACTGACGCGGCGAGGGCCGCCGGCGGGCGCCTACGGCCCGCCCGCGGCGTGCAGGTAGGCGACGACGCCGTCGAGGAACATCTGCACCGAGAGCGCCACCAGCAGCATGCCCATCAGCCGCTCCAGCGCCACCAGGACGCTCTTGCCGAGCCAGCGGAACAGGTAGGTGGCCGACAGCAGGATCGCGGCGGTGGCCAGCCAGGCGGCGAACAGCGCCAGGCTCCAGTCGGCGGTGCGCCCCGGATTGGAATTGGCCAGCAGCATCACGGCCGCCATCGTCGACGGTCCGGCGATGCCGGGGATCGCCATCGGCACGATGAACGGCTCGGCCTGGTCGTCGCCGCCGAACACGCCGCCCTTCGGCGGCGGGAAGATCATCCGGATGCCGATCAGGAACAACACGATGCCGCCGGCGATGCCGACCGACTCCTGCTTGAGCTGCAGTGCCTTGAGCAGGTACTGGCCGCCGAACAGGAACACGAACAGCACCACCAGTGCGATCACCAGCTCGCGTGCCATCACGCGCTGGCGCCGCGCCGGCGCGACGTTCTTCAGCAGGCTCAGGAACAGCGGTACGTTGCCGATCGGGTCCATGATCAGGAACAGCAAAATCGCCGCGGATAACGTGCTCATCGATTGCTCCACGTCGTCGTCCCGTTACAGGTGCCCGGCCGCGGCGGCCGCCAGCGCCCGGCGCAGCGGCCCGATGCGGCCGGCCGCCTCCAGGCCGAGGCCACGCGCCAGCACCAGCGGCATCGCGGTCGACGCGAACACCCGCTCGATCGCGTCGAACGTCCAGGCAGCCAGCGCATTCTCGCTGCGCCGCTCGCGCTCGTAGCGGCGCAGCACGTGGGCGGCGCCGATGTCGCTGCCGCGCGCGCGCGCCTCGGCCAGGACACGGCGCAGGCAGGCAACGTCGCGCAGGCCGAGGTTGACGCCCTGCCCCGCCAGCGGATGCACCACATGGGCGGCGTCGCCGACCAGCACGCAGCGGCCGGCGACATAGCGGTCGGCCCGGCGCAGGCGCAACGGGAAGGCCGCCCGCGGACCGGCCGCGGTGATCGGACCGAGCCGGAAATCGAACGCCGCGCCCAGCGCGCAGCAGAACGCCGCGTCGTCCAGCGCCAGCACGCGCGCCGCTTCCGCGTCGGGCAGCGACCAGACGATCGAGCTGCGGCCGTCGCCGAGCGGCAGGAACGCCAGCGGGCCGCCCGGCAGGAAGCGCTGCCAGGCGGTGTCCTCGTGCGGGCGCTCGGTCGCCACATGGGCGACCACCGCGCGCTGGCCGTAGTCGCGCCCGGCGAAACCGATGCCGAGGCGGGCCCGCAGCGGCGACTCGGCGCCTTCGGCGGCCACCAGCACGCGCGCGCGCAAGCGCGTCCCATCGGCCAGCGTCAGCGCCGCCGTCGCATCGCCGTCGTCGAGGTCGGCCGCCTCGGCCGGACACAGCACCCGCGCCCGGCCGGCCAGGGCGGTCCAGAGGGCGTGCTGCAGGTGCCGGTTCTCGACGATCCGTCCCAGCGCCGCCTCGCCGCGTTCGGCGGCGTCGAAGCGCGCGCGGCCCGGCCCGGTCGCGTCCCAGACCTCCATGCGGCGGTAGCTGCCGACGCGCTCCGGAAACGGCAGCGGCCAGGCGCCGAGGTCCTGCAGCAGGGCGATCGCATCCGGCGCCAGCGCGACGACGCGCAGGTCCAGCTCCGCCTCGCGTGCGGCCGGCCGTGGCGGCTGCGCCTCGACCACAGCCACGTCGAAACCGTCCGCGGCCAGCGCCAGCGCCAGGGCCGCGCCGACCGGGCCGGCACCGACCACGATCACGTCGTGCTCGCCGCGCCGGCTCATGGCGACAGCGTCCGGGCCGGCACGTCGCCGCGATAGCCCATGCCGCGCAGGGCCAACTGCCGTTTCAACGGCGGCAATCGGTCCACCACGCCGAAGGCGGCGCTGCGCAGCAACCGCAGCGGCAGGAAATCGTTGCCCATCACCCGGACCAGGTCATCGCTGAATGCCGTCGTCGCCTCGCGATCGTCGCGGCGGCGCTCGACATGACGGGCCAACCGGGTGGCACTGCCCGGGTCGCCGCCGTCCGCGGCGCCGCCGAGCACCTCGGCCAGCGTCAGTGCGTCGCGCAGGCCGAGGTTGAAGCCCTGCGCGCCGAGCGGATGCACGGTCTGCGCGGCATTGCCGACCAGCACGCGGCGCGGCGCGGTCAGCGCGTCGGCCAGCAGGCGGCGCAACGGGTACGGCACGCGCCGGCCCGGCCGGTCGAGGCGGCCGGCGCGATAGCCCAGGCGGGCATGCACCAGCGCCAGGAACGCCGCGTCGTCGAGGGCGGCGACCCGCTCGGCCTCGGCCTGCGGCACGCTCACGACCAGTCCGGCGCGCCGGCCCGGCATCGGCAGCAGGGCGACCGGCCCCGATTCGGTGAAGCGTTCGTAGGCGCGTCCGTCGAGCGGCCGCTCGGTGGTGACCGTGGTCACGATCGCGCTTTGCCGGTAGTCGGTCTCGCGGGTACCGATGCCGGCGTCGCGCCGCACGAACGAGGCGGTGCCGTCGGCGCCGACCAGCAGCCGCGTCGTCAGCCGGTGGCGGTCGCCGCCGGCATCCAGCTCGATCGCCAGGTGGTCCTCCCCGGGAACGACGGCCACCAGGGTCGCCGGCGCGAAGCGCGCCAGGCGATCGCACTGTTCCAGCCGGCGCAGCAGCGCGTTGCCGAGCTCGCGCGCCGGCAGTACCGCGCCGAATGCCGGCAGGCCCAGCGCCTCGGCATCGAGCCGGATCGCGCCGAAGTCGCCGCGCCGGCTGACGTGGACGTGGCGGATCGGCGCTGCCTGCGCCTCGGCCAGCGGCCAGACCCCGAGCGACGCCAGCGCGTTGATGCTGGCGCGCGCGAGCGCCAGGTTGCGCTCGTCATAGCTCGGCTGCAGGTCCACGCGCGGCGCGGCCGACTCGACCAGCGCCACGCGCCAGCCGCTGCCCTCCAGCGCGATGGCCAGGCTGGAGCCGACCAGCCCGCCGCCCGCGATGACGATGTCGAAGCGTTCGCTCATGCGGTGATTCTAGAGCGTGTCGCGGGCTTTGAGGTGGGCGGCGTCGCGCCGGTGCGCCGCCCGGGCGCGGCACCCGGCACCGCGTGGGACCCGCCCAGGGCGAGGTCGGCGACACGGCCGCAGCGGCGCACCCCATCGGCCAGCCCGCAGCTCGACGCCCCTGGCGCGCACCGACCGCTCCGCCCACGCGCCGTCGCCGCGCGACACAGCCCGCGCCGGGCACGATAGAATGGCGGCCGCTCCAGCGACCCCGACGGACCGTCACATGACCACCACGCAGTTCCAGCGACTCGGCATCCTCGCGCTTCTCGTCCTGACGATGGCCGTGACGCGCCTCCATCACTTCGCCGCGATTCCGGATGCGTCCTGGGCGGTCTTCTTCCTCGGCGGCTTCTACCTGCGCGGCTGGGTGCGCTGGGCATTCCCGCTGCTGATCGCCGTCGCCGTCGCCGTCGACTACTTCGTCATCAGCGGCCAGGGCCTGAACTTCTGGACCCACTACTGCGTGTCGCCGGCCTACTGGTTCTTGGCTCCGGCGTACTTCGTGCTCTGGCTCGGCGGCACCTGGCTGGCGCGCGCCCATGCGCAGCTGTCGCCGGCCGCCGTCGGCGCCGCCGCGGCCAGCGTGCTGATCGCGGTCAGCGCCTGCTATCTGATCTCCAACGGCAGCTTCTACTGGCTGAGCCCCAGCGTCGCCGCGCCGAGCCTGGCCGGCTGGATCAAGAACCTCGGCGACTGGTACCTGCCGTATCTGGGCACCACCGCGCTCTATCTCGCCGCCGCCGCCGTGCTGCACCTGCTGGCCTCGCTGCTGGTCCGGGCGCTGGCGGCCGGCAACGACCGCGCCCTGCCGCACTGAGCGGCGGGCGCCGTCCGTGGGCAACCGCCTCTCGAAGATCTACACGCGCACCGGCGACGACGGCAGCACCGGCCTCGGCGACGGCTCGCGCACCGGCAAGGACTCCGCCCGCGTCACCGCGTACGGCACCGTGGACGAGCTCAACAGCGCGATCGGCGTGGTGCTCGCCTGCGAGCTGCCCGAGCGCGTGCGCGAAGTGCTGACCCAGGTCCAGCACGACCTGTTCGATCTCGGCGGCGAACTGTGCATCCCGGGGATGGCCCTGGTCCACGATGCCGACATCGCACGGCTCGAGGACGAGCTCGACGCATTCAACGAACCGCTGCCGGCGCTGAAGGATTTCATCCTGCCGGGCGGCGGCATGGCCGCCGCGACCTGCCACCTCGCCCGCACGATCTGCCGCCGGGCCGAGCGCGAGGCGATCGCGCTCGGCCGCGGCGAGCCGGTGCGCGGCGAGGCCGTCCGCTACCTCAACCGCCTGTCGGACCTGCTGTTCGTGATCGCCCGCGTGCTGGCCCGCGCGTCCGGCCACGGCGAGGTCCTCTGGCAGCACGAGCGGCGCAAGCGCTGACCGCAGCCCGCTCCACCGTAGGCTGCCGCTCGCCATGACCGTCGCGCTCTACACCCACCGCGCCTGCCTGGAACACGACCCGGGCTCCGGGCATCCGGAGTCGCCGGCGCGGCTCGCCGCCGTGCTGGAGGCGCTGGCCGCCGACCGCTTCGCCCTGCTCGACCGCATCGAGGCGCCGCGCGCGAGCCGCGAGCAGCTGGCACGCGTGCACCGGCAATCGCTGATCGCCGACGTGCTCGACGGCGACCAGGGCAACCCGTTCCGCCGCCTGGATCCGGATACGGCGATGTCGGCCGGCTCCGCCGAGGCAGCCCTGCGCGCCGCCGGCGCGGTCTGCGCGGCGGTCGACATGGTGATCGACGGCCAGCACCAGCGCGCGTTCTGCGCGGTACGCCCACCCGGCCACCACGCGACGACGCAGACGGCGATGGGTTTCTGCCTGTTCAACAACGTCGCCGTCGGCGCCGCCCATGCCATCGCCGCGCACGGCCTGCGGCGTGTCGCGATCGTCGACTTCGACGTCCACCACGGCAACGGCACGCAGGACATCTTCTGGACCGATCCCAACGTGCTGTACGCGTCGACCCACCAGTGGCCGCTGTACCCGCACACCGGGGCGAGCCGCGAGACCGGCGCCGGCAACATCTTCAACGTGCCGCTGGCGCCGGGCGCCGACTCGGCCGCGTTCCGCGCGGCGTTCGAGGACACGCTGCTGCCGGCGATCGACCGCTTCGCGCCGGAACTGCTGCTGATCTCGGCCGGCTTCGACGCGCACCGGCTCGACCCGCTGGCGAACCTGCGGCTGGACGAGACCGATTTCCGCTGGGTCACCGAGCGCCTGGTCGGGCTGGCCGAACGCCATGCCGAGGGCCGCGTCGTCTCCAGCCTGGAAGGCGGCTACAGCCTGACGGCGCTGCGCCTGTCGGCAGCCGCCCACGTCGCCGCCCTGCTCGACTGACCGCGCCGGCGCGCGGGCCGGGGTGCATCCAGGCTTGGATCGCCGGTTTCGGCTCGTTAAAGTCGCGCTCCCCGCCTTCCACGCCCCGGACCGATGAGCGCAGACGCCCGCCGCTACTTCGACCTGCCCTCGCCGTTCGCGATGAAACGCGGCGGCGCGCTGACCGGCGCGCGGCTCGCGTACGAGACCTGGGGCCGGCTCGACGCCGATCGCGCCAATGCGATCCTGATCCTGACCGGCCTGTCGCCGAGCGCCCATGCCGCCGCCAACGACGAAGACCCGAGTCCGGGCTGGTGGGAGGACATGCTCGGGCCGGGCAAGTACATCGACACCGATCGCTGGTTCGTCATCTGCGTCAACACGCTCGGCAGCTGCAAGGGCTCGACCGGGCCGGCGTCGATCGACCCCGCCAGCGGCAGCCCGTATCGCCTGGATTTCCCGGCGCTGACGCTGGAGGACGCCGCCAGCGCGGCCTTCGCGCTGGTGCGTGGCCTCGGCATCGACCGCCTCGCCTGCCTGCTCGGCAACTCGATGGGCGGCATGACCGCCCTGGCCTACCTGGTGCGGCATCCGGGCAGCGTCCACAGCCACATCAGCATCTCGACCGCGCCGCAGGCGCAGCCGTTCGCGATCGCGATCCGCTCGCTGCAGCGCGAGGCGATCCGCCTCGACCCGAACTGGAACGAAGGCAGCTACGACGAGGAGCGCTACCCGGAAGCGGGCATGAGCATCGCGCGCAAGCTCGGCGTGATCACCTACCGCTCGGCGATGGAATGGGTCGGCCGGTTCGCGCGCATCCGCCTGGAATCGGACCAGCGCGAGGACGAGCCATTCGGCGTCGAGTTCCAGATCGAGTCGTACCTGGCCGGCCACGCGCGCCGCTTCGTGCGCAGCTTCGACCCCAACTGCTACCTCTACCTCTCGCGCGCCAGCGACTGGTTCGACCTGGCCGAGTACGGCGGCAGCGTGCGCGAGGGCCTGGCGCGCATCGCGGTGGAGCGCGCGCTGGTGATCGGCGTGGAAACCGACATCCTGTTCCCGCTGACCCAGCAGCAGGAGATCGCCGACGGCCTGCAGGCGGCCGGCGCCGAGGTCGAGCTGGTCGCGCTCGACAGCCCGCAGGGGCACGATGCGTTCCTGGTGGACATCCCGCGCTTCGGCGCGGCGATCGCGGCTTTTCTCGGGCGCATGTAAACTAGCGTTATATCCATATAACGGAGCCTTCGATGCTTGCTCTCGAGTTCCCGGGCGCCCGCCGCTTCGTCGAGGCGATGGACGCGGCGGTACGGCACGAACGTACGACCGACATCACCGACCAGCTCCGCGACAGCCTCTGCCGGATCATCCACGACCCGGACATCCGCCTGCCCGACTGCGTGTTCCAGTCCGCCTCGGACCACTACGCGCGGCGCGAGCTGTACCGCAGCGACCAGCACGGCTACAGCGTCATCGCGATGACCTGGGGCCCCGGCCAGGGCACGCCGATCCACGACCATTCGGGCATGTGGTGCGTCGAAGGCGTCTGGTACGGCACGATCGAGATCACCCCGTACGAGCTGGTCGAGCAGCGTGACGGCCGCTACCGCTTCGAGCCGCGCGGCACGATGAACGCCGGCCCCGGCTCGGCCGGCAGCCTGATCCCGCCGCACGAGTACCACATGATCCGCAATCCCAGCAGCGACTCGATCGCGGTCAGCGTGCACATCTACCGCGGCGCGATGACCTCCTGCTCGGTCTTCCGCCCGGTCGCCGACGGCTGGTGCGAGCGCGACCAGCGCCAGCTGGCGCTCGACCGGACGCATTGACCGGCGGGTTTACCGTATACTCGCGCCGCCGTCGCGCGGCCCCGTGCCGCCGGCGTTTCGTTCAATGCCCGAGTGGTGGAATTGGTAGACGCAGAGGACTCAGACCAATTTGAGCCCTCCGGGGGAAACCCCTGAGGTGAAGCCCGTCAAACTCGGCGGAGGCCCTGGACGATGCGTCGTCCGCGCTGGTGCCGAGCCAAGCCCCACCCGCCGCAAGGCCCCGGGGAAGGTGTAGAGAGCAGACGGCGGGCACCTAAGGCTGCAAGGCTAGGGTGAAGGCGTGCTCCAGACCACGAACGGCATTCCGCGGAATGCCGGCGGCGAAAGCCGAAGTGGGAAGAAAATCCTCCGCCGCAAGGCTTGTCGGTTCGAGTCCGACCTCGGGCACCACCTCCGAACGCCCCGCCCCGCGCGGGGCGTTTCGTTTTCCGCCGCCGCTTGGCCGCCCTGCCCGCGCGAACCGGCGCTAGGCGCCGCCCGCCGCCCGCCGCGCCGCCGCCACCGCGTCGAGGCCGGCGAACACGAACTGCTTCATGTGCTCGGCCAGCTCCTGCGCCGGGCGCTTGAGCACGGCCTGGACCGGACCGGGCAGCACACGGTTGGCCACCAGCAGCATCACGCACGGCGCCATCAGGCTGATCATGCAGCGCGGCAGCGCCGGGTCGTCGGCCGGCAGCCCGGTGATCCGGCCGAGCACGCCGGCGATCAGCTCGAACTTCGGCAGCGCCTCGGCCTGCACCACGTCCGCCAGCAGCGGCGACGGCGCCAGCACCTCGCGTGCCCACAGCCGCGCGTGCCAGCCTTCCGCATCGACGACGTTCGCGACCAGTCCCTCGATCAGCCGCGCCAGCTTCTCGCGCGGCGGCAGCGGGCCGTCGGCCAGGCGCGCCAGGTCGTCCAGGCTCACCAGCCGCCGGTGCGTCTCGCGCAGCACCGCGGCGTAGAGCCCGTCGCGGCTGCCGAAGTGGTAGTTGACCGCCGCCATGTTGGTACGCGCCGCCTGGCAGATCGCCTTGCTGGTCGTGTCGGCATAGCCGCGCTCGGCGAACAGCCGGCCGGCCGTCTCCAGGATGCGCAGCCGCGTCGCCTCGCCGTCGGTCCGTGGCGCGCGGCGGGCGGGACGGCGCCCCGGGGGCGCCGATGCCTTGGCGGAGGGCGCCTTGGCGGAAGAAGAGGACGTCATGAACGGATCGCGGTCGACAGTGCGGCCGCAGCATATATCAAATTCAAATTTGAGTTATATAATGCGCCGGCCGCCCACCTGGAGAACCGCGCCGATGAAGACCACGCTCGCTGCCGCCGGCGCGCTGCTGATCCTCGCTGCCGCCGCCTGGTTCTTCATGCGCCCCCACGCATCCGACGACGCCCTGGTGCTGTACGGGAACGTGGACATCCGGCAGGTCTCGCTGGCCTTCGAAGGCAGCGAGCGCGTCGCCCAGATGCGCGTGGAAGAAGGCGACCGCGTCACCGAAGGCCAGGTGCTGGCGGTGCTCGACACGCGCACGCTGGCCCTGCAGGCCGACCAGGCCCGCGCGCAGGCCGGTGCCCGCGAGCAGGCGCTGCTGCGCCTGCGCAACGGCAGCCGGCCGGAGGAGATCGACCAGGCCAAAGCGCAGCTCGCCGCCGCCCAGGCCGATGCCGACCTGGCCGCGCGCCAGCTCGAGCGGCTGCAGGGCATCGCCGCCACGACCGCCGGACGCGCGGTCAGCCGGCAGGACCTGGACAACGCCGCGGCGCGGCTGAAGGTCGCGCAGGCGCAGCGCGATGCCGCGCGCCAGGCGCTGCGGCTTGCGCAGGAAGGACCGCGCAGCGAGGACATCGGCCAGGCCCAGGCGCAGCTCGACGTGGCGCGCGCCGAACTGGCCCTGCTCGAGCACCGCCTGGCCCAGGCCGAGCTCAAGGCGCCGCTGGCCGCCGTGGTGCGCGCGCGCCTGCTCGAGCCGGGCGACATGGCCTCGCCGCAGCGCCCGGCCTACACGCTGGCGATCACGGAACCCAAGTGGATCCGCACCTACGTCAGCGAACCGCAGCTGGGCCGCGTGCGGCCGGGCCAGGCCGCCCAGGTGACGACCGACAGCGATCCGCAGACGCCGATCGAGGGCCGCGTCGGCTACATCGCCTCGGTCGCCGAGTTCACGCCCAAGAGCGTGCAGACCGAGGAACTGCGCACCAGCCTGGTCTACGAGGTCCGCGTCCGCGTGCAGGATCCCCAGGACCGTCTGCGCCTGGGCATGCCGGCGACCGTGCGCATCGCCACCCCGGACGGCGCCACGGCGGACCGCTGATGGACGCGCCCGCCCCGGCCCTGGCCGCCCGCGACCTGCGCAAGCGCTTCGCGGACAAGGACGGCGCACACGGCGCGCAGGCGCTCGCCGGCGTCTCGCTGGCGCTGGCTCCCGGTTCGCTGGCCGCCCTGGTCGGCCCCGACGGCGCCGGCAAGACGACGTTCCTGCGCCTGGCCGCCGGCCTGTTGCGGGTCGATGCCGGCAGCCTCCACGTGCTCGGCATCGACGTGGCGGCCCGGCCGCAGGCGGTGCAGGACCGCATCGGCTACATGCCGCAGCGCTTCGGGCTGTACGAGGACCTGAGCGTGCGCGAGAACCTCGACCTCTACGCCGACCTGCACGGCGTGCCGCCGGCCGACCGGCCCGAGCGCTACCGCCAGCTGCTGGCCATGACCGACCTGGCCGCGTTCACCGCGCGGCCGGCCGGCAAGCTCTCCGGCGGCATGAAGCAGAAGCTCGGGCTGGCTTGCACCCTGGTCCGCCTGCCCGAGCTGCTGCTGCTCGACGAGCCGACCGTCGGCGTCGATCCGCTGTCGCGGCGCGAGCTGTGGCGGATCGTCGAGCGCCTGGTCGAGGTCGAGCGGCTGACCGTCCTGGTCAGCACCGCCTACCTCGACGAGGCCGAGCGCTGCAGCCAGGTCACCCTGCTCGACGAGGGCCGCGTGCTCGCGCAGGGCGCGCCAGCGCAGATCCGCGAGCGCGCGCGCGGCCTGTGCCGCATCGCGCTGCCGCCGCCCGGCGTACCGGCGCGCCGCCTGCAGGCACGCCTGCTCGATGCCGCCGATCTCATCGTCGATGCCGTGCCGCAGGGCGGCGAGGTCCGCTTCGTCGTGCAGGCCGACGCCACGACCGCCCAGGTCGACGCGCTGCTCGCCGGCGCCGCGGTGCGGCCGGCGCCGGCGCGTCTGGAAGACGGCTTCATGGTGCTGCTGCGGGCCGAGCGCGGCGCCGCTCCCGATCGAACCGCCGCGCCGCCGCTGCCCGCGCCGGCCGCAACCGCGGCCGTGGACGAGGCAGCGCCGATCATCGAGGTCCACGACCTGGTCCGCCGCTTCGGCGACTTCACCGCCGTCGACCGCACCAGCTTCACGGTCCGGCGCGGCGAGGTGTTCGGCCTGCTCGGCCCGAACGGCGCCGGCAAGACCACGACCTTCCGCATGCTCTGCGGCCTGCTGCCGGCCAGCAGCGGCAGCCTGCGCGTGGCCGGCGTGGACCTTCGCCATGCGCGTGCGCAGGCGCGCCGCCGCATCGGCTACGTCGCGCAGAAATTCGCCCTGTACGGCAACCTCTCGGTGCTGGAGAACCTGCGCTTCTTCGGCGGCGCATACGGCCTGCACGGGCGCCGCCTGGACGCGCGCATCGCGGCGGTCTCGCAGCAGTTCGACCTCGAAGGCGAGGCGCGCTCGCCGAGCGGCCGCCTGCCCGGCGGCTACCGCCAGCGCCTGGCGATGGCGGTCGGCCTGCTGCACGAGCCGGACATCCTGTTCCTCGACGAGCCGACCAGCGGCGCCGACCCGCTGGCGCGCCGCGCGTTCTGGCGGCGCATCACCGCGCTGGCCGCGGACGGCACCACCGTGGTCGTCACCACGCACTTCATGGAAGAGGCCGAATACTGCGACCGCATCGTGATCCAGGATGCCGGCCGGCTGCTCGCCCTGGGCACGCCGCAGGCGGTGCGGCGGCAGGCCGGCGAGACCGACCTGCACCCGCTCGACATGGAGCAGGCCTTCATCGGCATCGTCGAGCAGGGCCGCCGGCAGGCCGCGCCGGGCAGCGCGCCGTCGTGAGCGCCGCCGGCTTCGCACGCCGCCTCGCCTCGCTGGTCCGCAAGGAGACGCGCCAGTTGCTGCGCGACCGCGCCAACCTGATGATCGGCATCGGCCTGCCGATCGTGCTGATCCTGATCTTCGGCTACGGGCTCTCGCTCGACGTCCGCAACGCGCCGGTCGTGGTCGTGCTCGACGACACCTCGCCGACCGCGCACGACGTCCTCGCCGGCCTGGCGCTGTCACCGTACCTGTCGCCGCAGGTCGTGCCGACGCTGCGCGAGGCGCGCCGGCGCATGGCCGATCGCGAGGTCGACGCCCTGGTCCACGTGCCCGCCGATTTCTCGCGCCGCCTGGCCGCCGGCGAGGCCCAGGTCCAGGTGCTGCTGCAGGGGGCCGACGCCAGCCGCGCCACGATCGTCCGCGGCTACGTCGCCGGTGCGCTCGGCCAGTGGGCACGCCGGCAGGCCGACCGCGCCGGCGCCGCGGACGGCGCGTCCGGCACGGTCGAGGTGGTCGAGCGCATCTGGTTCAACGCCGCCAATACCAGCACCTGGTACCTGGTGCCGGGACTGATCGTGCTGATCATGACCCTGGTCGGCGCGTTCCTGACCGCATTGGTGATGGCACGCGAATGGGAGCGCGGCACGCTGGAGGCCCTGTTCGTGACGCCGGTGCGGCCGACCGAGATACTGCTGGCGAAGATCGTCCCCTACTTCGTGGTCGGCCTGATCGGCCTGGCGCTGTGCCTGGTGGCGGCGCGCGTGCTGTTCGACGTCCCGCTGCACGGCTCGCTCCTGGTGCTGCTGCTCGCCTCGATGCTGTACCTGCTGGTCGCGCTCGGCATCGGCCTGGTGATCTCCTCGGTCACGCGCAACCAGTTCCTGGCCAGCCAGGTCGCGCTGATCGCCAGCTTCCTGCCGGCGCTGATGCTGTCGGGCTTCCTGTTCGACCTGCGCAACGTGCCGTTCCTGGTCCGCGCCGTCGGCGCGGTCCTGCCGGCGACCTACTTCATGGAGCTGATCAAGTCGCTGTTCCTGACCGGCAACCACTGGCCGCTGATCGCGCGCAACTGCGCGATCCTCGCCGGCTATGCGATCGTCCTGCTGGGTCTGGCGCGCTTCGTCACGCGCAAGCGGCTGGATTGACCGCGATGACCGTCCTCGTCGACCTCCTGCGCCGCCTCGGCACGCTCTGCCGCAAGGAGCTCCTGGCGATCCTCAAGGATCCGGCCAACCGCGTGATCCTGATCGTCCCGGTGATCGTGCAGAGCCTGCTGTTCGGCTACGCGGCGACCTACGACCTCACCGACGTGCCGTATGCGGTCCTCGACCAGAGCCGCGGTGGCGCATCGACCGGCCTGCTGGCGCGGCTGGACGGCACCGGCGTGTTCCGGCGCGTGGCCGACCTGCACGCACAGCCGCAGATCGCCGCCGTCATCGACGCCCGCGAGGCCTTGCTGGTGCTGCAGTTCGGCGCCGACTTCGAACGCCGCCTGGCGCTGGGCGAAGCGGCACCGCTGCAGGTGATCCTGGACGGGCGCAACTCGACCACCGCCGGCCAGGCCGCGGCCCATGTGGGCGCGATCGTCGCCGACTACAACGCCGCCCTGGCCGGGCATGCCCGGCCGCCGCTGATCGTCGAGGCGCGCGCCTGGTACAACCCCAACCTTGAGACGCGCTGGAACATCCTGCCGGGCCTGATCGCCGCGCTCTCGATGCTGCAGACGCTGATGCTGTCGGCGCTGTCGGTGGCGCGCGAGCGCGAGCAAGGCACGTTCGACCAGTTGCTGGTGACGCCGCTGACGCCGCTGGAGATCATGGTCGGCAAGGCGATCCCGCCGATCCTGATCGGCCTGGTGCAGTCCTCGCTGATCCTGCTGGTGGCGCTGTACTGGTTCGGCATCCCGATGGCCGGCTCGGTGCTCACGCTCTACGCCGGCCTGCTGATGTTCACGGTCGCCAGCGTCGGCATCGGCCTGTCGATCTCGGCGCTGTCGGCCACCATGCAGCAGGCGATGCTCTACACCTTCGTCCTGATGATGCCGCTGATGCTGCTGTCGGGCCTGGCCACGCCGGTCCGCAACATGCCCGACGCGTTGCAGGTGGCCACGCTCGCCAATCCGCTGCGCCACGCGATCGACCTGGTGCAGCGCGTCTACCTCGAAGGCGCGGCGCTGTCCGCGCTGTGGCTCGACCTGCTGCCGCTGGCGATCACCGCGGCGATCACGCTGCCGCTGGCCGCCTGGCTGTTCCGCCACCGTCTGGCCTGAACCGGAGAGCTTGCATGGCTTGGCATCCGCACCCGTTTCTCGCATCGGCCGTCCTGGCGCTGGCCGGCTGCGCCGCCGTCGGCCCGGACTACCGTGCCGAGCCGCCGCCGGCACCGGCCGACTGGATCCGTTGGCGCAGTGCCAGCGACGCCGCGCGCGACGCCGCGCCGGGCGAAGCCGCAACGGACACGGGCCGGCACCTGCCCGAAGCCTGGTGGACCGTCTTCGGCGATCCGGTGCTCGACCGCCTGCAGACGCACGCCGCGGACGCCGGCCCGGACCTGCAGACGGCGGCCTTGCGCCTGGCCCGCAGCCGCCTGCAGCGCGACATCGCCTCCGCCGCGGCCGGCCCGGATCTCGTGGCCGGCGCCAGCGCGACCCGCCAGCGCCAGAGCGAATACGGGGCCGGGACGCGGCTGGTCGATGCGCTGTCGCCGGACAAACGCGATGCCCTGATCGACGTGCTGAGCGCGCCGTTCACGCTGTACCAGGCCGGCTTCGACGCGGCCTGGGAACTGGACCTGTGGGGTCGCGTGCGGCGCACGGTCGAGGCCGCCGACGCCACCGTCGACGCCGCTGCCGCCACGCTCGACGACGTGCGCCTAGCGATCGCCGCCGACGTGGCGCGCGGCTACTTCGAGCTGCGCTCGCTGCGCCGGCAGATCGCGTTGACGCGGAGCGCCATCGACACCGGCAGCGATACCTTGGCGCTGATCCAGGCCCGTGCCGACGGCGGCCTGGTCGACGACACCGATGTCGCCCGGCAGCGGACCCTGCTGGCGGACCTGCGCGCGCGCCTGCCGCCGTTGCAGGCGCAGGAGACCGTGACGATCAACCGGCTCGGCCTGCTGCTCGGCCTGCGCCCGGGCGAACTGGACGATGCCCTGGCCGGCGCGGACGGCGCGGCCGCGCCGTTGCCGGACCTGGCGCTCGGCCTGCCGTCCGAGCTGGCGCGGCGGCGGCCGGACATCCGCGCCGCCGAAGCGCGCCTGCACGCCGCCACCGCCGGCATCGGCGTGGCCGTCGCCGACCTGTATCCGCGCATCACGCTGGGCGTCGGCGCCGGCTTCGAGTCGTTCGACGCGGACCGTTTCGGCGACTGGGGCAGCCGGCGCTGGTCGATCGGGCCGAGCCTGAGCCTGCCGATCTTCGACGGCGGCCGCCGCCGCGCGACGGTCGCGCTGCGCACGCTCGAACAGCGCGAAGCGGCCATCGCCTACACGCAGGTCGTGCGCGGCGCCTGGCAGGACGTCGACGATGCCCTGACCGCCTATGCCGCCGAGCAGCGGCGCAACCGCGACCTGCAGGAAAAACGGCACAGCGCCGATCAGGCACTGGCGCTCGCGCAGGCACGCTATGCCGGCGGCCTGGTCGATTTCCTGGTCGAGCTGGACGCGCAGCGGACCTCGCTCGATGCGCAGCGCGAACTCGCCGAGAGCGACGCCCGGCTGCGCGTCGGCTACGTCGCCGTCTGCAAGGCGATCGGCGGCGGCAGCCCGTCTTCCGTCACGGCCGCGGACGCGCCTTGAGACGGCCGCGGCGCGGCCTCGCTACAATGCCGCCCTCGGCGCGCCGACCCGCGGCGCGCGCTACCGACAACCGAGGTCCCACGTGGTCATACACCCCCGAATCCGCGGCTTCATCTGCACGACGACCCATCCGGAAGGCTGCGCCAGGAACGTGCTCGAGCAGATCCGCGCGGTCCAGGCGCACGGCCCGCGCCAGGACGGGCCCAAGCGCGTGCTGGTGGTCGGCGCATCGACCGGCTACGGCCTGGCCGCGCGCATCACCGCCGCATTCGGCTACGGTGCCGCCACGCTCGGCGTGTTCTTCGAGAAGCCCGGCGCCGACAAGAAGCCCGGCACCGCCGGCTGGTACAACGCCGCGGCGTTCGACCGCTACGCCAAGGAAGCGGGCCTCTACAGCCGCTCGATCAACGGCGATGCCTATTCGGACGAGGTGCGCGCCAAGGCGATCGAGCTGATCCGCGAGGAGATGGGCGGCCCGATCGACCTGGTGATCTACTCGCTCGCCTCGCCGGTGCGCCGCCTGCCCGACACCGGCGAGCTCAAGCGCTCGGCGCTCAAGCCGATCGGCGCGCGCTACCGCACCACCGCGGTCGACACCAACCGCGACCAGATCATCGAAGCCGAGATCGAGCCGGCGACGCCCGAGGAAGTCGCCGACACGATCCGCGTGATGGGCGGCGAGGACTGGGAGTTGTGGATCGACGCGCTGGCGCGTGCCGGCGTGCTGGCCGCGGACGCCAAGACCGTCGCCTTCAGCTACATCGGCACCGACATCACCTGGCCGATCTACTGGCACGGCGCGCTCGGCAAGGCCAAGGAGGACCTCGACCGCGCTGCCCACGCGATCGACGCGCGCCTGAAGCCCGGCGGCGGCGAGGCGCGCGTCGGCGTGCTCAAGTCGGTCGTCACGCAGGCGAGCGCGGCCATCCCGGTGATGCCGCTCTACATCGCGCTGGTCTTCCGCATCATGAAGGATCGCAACTTGCACGAGGACCCGATCGACCAGACCGAGCGGCTGTTCCGCGAACACCTCTACGATCCGCAGCGGCCGCCGCTGGACGAGGCCGGCCGCCTGCGCCTGGACGACCGCGAACTGCGCGAGGACGTGCAGCAGGCGTGCCGCGACCTGTGGCCGCAGGTGACCACCGAGAACCTGTTCGAGCTCACCGACTACGCCGGCTACAAGCAGGCGTTCCTGAAGCTGTTCGGCTTCGGCCGCAGCGACGTCGACTACGACGCCGACGTCGATCCGCAGGTGGCGTTCGACGTCGTCGACATGAGCCGGCCGGCTGGCGAGTGAGGGCCGGCCGCCGCCGGTCCTGCCGTGCCCGCGCCAGTGAGCCGGCACCCGGCCGGTCCAGCCACCAGCCTGTGTTCAGCGGGGAAGACACCGCGTCCCGGCGTTGGCCGCCGGGGCGTCCGTGCGGCGGGATTCGCGGCTGCGTGAACCTGGGAGAGGATTGGTGAATCAACGCGCAGCAGCGTGCAGCAAGGCCCGGAAAGTCGCGACGGATTTCATGTTATGGTTCGCCGGCCGGTGGGAACGCCGGCGTCGGCGACGAACGGCGGGCGCGGCCCGTGCCTTCGATCCGCCATCGACCCGCTCCTCCCGGAATCTTGACGTGGCGTGCGCATGATCGAGTTCGGACACAGCACCCACGTCGGCCTGCGCCGGGAACACAACGAAGATACCTACTACGCCGACGCCGACCTCGGGCTCTGGCTGGTCGCCGACGGCATGGGCGGCCACGAGCACGGCGAGGTCGCCAGTTCGATCGCGCGTGACACCCTGGTCCAGCAGATCGGTCAGGGCACGCCGCTGATCCGGGCGATCCAGATCGCCGACGAGGAAATCATCCGCCATTCCACGCGCCGTTCCGAGGCGCTGCCGATGGGAACCACCGTCGCCGTGCTGCGGCTCGGCGGTGAGAGCGACTTCGAGGTCGCCTGGGTCGGCGACAGCCGCGTGTATCTGTGGAGCCAGGGCCTGCGCCAGGTCTCGCAGGACCATTCCTATGTGCAGGAGCTGATCGACCAGGGCGCGATCACCAGCGAGCAGGCGCGCCGCCACCCGCATCGCAACGTCGTGACGCAGGCCCTCGGCGTGACCGATCCGCAGTCGCTGCGCGTGGAGTCCGTGCGCGGCCGCCTCGACACCGGCATGCAGCTGCTGCTGTGCAGCGACGGCCTGACCGAGGAAGTCGCCGACGACCAGATCGCGGCGATCCTGGCGCGCTCGGACCTGTCCGCACAGGAATGCGTCGATCACCTGATCCTCGCCGCACTCGAAGGCGGCGGCTCGGACAACGTCACCGTGATCCTCGTGCGCCGCCGCTGAGGCATTTCAGCCCGGCGGCGATCGGCGATGCCAGCCGTCGACGTCGAAGACCACCCAGCGCGGCCCGATCCGCTCGATCTTTGCGTGCAGCAGGCGGCAGTCCGGTCCTGCCACCACATCCACGCCCGCGGTCCCCACCGTCATCCGCAGCGAATCGACCGGCAGCGACCCGTCCAGCGGCCGGCGCCACCGCGACAGCGGCAGCCGGCAACGGACCGGCGCCTGCCCTGCCCGCTCGACGATCAACAGCACTGCATGGCGCAGCAGCCAGCGCCGCACCGCCGGAAGCGGCAGCTTCACCGCAGCGCCGGCCCCGGTCTCGCCGGCCTCGTTCACGCCGGTCTCGTCGCGGAAGCGTTCGACCGCGCCGGCCAGGCGGCCCAGCCGGCCGCGACTGAGGGCGAGCTGGGTCCGGTGCGCACCGAGCGCGGCACGCTTGCGTTCGAGTTCGCCCGCCGCCAGCACCAGCGTCACCGCACCGGGACCAGCCGGCCCGTGCACGACCGCCGCCAGCCGCCGCACCGGCGGCGCCACCGCGATGCGTTCGAGCGCGACCGCGATCGCGCTGTGGTCCGGATGACGGTCATGCCGCGAAGGGCCGGCCAGGCGGGTGGGCGCGAACGCGTCGATCGCCGCACCCAGCGTGCGCTCGAGCGCATCGCCGGCGACCAGCAGGTCGGTCAGGCCCTGGTCCGGCAGGCCGAGGAAACGCACCGATTGCGTGGCGACGCCGAGCACGGCCAGCGCGACTAGCGCCTCGCCGCGCCGGCGCTGCCCCCAGCGCCGGCGCGCCGACGCGTCGATGCGCCAGCGTCGCTCGATCCAGCGCTGCGGCCACGGGTTGTTGTCGCCGTCGGTCACGAACACGACCTGCACCGCCGCACCGGCGGCCAGCGCGCGCTGGATCAGGCCGCCGGTCGCCAGCGTCTCGTCGTCCGGATGCGGCGCGACGACGAGCAGGCGATCGGCCGCGCCGAAGACCGGCGCCGCAGCTTCGTCGCCGGCGGCGATCGACATGCCTCAGCCCAGGGCGGCCAGCCGCTCGCGCAGCAGGTCCAGCCGCGGATCGGCGGCGGCACCCGGCGACACCCGCGCCGCCAGGCTGGCTTCCGGCGTGCGCGCCGGATCGGCCGCCGCCTCGGCCGCGCGCCGGTACGCATCGCGGAACGGGACGCCCGCCGCCGCCTGTTCGATCGCGACATCGGTGGCGTACATCGAAGGCTCGATCGCCGCGCGCATTCGCTCCGGGTTCCAGGCCAGCTGCGCCAGCAGGTCCGGCAGCAGCGCCAGCGCCGGCAGGCCACGCGAGAAGCCGTGGAACAGCGCGCCCTTGCTGAACTGCAGATCGCGCTGGTAGCCCGACGGCAGCGACAGCAGCTGCTCGATCTCCGCGCGCGCCGCGGCCACCGCCGAATAGCTCGCGCGCATCAGTTCCACCACGTCGGGGTTGCGCTTGTTGGGCATGATCGAGCTGCCGGTGGTGTACTCGGCCGGCAGGCTGACGAAGCCGAATTCGGCGGTCGTGAACAGCGACAGGTCCCACGCGAGCCGGCGCAGGTCCAGCAGCGCACTGCCCAGCGCATCGAGCGCGGCGATCTCGAACTTGCCGCGCGAGAGCTGCGCGTAGATGGGCGAGACCTGCATCCGCGCGAAGCCGAGCACGCGCGTGGTCAGCTCGCGGTCCAGCGGCAGGTTGACGCCGTAGCCGGCGGCGGTGCCGAGCGGGTTGGCGTCGATCCAGGCCAGCGTCTGGCGGGCGCGCTCGGCGTCGTCGATGAAGGCCTCGGCGAAGCCGGCGAACCACATCGCCGTGGACGACACCACCGCCCGCTGGACGTGCGTGTACCCCGGCAATGGCAATGCTTCGCCGGCCGCGCGGCGCAGGCAGACCGCGGCCACCTCGCGGCAGCAGGCCGCCAGCTCGGCCAGGCGCTGCTTGAGCCACAGCCGCGTCGCGACCAGGATCTGGTCGTTGCGGCTGCGGCCGGTGTGGACCTTGCGCCCGGCATCGCCGAGCCGCTCGGTCAGGCGCGCCTCGATCGCCGAATGGCCGTCCTCGTAGCGCGCGTCCAGCACGAAGCCGCCGCCGTGGAAATCCGCCGCCAGCGTATCGAGCTCGCGCAGCAGCGCCGCGCACTCCTCCGCCGTCACCACGCCGATCGCCGCCAGTCCTTCGACATGCGCCTTGCTGGCGGCGATGTCCTGCAGGAAGAACTCCCGGTCCAGCACGACGTCGTCGCCGGCCAGGAAGCGCATGATGCGCTCGTCGGTCCGCGTGCCCGCCTTCTGCCACAGCAAATCGCTCATCATTCCTTCTCCAGCCATCGATGGCGCCGATGCACCGCCTGCGCGGCGCGGCCGCCGGTCAGCGCGCGATGCCCTCGAACTCGTCGAGCCCGAGCGCGCGATTGAGGTTCTGCAGCGCCTGGGTCGCGGCCCCCTTGAGCAGGTTGTCCAGCGTCGCGACGACCACCACGCGGCGCCCGCCCGGCGCGACCGCGAAGCCGCCGATCTCCACGCCGTGGCGGCCGGCGATCGCGCTGACCCAGGGCGCCTCCTCGACGATGCGGACCAGCGGCTCGCCGGCGTAGCGCTCCGTGTAGCGTGCGCGGATCGCCTCGGCGGTCATCGGCTGGCGCAGCCACAGGTTGACCGTCATCGTGATGCCGCGGAAATGCGGCGCCACGTGCGGCATGAACTCGACCGGCACGCCCAGGTGCTGCGACACCTCGCGCTCGTGCACGTGCCCGGTCAGCGCGTACGGCATCAGGTTGTCGCGCAGCTTGTCCGGGTCGTTGCGGTCCGACGGCGTCGTGCCGGCACCGGAGTAGCCCGAGACGCCGAAACACTGCGGCGGTCCGGCCAGCACGTCCAGCAACGGCGCGATCGCCAGCTGCATCGCGGTCGCGTAGCAGCCCGGATTGGCGATGCGCCGCTCGCCGCGGTACGCCGCGCGCGTGAGTTCGGGCAGGCCGTAGTACCAGGCCGGGTCGAAGCGGTAGTCGGCCGACAGGTCAACGACCCGCGTCTGCGGTGCGGCTGCGTCGATCGCGGCCACCCAATCGCCGGCCTTGCCGTTGGGCAGCGCCAGCACGACGGCATCGACGCCTTGGGCCGCCGCGGCGGCAGGGTCCAGCTGCACGTAGCGCAGGTCCCCGGTGTAGGCCTTGACGTGCCCGGCGACCGGCTGGCCGGCCAGCTCGCGCGAGGACACGAAGCCCAAGGCCAGCCGCGGGTGGCCGGCGATCAGCGCGATCAGCTCGGCGCCGGTATGGCCGCGGGCGCCGACGATGCCGACGGTGTACGGTGCTGTCATGCGTGGCTCTCCAGCCGGAATTCCAGGTGGCGCCGCACCGCCGGCCACTCCGGTTCGATGATCGAGAATACGACGGTATCGCGCAGGCTGCCGTCGGCCAGCGTCTGGTGGCTGCGCAGCACGCCTTCCTGCCTGGCGCCGAGCTTCGCGATCGCCTCGCGCGAGCGGTGGTTGAACCAGTGCGTGCGGAACTCGACGCGGACGCAGCCGAGCGTCGCGAACGCGTGCCGCAGCAGCAGGAGCTTGGTCTCCGTGTTCACCGCGCTGCGCTGCGCGCGCCCGGCGTACCAGGTGTAGCCGATCTCGAGGCGCCGGTGGCGGCCGTCGGCGTTGCAGATCGCGGTATGGCCGACGATGGCGCCGTCCGCACGCAGCCGCACCGCAAACGGCAGGGCTTCCCCTTGGGCCTGCCGTTCGCGGAAGTCTTCGACATAGGCGGCCACCGCGCCCGGTGCCGGCACGCTGGTATACCAGAGCCGGTGCAGCTCGCCGTCGGCGGCAGCGGCGGCAAGGCCTTCGACGTGGCCGGCCTCGAGCGGTTCCAGCCGGACATGCCGGCCTTCGAGCACCACCGGGGACAGGAATCGGTTCATCGCCTCAACCCTCCAGGGTCGGTCGGCGCGTGGCGCAGTGCGCGACGCAGCGCTGGATCGTCTCGAAATCCGGCAGACCGTACCAGAACACCTTCCAGCGTTCCTGCTTGTAGCAGCCGTCCGACTCGGCGTAGTAGAAGTGGTTGACCAGGTTGCCGTGCCGCGAGCGCCAGAACAGACGCGGGTTCTCCTCGCGCATGACCTGCCAGACCGCACGGCCGAGGCCCTCGCCCTGCGCGTCGTCGAGCACCGCGAACTTGTCGAGGTAGGCGATGCCGTCCTCCTCGGTCAGGATCAGGGCAGTGCGGTAGTTCTCGCTGACGTAGGCGCGGAACAGCCGCGTGCGCTCGAAGTAGTCGGCAACCAGGGTGCGGCCGAAGCTCGATTCGATCAGGCCGCGCAGGCGGTCGAGGTCCAGCTCGCTCCACGCCGTCACGCGCAGCACGCGCTCGCCGCGGCGGACCAGCGTCCCGGAGCCCTTGTGCGTGAACAGCTCCTTGGCCAGCTCCGCCGGCTTGGTGATCGACACCGAGGTGGTCAGCGGCAAGGTGTCGAGCAGGTCCTTGATCTGCTCGATCTTCACGCGCATGCCGCCGTTGATCCACGGCTGCGCGATCAGGTGGTCGTACTCGGTCGAGAGGTTGATCGAATCGATCACGCGGCCCTCGGCATCGAGCAGGCCGCCGGTGCCGGTCAGGAAGATGATCTTGTACGGCTGCAGCACCTGCACCAGCTCGTTGGCGGCGAAGTCGGCGTTGACGTTGAGGATCTGCCCGCCCGCGGTCTCGCCCATGCTGGCGATCACCGGGATGGAACCGGCGTGCAGGCTCGCCTCGATCGGTGCCAGGTTGACGCTGCTGACGCGTCCCACCAGGCCCAGCCGGTCGCGATCGAGGTACTCGGCCTCGAAGACGCCGGAGATCACCGAGGTCGCCCGCGCGTCGGTCTCCTGCAGCGCCTCGACCAGCTTGAGGTTCTGCGCCTGGAACACGCGCCGCACGATCGCCAGCGCCTCGGGCGAGGTCACGCGCAGGCCGTCGACGGTGCGCTTCTCGATGCCCGCCGACGCCAGCTCCTCGTCCAGCTGCGGGCCGGCGCCGTGGACGACGATCGGCGTCAGGCCCACCTGCTGCAGGAACGCCAGCGACGAAGTCAGCGCCTCCAGGTCGTCGCGCAGCACCGCACCGCCGACCTTGACGACGGCGAAACGCTTGGCGTCCAACTGCGAGAAGCGCTTCAGGTACTGGCTGATCTCCTTGGCGCTGGCCATGCTGGAGAGCAGGCGCACGATGGTCTGGCGGGTCTGCTTATGCGCGTGCATCGTCGATGATCCCGTGAACGGTCTTGGCGTAGTGGTCCAGCTGGTCCAGCGCGACCCATTCGTCGGCCGTGTGCGCCTGCGCGATGTCGCCGGGGCCGTAGACCAGTGCGGTGTAGCCGGCCTGCGAGAACAGCGAGGCCTCGGTCCAGAAATCCACCGCGTTGCCGATCGGCAGGCCCAGCGCATCGGCCACGTCACGCGCGGCCAGGCGCCGGCTTTCCGCATCGGCGATCGCGCCGGACGGCAGGCTCGGCCCGCGGAAGGTTTCCTCGAACAGCGCCGGCGCAGGGTCCGCCAGGTCGCGGAAGCGCACCAGCAGGTCTTCGACGTCGGTCGACGGCAACGGCCGGAAGCCGAAGCGCAGCTCCGCTTCGGGCGCGATCATGTTGGCCTTGATGCCGCCCTCGATGCGGCCGATGTTGAAGCGCAGGCCGGTCAGGCCGCCGAAGCGCTCGTGCGCCAGCGACTCGACATGCGCCAGGGCGCGCGCGCCCCAGCCGATCGCCTGGTGCAGCGCGCTGTCGCTCGCCGACTGCTTGCCGGACGCATGGCCGGCACGCCCGGCGAAGCCCATCCGCACCGAGCTGATGCCACGGTGCGCGAGCACCGCCTCGGCCCGGGTCGGCTCGGCGACCAGCACCGCCTCGTACGGGACGCCACGCGCGAGGAAGGCCGCGATGCAGCGCGGGTCGTTGGCCTCCTCGTCCGAAGTGAACAGGAACGCCGCATCGCCGTCGCTGGCGTTGGCGGCGGCGACCAGTGCGGCCGCCGCGCCCTTGATGTCGCAGGCACCGAGGCCCACCGCTCGCGCGTCGCCGACCCGCAGGTCGAACGGGCTCGCCGTCCAATGCGGCGAATCGGGCACGGTGTCCAGGTGCACGTTGAACAGCAGCCGCGGCTTTCCGCGCACCGCGTAGAAGCTGACCGCGCCGGCGCCGTGGTCGGTGATCGTGCAGTCGAACCCCGGCAACTGCTCGCGCAGGTACGCGAAGATGCCGCCGCCGTCGATCGCCCGCGGCGGGTTGCGTGTGTCGAAGGCGACCAGGGCGCGCAGATGCTCCAGGGTCCGGTCGAGCAGGCCCGTCATGCCGGCGTCACCGCGCCGACCGGCACCTGCCCGGCCGTCGTGTCAGCGGCCGGCATGGCGGTTGACCTCGGCCCACAGCGTGGAGCTCATGCCGAACAGCTTGATGAAGCCTTCGGCCTCCTCGACACCCCAGTCCGCCGACTGCGCATAGGTCGCGCCCTTGGCATTGAGGATATGCGGCGAGGCGACAGCCACCGCCTGCACGCCGCCGCCGTGCGTCTCCAGCACCACCTCGCCGTTGACGCAGCGCTGGCTGGACGCCAGGAACGCTTCCAGGTCGGCCTTGAGCGGGTCGTGGTAGAAGCCCTCGTAGACCAGTTCCACCCACTGCCGCGCGACCGCCGGCTTGAAGCGGTTCTGCGCCTTCGAAAGCACGGCTTCTTCCAGCGCGCGATGCGCGGCGAGCAGCGAGATCAGACCCGGCGCCTCGAAGATGATGCGGCCCTTGAGCCCGATCGTGGTGTCGCCGGTGTAGAGGCCGCGGCCGACGCCGTACGGCGCGAACAGGCGGTTGAGCCGCGCCAGCAGCTGGTGGCCGGGCACCGCTTCGCCGTCGAGCGAGACGGCCTCGCCCTCGACGAAGCCGATGCGCACGCGCAGCGGCGCGGCCGGCCATTCGGCGCGCGGCGCACACCAGCCGCGCGCGCCCTCGCCCGGCGCCTCCCAGCGGTCGATCTCGCCGCCGGACATCGTCACGCCGAGCAGGTTCTCGTTGATCGTGTAGGCCTTCTGCTTGGCGCGCACGCCGAAGCCGCGCTCCTCCAGGTAGGCCTGTTCGTAGGCACGCGTGTGGGTGTGCTCCTTCTGGATCTCACGGATCGGCGCGACGATCGTGTAGTCGCCGAGCGCCTTGACCGCCAGGTCGAAGCGCACCTGGTCGTTGCCCATGCCGGTGCAGCCGTGCGCGACGAAGCGCGTGCCGAGCTCGTCGGCGCGCTTCAGCGCAGCCTCGACGATCAGGTAGCGGTCCGACACCAGCAGCGGGTACTGGCCCTGGTAGCCCTCCCCGGCGCGCACGAACGGCGTGACGAAGCCGGCCCAGATCGCCGGGCCGCCGTCGACGGTGACGTGCGAGGCCACGCCCAGCTCCGCCGCGCGCGCCTCGATGAATGCGCGCTCCTCCGCGTCGACGCCGCCGGTGTCGGCGAACACCGTGTGCACGGCATAACCGCGTTCCTTCAGGTAGGGCACGCAGAAGCTGGTGTCGAGTCCGCCGGAAAACGCGAGGACGATGTCTTGGCTCATGGGAAGGGTCTCTGGGAAAGGGTCAGACGGGTTCGATGACGATCTCGGGCTCGCAGCGCACCGGGAAATTGACCGAGCGCGCGATGAAGCAGGCGTGGTGCGCCTCCTCGTGCAGCGCCGCCGCCAGCGCGGCGTCGCCGGCGGCGATGACGACACGCGGGCGCAGCAGCACGTCGGTGAAGCGGCCGCCGTCGGCGTCCGTCGCCATCGTGCCGCCGGCGCGATCCGCATAGGCCGTCACGACGATGCCGGCCACCGCGGCCAGGTGCAGGTACCAGAGCATGTGGCAGCTCGACAGCGCGGCCACCAGCAGGTCCTCGGGGTTGTGCCGCCCCGGATCGCCGAGGAAGGCCGGATCGGACGAACCGGCGATCGGCGGCTTGCCGTCGATGCGGATCTCGTGCTCGCGGCCGTAGCCCCGGTAGCCGCTCGTGCCGGTGCCGCGGTTGCCGGTCCACACCACGTCCACCGTATAGCGATGTGCGGTCATGCGCGTTCCTCCTCGATCCGTGCCATCCACGCCGCCAGCTCGGCATCGCCGCCGCGCGCGCGACGGCGCAGGCCGTCGATCACGCCACGGCGGTTGGCCGGCGGGTGGTTCTGGCTCAACTTGAGCTTGCACTCGACGCGCTCGATCGCGATCTCGATGCCGACGATCGCACCCAGCAGCTTCCCGGTGTGGTCCGGCGGCGCGTCGTCGATCGACCACGGCACCGGCTCGCCGGCCTCGTGGCGCTCGGTCAGCGTCGCGAGGAAATCGCGCAGCCAGCGCGGGTCGTCCGTGGTCGAGAGCATGCCGTGCACGTGGACCACCGCGTAGTTCCAGGTCGGCACCTCGCGGCCGGTCTCGTGCTTGCTCGGGTACCAGGTGGGGCTGACATAGCCCTGCGGCCCCTGGAACACCGTCAGCGCCCGCGCGCCGCCCTGCCGGCCCAGCGCATTGCCGCGCGCGACATGTCCGCGCAGCACGTCGCCGCAGCGCATCAGCGGCAGGTGGTCGACGGCGAGGCCGTCCGCCGTCGCCACCGTCACGGCGGCGAACGGATAGGCGCGCAGCAGGTCGTCGATGACCTCGCGGCGGGTCTCGCGGAAGGCGGTGGGCTGGTACATCGGCCGCGTCAGCCCTGCCCGGCCAGCGTGGCCATGATCGCCTTCTGCACGTGCAGGCGGTTCTCCGCCTCGTCGATCGCGATGCAGGCCGGCGAGTCCATCACTGCATCGGTCGCCTTGACGTTGCGGCGCAGCGGCAGGCAGTGGCTGAACAGGCCGTTGTTGGTCAGCGCCATCTTCGCCTCGTCGACGATGAAGTGCTTGCTCGCCTCGCGCACCGGGCGCTCCGCGTCCCAGCGGCCGAAGTACGGCAGCGCACCCCAGCTCTTGGCGTAGACCACGTCCGCGCCGCGGTAGGCGCTCTCGATGTCGTGGCTGACCGTCAGCCGGCCGCCGCTCTCGGCCACGTTCTGCCGCGCGAAGTCCATGTAGCGCGGGTCGAGCAGGTAGTCCTCGTCCGGGCACAGCAAGGTCACGTCCATGCCGAAGCGCGTGGCGATCAGCAGCGCCGAGTTGGCCACCGCCGTATTGAGCGGCTTGGGGTGGTAGGTCCAGGTCAGCACGTACTTGCGCCCGGTCAGGTCCGCGCCCAGGTGCTCCCGGAGCGCCTGGATATGGGCCAGCTCCTGGCACGGATGGGTGATCGTCTCCATGTTGATGACCGGCACCGTCGCGTGCCGCGCGAACGCATGGATCACGCGATCCTCGCGGTCCACCGACCAGTCCTGGAACTTCGGGAACGCCCGCACCGCGATCAGGTCCACGTAGCGGCTCAGCACGCGCGCCACCTCGGCGATGTGCTCCTCGGTCTCGCCGTCCATCACGGTGCCGACCTCGAACTCGATCGGCCAGGCGTCCTTGCCGGGCGCCAGCACGATCGCCTTGCCGCCGAGCTGGTGCGCGCCCAGCTCGAAACTCGTGCGCGTGCGCATCGACGGATTGAAGAACAGCAGCGCGATCGCCTTGCCCTCCAACTGGCGGCCCGCCCTGGAGCGCTTGAACGCGGCGGCCTGCTCGAGCAGCCCGTCCAGCTCGGCACGGCTCCAGTCCTGGGTGGTCAGAAAGTGGCGCAGGGTCATCGGCGATTCCTGGTAGCGTCGAAGGGGCAACGGGCGGCGGGAACGAAAAAACCCGGCGCGAGGCCGGGTTTTGGTCGAAACTCAAACAGCGTACGACAGCCTACCCGGCGCGAATGTCAGTTCCGTTTCGGCGCGCACGCGAAGTCATGCCCGACGCCATGCGGGCGCTGGACTGATGGCTGTCGCTGGATGCGGCAAAAACGCTGGCGCGCACGGGCTCTGCTCGGCAGGAGGCAATCGGGATGCCGCGCACCGTAGCCGGAATTTCGCTGCGCTGCAATAGCCGCCCGCGCCGCTACTTGGCGGCACCGGTGCTTCTCGCTATCATGCGCGCCCCGCACGGGCCCGCCGCATGGCGCCGGCCCGTACAACGAGACACCGGGGCGGTAGCTCAGCTGGGAGAGCGTCGCGTTCGCAATGCGAAGGTCGGGAGTTCGATCCTCCTCCGCTCCACCATTTGCCAGGTCCAAGGCAGTCCAAAGAAGGCCGAAATCCTGCATAAGCAGCTGGATTTCGGCCTTTTTCTTGTCCGACGCGGCACACCCGAATCGGTTGAAATCTGGCGACTCGTGACGGTAACCCTGACGGTAGCTTGGCGACCGTCATCAGAGTTACCGTCACGGGGGCCGACATGCCGAGCAGCGCGCATCACCTGCCAGAGAATGGCGAGATCGGACGCAAGCAGCCAGTCAAATGACAGGCAGGCACTCGGACAAGGGTGGCCGCAACTAGCGCCCGAACAGCTTGCGCGCATTGCCCGATCGGATCTTCGACCGCTCCTCATCCGTCAGGTCCAGGCGATCCAGCGCGTCGGCGGCCTTGCCGAGCCCCATCTGCGGGTAGTCCGATCCGAGTAGCACACGATCGATGCCCACGTTGCGCAAGGTCCAGACGAATTCCGCCTCCAGCGGCGAATCGGCCGCCAGCAGCACGGGCCCGGAAATGTCGAAGTAGAGATTGTCCATCGCGAAGCCGTCTGCGGTTCGGGCCAGCGCCAGGATGTTCCAGAACCGGAAGTTCATCCCGCCGATGTGCGCAAGAATGAACGTCGTCCCCGGCACGCGCGCGACTAGATTGAACAGCTTCTCGCTGTCACCAGGCAGGATGTTGGCGTTGTCCATGAGGACCATCACGCCCAACGCCCCTGCACTGCGCACCAGTGCCTCCACCTGCGGGTCGGAGACATCAAAGCGCTGCGTGTGCGCATGGAGCTTCAACACCTTCACGCCAGCCGCCGCTACCCGCCGCAGTTCCTGCAGCGCCGCCTCGCCATCGTACGGGTGGACGGTGGCGATGGGCAGTACACGCTGGTGCTTGGCCGCCAGCGCGATCACGCTGTCGTTGCCGACGCGCACCTTGTCCAACTCGCCCTGTCGCGCCTGGTGCGGCCCGCCGAACCACATCGCCCCAAGTCCGACCAGCTCCAGACCAGCGGCCTGGACATCGGCCTCGTAGGCCAGAAGCGATTTCTCACCTTCGCGCAGATGGACATGCACGTCGAATACCGGACTGGCGGCGACGGCAGCGCCCGCATTCAAGAACAGGAACACCGCAAAAGATCGTAACACTCTCGCCTCCCGGTCGATGGTCAAGGCGATTCAGTCTAGCAGTGCCGCGAGATCGCGAATGGGCGCCGGTACACGCGATCCCTTGAACCGCGCGTTGTGCGAAGCGCCAGCCATGCACGGGCGGGCATGAACGCAGGCCGCTGGGCAAAACATCTCCCCTCTGGCGTTCGGACCGAAATCCCCCGCTGCCGTCCGATTTCCCAGGACACCACAGCTGCTGCGCGCACCATCGCGGCAAGCGCGTCCCCCAACCGCCGCGCGATCACCGGCTTCATGGGACCCGGCTGAATCCAAGGCCGTCATCGAGCATCGCGGACCGGCCACTGGCGAGCTGCGCGCTGCGGCGGTAGACCCCAGTGACACACTCGCAAGAACACCGACGAGGCTGCCCCCCTCCCCAATCCTTCCCGCCCTGCTACGACCACGCCCCTACCAACGCCGCATGAACGCATGATGCAAGGCGACTAGGAGATCTGGACGACGCCTGCAGGTCAGCGCGACGTCATGCGACCTTACCCGTGCAGCACGCGGGCGCATGCAAGCGGACCTACCGATGGCCAGCCGATCCTCGCTGGATCGATCGCTGACGAGATCGACTCGGAAGGAGCGGTCCTTCCCTGGACCGCACAGGCAAACTCGTTCCAAACAACCGGCTAGCGCCGCCGGCGCACGTACGGAGCGCCGGCCAGCATCAGCAGCACGCCCATCAGCATCAGCATCCAGCGTGCGTCGACCGGTACCGGGATCACTTGCGAAGGGCTGCCGATCGGCGTCGACACCGTGCTCGAATTGTTCTCGGGCGCCGGGTCGGGCACCGTCGGCGACTGCGCAGTGGCGATATTGGCGATCGTGCCGCTGTAGCCCGGCTGCACGATGTAGGTGACCGTGACGCTCACGCTCGCACCGTTCGCCAGCGGCGGCAGCGCGCACGGGAACCCGCCGGCGCACGGGGCGGTGGACGAGACGTACACCAGGCCCGCGGGAGTCGGATCTTCGAGCACGGCGTCGGGCACGGCGTCGGGACCGCGGTTTACGACCTGGACCGTGTAGCTGATCGTCTGACCGGCACTCGCGCTGGCCGGACCGGTCTTGGTCACGACCAGGTCCGCTGTCGGCGCGCCGGGCAGCGGGGTCGCCACCGTGTCGCTGTTGTCGGACGGATTCGGATCCGGCGTGTCGCTGCCCGCGCTGGCCGTGTTCACGATCGGATTCGGACCGCCGTAGCCCGCCGGCACGGCGAACGTCGTCGTGATCGTCGCACTGGCACCGCTGGCGAGCGTACCGATCGCGCACGGATACGCCGTCGTGCAGGCGCCGGCGTTCGACAGGAACACCAGCCCGTTCGGCGTCGGGTCGCTCACCACCACGTTGGCGGCCGGATCGGGGCCGTTGTTGGTCACGACGATCGTGTAGACCGCGTTGCTTCCCACGGCGGCGCTGGCCGGTCCGGTCTTGACCACGGCAAGGTCGGCGACCGTCGCGATCTCGACGACGTCGGTCTCGGCCGAGTCTTCGTTGTCGCTGGGATCCGGATCCAGCGTGCCCGGCGGCGGCTGTACGCCGGCCGTGTTGGTCAGGCGGATGGGGTTCGCTGGCGCCGTGCCGCCGAGGGTGAAGGTCACCGACCCACCGGCAGGCAGCGTCGTGATCGTGCTCGTCACCAGGTTGCCGGTGACGTCGACCGGACCGCAGACGGCGCCTCCGGTGGGCGTGCCGCACGTCGCGGTCACCCCGGTGATGCCGGCCGGAACCGGATCGCTGAACAAAGCGCCGTTGGCGGCGTCGGGGCCGGCATTGGTGACGGCGACCGTGTAGCTGATCGCGCCACCGGTGCCGACGACCGCCGGTCCGGTCTTCACCACCGCCAGGTCCGCCGTCGGTGCACCGACCACGGTGCCGACGTCGTCCTCGTTGTTGCCGGGGTTCGGATCGTTGACACCGGACGGCGGCGTCACCGTCGCCGTGTTGCTGAGCGTCAGCGGCCCTTGCGGCGCCGTGCCATGGATCGTGACGACGACGCTGCCGCTCGACGGCAGCGTGCCGATGGTGCCGGATACCGTGCTACCGGTGACGGTCGGCTGCGTCACGCAGGCGGCGCCGCCCTGCTCGCCGGCGCACGTCGCGGTGATGCCGCTGATGCCGGCGGGCACGGTGTCGCTGTAGCTCGCGCCGTTGGCCGGACTCGGACCGTTGTTGACGATCAGCAGCGTGTAGCTGATCGCGCCGCCGGAAGCCACCGCGGCAGGGCCGGTCTTGGTGATCGCCAGGTCGGCATTGCCCGGTCCCACGCCGGTCTGCGCCGAACCCTGGTTGTTGCCCGGGTTCGGATCGGGGGTATCGCTACTGCCGATGGCCGTGTTCACGATCGGATTCGCGCCGCTGTAGTCCGCCGGCACGGTGTAGGTGGTCGTGATCGTCCTGCTGGCGCCGCTCGCCAGCGTACCGAGCGAACACGGATAGGTCGTGGTACAGGCACCCGCATTGCTCACGAAGACCAGCCCCGCCGGTGTCGCGTCGGCGACGACGACATTGGTCGCCTCGCTCGGGCCCTGGTTGGTGACCACGATCGTGTAGACGACGGCGTCGCCCGGCGTCACCGTGGCCGGACCGCTCTTGGTCACGACGAGGTCGGCCAGCGGGTTGCCGTTCAACGATGCGCTGTCGCTGTTGTTGCCAGGGTTGGGATCGGGCTGGTCGGCCCCGGTCACCGTGGCCGTGTTGGTGGTCGCACCGGCGCTGACGACGGTCGCGGTGATCGTCAGCGTGGCGGTCGAGGTCGGGCCGCCGGCGGTCAGCGTGCCGACGCTCCATATGCCACTGACCGGGTCGTAGCTGCCCTGCGACGGCGCAGCCGACACGAACGACAGGCTCGCCGGCAGCGGGTCGGTCAGCGCGACACCGGTCGCATCCGACGGACCGTTGTTGTGGATCGTGATCGTGAACACGACGTCGTCGCCGACGGTCGGTGCGCTGTTGTCGACGGTCTTGGTCACGCCCAGATCGGCCGACTGGCCGTTGATCGTCGTGCCGGAGCTGTTGTTGGTCGGGTTCGGATCGAACTGGTCCTGGGCCGTGACCGTGGCGGTGTTGGTGATCGGGCCCGGCTGATCGACCTGGACCGTGATCGCCAGCGTGACGCTGGCGCCGTTGGCGAGTGCACCGACCACCCACACGCCACTGGCGCTGTCGTACGAACCCTGGGACGGTGCGGCGCTCACGAAGCTCACGCCCGCCGGCAGGTTGTCCGTGACCTCGACGCCGGTCGCATCGCTCGGGCCGTGGTTGGTCACCGTCAGCGTGTAGGTCACGTTGCTGCCGACGTTCGGCACCGCGTTGTCGACTGTCTTCAGGATGCCGATGTCCGCGCTGGGCTCCGCGTTCACGGCCGCCGCGGCGCTGTTGTTGCTGGTGTCGGGATCGAACTGGTCGGAGGCGCTGACCACCGCGTGGTTGGTCAGCGGGCCGGCGATATCGATGGACACCGTCAAGGTCAGTGTCTGGCTGGTGCCGTTCGGCAGATTGCCGATGGTCCAGAGCCCGCTGGCCGCATCGAACGTGCCGGCCGACGGCGTGGCCGACACCAGGCTCATCCCGAACGGCAGGCTGTCCGTGATGGCCACGCCCGTCGCGTCGCTGGGTCCGAGGTTGGTGGCCGTGATCGTGAAGGTGACCTGCTCGCCGACGTTCGGCGTCGCGTTGTCCACCGTCTTCAGGACCGCGATGTCGGCCACCGGCGTCACGGGCACCACGACGGTGCCGACACAGCGCGCCGCCGCGGGGCAGCCCGGATCGCCGCCGCCGCTCGCGGTCGCCGTGTTGTCGCCGTTCGCAGCGCTGGCGGCGACGTCGACGCTCAAGGTCAAGGTCGTGCTCGCGCCCGCCGCCAGCGTGCCGCTGAAGGTGCAGCTCAGCGCCGTCGTTCCGGTGCACGTCCAGTTCGCACCGCTGGACGCCACCCGCGTGATGCCGGCCGGCAGCGTGTCGGCAATGATGATGGGTGCACTGGTCGGCGTACCGCCGGCGTTGGTCACGGTGATCGCGTAGCTCGCCGGCTGACCGACCATGAACGGATTGGGCGTCGCGCTCTTGGCTACGGTCAGCTGCGGCCCCTGCGTATCGGTGTCCGTGGCGCTGTTGTTGCCGGGTACCGGATCGGTCGTGCCGCTCGGCGGCGTCACCGTCGCCGTGTTGGTCAAGGGACCGGTCGCGTCCGCGTCGACCGTGCCGGTCAGCGTGAACGTCGCCGTGCCGCCCGCGGGGATCGTCACCGTCGCATTGATGGTGCCGCTGCCGCTCGGCGGACCCGATGCGCCGGCCGAGTAGACCGCGGTCCATGTCGCGCCGCTGATCGCCGCCGGGACCGCATCGACCACGGTCGCGCCGACCGCGATGCTCGGTCCTGCGTTGCTGACCACGATCGTGTAGGTGATCGGGCTGCCGGGCGTGTAGATCGCGCTGCCGTCGGTCTTGGTGATGCCGAGGTCGGCGATCGACGAAATGGGCACGACCACCGTGCCGGTGCAGCGCACGGCCGCCGGACAGCCCGGATCGCCGCCGCCGCTCGCGGTCGCACTGTTGTCCGCACTGGTCGCACCGGCATTGACCGCGACGTCGATCGTCAGTGTCGTACTGGCCCCGGCGGCGAGCGTCCCCGCAAAGGTGCAGCTCAGTGCCGGCGCACCGGTGCAGCTCCAGCCGGCACCCGATGCACTGGCGAAGGTGACGCCCGACGGCAGCGTGTCGGCAACCACGATCGGCGCCGTGGTCGGGCCCGTACCCGCGTTCTGCACGGTAATCGCATAGCTGCCCGGTTGCCCGACGACGAACGGATTGGGCGTCGCGGTCTTGGAAACGACCAACTGCGGCGGCTGGGGAACGACGGTGGCGTCGGCCGTGTCGTTCGCAGGATTGGGATCCTGTTCGTTGCCCGTGACCGTCGCGGTATTGGTGACGGCGACGGTGAACGGGGCGGGTGCGTTGCCGGTGATCGTGATCGTGAACGTGCCGCCGCTGGCGAGGGCGCCGCCGACGCAGGTGACCGTACTGCCCGCGACGGTGCACCCGGGGGTCGGCGAGGCGACACCCGTGACACCCGCCGGCACGACGTCGCTCACCGTGAAGCCGGAACTCGCACCGGGACCGTGGTTGGTGACGACCAGACTCCACGACAGCGCGCCTCCAGGCGCCGCCGTGGCAGGTCCGGTCTTGACGATGCCGAGGTCCACGGGCGCTGCGACGCAGGCGGTTCCGTCGTTGTTGCTCGACGAGGGACCCGGCGAGGCGGACACCAGCGTCAGGGTCGGCGTGCCCGATGGATTGGTCACGGCGATCTGGTAGATCACACCGCTGACGTTGTTGCTGATGCCCAGGTTGCCGTTGCCGAAGGCCCAGATGGCGCCATACGTACCCGCCGGAATGAACGGCACGGGGAATCGTGCGATATCGCCGGTGGCCGGATCGATGCGCACCAGCGACTGTGCGCTGTTGGTCACGCCCCACAGGAAGCCGTCGGCGTAGGTGAAGTCGCTGACGTTGATCGCTTGCGACGGCACCAGATTGACCGGTGTCGTCACACGGGTCGTGAGATCGAGGCGGTGAACGGCGGTGCCGGCGCTGGTGGCGATCCAGTAATTGTCGGACGCATCGAACGTTCCGATGTTGGCGCCGCTGGTCGCCAGGGGACCGGTGATCGTGCCCAGATCCACGGCCAGGCCGGTGGTCGGGTCGATGCGCAGCAGATGCCCGGCCGGGTTCGCGGCGTTCTGGGCCTGGGTGATCGCATAGATGAAGCGATCGGCGTCGCGGTAGGCCACGGCGTTGTAGATCCAGTCGGATGCGGGCCCGATCGGATTGAACGTGGCGGTGCCGCCGGGGCCGTAGACTGCCGCATTCAGCTGGGTGGGGCTGCCCTGACCGACGAAGATCGTCGAAACGTCGCAGACGAAGGGTGAACCCGCAGGGGTATCGGTGTCCGTCGCCGAATTGTTGCCGGGCACCGGGTCGCTCATGCCGCCCGGTACCGCGACCGTCGCGGTATTGACGAGATCGCCGCTCGCGGTGGCGCTGACCGTGCCGGTGACGACGAACGTCGCCGTGCCGCCGACGGGAAGGTTCACGCTCGCGTTGATGTCACCGACGCCGGAGGCCGGGCAGCTCGCGCCGCCGGCTCCGGTGCAGGTCCAGGTCGGATTCACGATGCTCGGCGGAATCGTGTCGACGACGGTCGCGCCGATCGCGTCGGCCGGACCGGCATTGCTCGCCACGATCGTGTACGTGATCGGGCTGCCGGCAATGTAGGTCGTGCTGCCGTCGGTCTTGGTGATCGTCAGATCCGTGCTGAGGCCGGCGTTCGTGTAGGTGCACACGATCGAGGCGTCGGCAGCACCGATGGTCAGCGTATCGCCGACGAGCGGGTTGGCGTTTCCTGTACAGGCCAGCGCGCTGCTGTAGTCGGCGGCGGTGCCTGCGGTGAACGTCTCGGAGAAATCGATCACGTCGCCGCCGTAGACGGTGATCGGCGTGGCGTCGGTCGTCGTCTGGTTCGAGGTCGCGACGACCGAGTCCAGGCTGTCGATGAGGTTGCCGCCGATGCTGGCCTGCACCGAGACGGCGTCGCCGATCCGGGCACCCACCCAGGTCTTCTGCAGCGTCAGCACGACCGGGTGGCACACGCTGTCGCCCGCGTCCTGGATGGAGGTCGCGCCGTAGAACGGCAGTCCCGTGTTGACGACGAGCGTGGCCGGCAGCAGGTCGGTCGAGGCCGTGGTGGGAATGGATTCCACCCGGTACAGCTCGCCCGCCGCGCCGATCAGATAGAGATCGCCGCCGGACAGGGCGGCACCGAACGTGGAGCCGACCGTGCCGACCTGGAAGATCGAGAGATCGGGCGGTATCCGGTACACCGCGACCGAACCGTCGAGCTGGGTGCCGAGGGCCAGGATGTCTCCGTCCGGCAGCGTCACGAAATCGCCGGCGGACACGACGTCCGGCGGGAAGCCGACGCCGAGCCGGATGCTCGCTCCCGTCGCCGGGTCGATGATGTAGATGTTGCTGGACTCGAACGAACCAGCCAGCAGCATGCCGTCGCCGCGCACGGTCAATCCGTTGATGGCGGTGACGTCGTCGGTGGCCATGTCACCGGTGACCACGAAGCTGCCGGTCACCGCACCGGTGCTCGGGTCGACGCGGTCGATCGTCCGACCCTCCGGCAGGGCCTGGGTGAAATGTGCACCGTAGACGATGCTGCCGTCGCCGGTGATGGCGATGTCGCCGTACGACTCGCTGAGGGGCACCGAGCCCAGCTCGTTGCCGTCGGTCGGATCCCAGACCTGCAGCATCAACGGGGCTTCGCCGGTGTTCGTGTAGATCGGCACTTTCCGGCAACCGGCTCCCACCGTCGACATCACGACGAGGGTCGCGTTCGCCGGCGGGTTGAGGCCGGTCGACGAGGTGATGTTGGCCGGGCCGTTGGTGTACAGACCGAGCGCGCCGGCGGTCACCGGAACGGTGACGACGCAGGAGGCCGCACCCGCGGCCAGCGATCCGCCGGCCAGGGTGACACTGGTGCTGCCGGCCGCGGCCGTCAGCGTGCCACCACAGCTGTTGCTCGGCGCCGGCGTGGCGGCAACCGTCAGGCCCGCCGGCAGTGCGTCGGTGAAGGAGAACCCGCTCTTGGCGGCGAGCTCGTCGGTATTGGTGACCGTCAGGGTCAACATCGTCGTGTCGCCGACGGCGATGACCGACGGCGTGAACGTCTTGTCCAGCTGCGGTGTCGCGTCGTAGATGCGGATGTTGTCGAACGCGGCATCGTTGCCGCCGCCGCTTCCCTGCGCATTGCGCATCAGGACGCCGAGCGAAGTGCCCGTGAACGGGTAGGACTGGTCGGTGGTGAAGCGCGCCGCGTTGATGGTGTCCGCGCCGTTTCCGCCGATCGCCTCGACCGGGTGACTCGGCGTGCCCGCCGCGCACGGATTCAGGGTGCTACCGACCGGAATCGGCGCGCCGGCGCCGCTGAAGATGGCGAACTGGAACGCCGGATGGGAAGCGAAGCAGCTGACCGCGGCGGCGTCGACGCTGAAGGTGACGAAACGCGTCGACGGTGCCGAGAAGGGTATGTCCACCGCGGTTCGAAACTGCGTCAGATTCGCACCCGGGTTGGCTTGCGTGAACGCGGCCACGGCGAGGTTCTGCCGCGCCTGCGCCTGCGTCATTCCATCGACCTGGCCGAGTGCCTGCGCCAGCTGGCGCACATAGGCCCAGCCGCTGGTCCCGCACTCGGCGGGCGTGGCGCCGCCGGAGTTGAACGACAGGACCATGCCGTTGCACGCCGTCAGCCACGGCGGGTCGGCAAGGTAGCTTTCGCCGGCGGGCTTGGGCGGAAGGTTCGGCGTGCTGCCGGTACCGGGAATGTCCGGCGCGTACGTCGTCAACCGTACCCAGGTCGACGGGTCGGCGTTCTGGAAATTCTCGACGAAGATCGGAGTGGCCGATTGAGGCGTGCCGGGCGTGCCGGGCGTCGTGGCACGCGCCGGACCTGCAACGAGGGCCGCCAGGCAGACGATCGCAAGCGAAAGGCCCCCGTGGAATCGAACCCGTTGCCGGTAGGACGCGTTTCCTGAAAGTTTCAAGCGCACAACCCCTCCTTCGCCCTGTGAGCGTCATCTGACTTCAATGGCGCATGGAAAATCATTTCGATCTCTTGTAGAGAAGCCAACGTGCTCCGGGACGGTCGAGTCGTGCGGAAGGCATGTGCTTCCATGGCCTCTCGTTCCGGGCAGCCAAGTTCCACCCGTAGGCCTTGCCGCTTTGAGCGGTGCGCCAACTCCGTGGTTCGCTTGCCCCTTCCCCGCTGAACAGTTGTGCATATTTCGCAAAAGCGCACCGGATCCGGACACGGCTACCGGCGGCGACGAGAAAAAAATTTTGTCGGCGGGACCCTGGTTGGTCCGTGGCTGCGGCGAATCACTACAATGCTCAGAAGTGAAACTTTGGAACGCTGCATGCCCCGAGCCGCTAATTCAGCCGATGACGTCGTCATCGATCGGTTACAGGAAACATTGGGCAGTGCAATGTGTGATCCAACTCACACTTTGGCGTCGATGATGACGGAGGCATATCGGAATCTGTTGCGCGTGGCGCATGTGCAGCGCAATACCTTCGGCGCGAGCCCGACGCTATCGACGACGGCGCTGGTGCACGAGGTCTACCTCAAGTTGCAGGAATCACCGGACCTGGCGGTCTCGGATATCAACCACTTCTACTATCTGGCTACGCGCGCGATGCGCTTCGTGCTGACCGATCATGCGCGCAGGAAGCTGGCGCGGAAGCGTGGCAATGCCGTACCCACGGAAACCCTGGACGAGCATGCCGGCCTGGACACCGATGGGCGCCACGCCGAGCAGGTGCTTGAAATCAACGAAGTCATCGATCAGCTCGGACAGATCTTTCCGCGCATGGCCCAGATCGTCTCGTTGAGGTTCTACGTGGGACTGGGCGATGCGGAAATCGGCGCCGCCCTGGGTATCGACGAACGGACCGTGCGCCGGGACTGGATCAAGGCCAGGGGCTGGATGATCGGCCGCTTGCGGGAAGCCGACTGACGCCAGATCGCCGTACCGGGTGTCATGAATGCCGGCATCGGGTGCGAGCGGCAAGTCCAGGGGGATCTGCCGATCGTGAGACCGGCACCAAGGCCTCGTCGAGGAGCAGGAAAAGTCGGCTTGCACGAGCCGTCGGATCGGCGTGCCGGAACGCAGTGCGGCATGCGCCGGGGCCTTGGAGGCCACCGACCGCATCGGCGGAACGGGCCACGCCACGCACGCGTGGCGGAAGCACCAGAGCATTGTTACGCAAGGCATCCCGGCCGGAACCGGGAAGGACAAGCGCCGTCACGGACGAGCAGGCCCGCGGACCGGCCATCTTTTCACCGATGGCCGATGCCCGTCTTTCGCATCGAATTCCGATTCTCCTTCATCCGTCCCGAACAGGCCGCCGGTTCCGATCATGTCGACCCCCAATTCAACCGCCGACTGGCAATCGATTGAAAAGCAACTCGATGTGCTCCTGGATCTGCCGCCGGGCCAGCGCGTGGTACGCCTGGGCGAACTCGACCGGCACAATCCCGCCCATGCCCACGCGCTGCGCCAATGGCTGGCGGATATCGAGCAGGCGGAGCGGGATCCGCTGGCGCAGACCCACGATGGCGAGCGCGTCGGCCCCTGGCGGGCCCTGCACCGGCTGGGTCGCGGCGGCATGGGCGACGTCTGGATGGCCGAGCGCAACGACGGCACCTATGAAAAGCGCGTCGCGATCAAGTTCCTGTACGGCGACACGCCGCAATTGCGCGTGCGGCTGGAGATGGAGCGTCATCTGCTCGCACAGTTGCAACACCCCAATATTCCTCGGCTCATCGACGGCGGCGTGACGACGGGCGGGCAGCCGTATCTCGTCACGGACTTCGTCGAGGGCATGCCGCTGGACAAATGGTGCCTCATTCATCCGGCGGCGGACTTCGACACGCGTATCCGAATCTTTCGCCAGATCGCCGCCGCCGTGGCGCATGCGCACGACAACTCGGTCGTGCATCGCGACATCAAGCCGAACAACGTCCTGGTCGACCGCGACGGCCACGCCTACCTGCTCGATTTCGGCGTCGCGCGATTGCTCGACGAGGAACGCAGGGCCGACACCTTGCTGCCGTTGACGCTCGAGTACGCCGCTCCCGAGCAGGTCCGCAGCGGCAAGGCCGGCGTGCGCACGGACATCTACGGTCTCGGCGCGTTGCTCTACTTCCTCATCGCGAGGAAACCCCCATTCGACTTCCACAACCTGTCGATCGCCGCGTGCCTGAAGCGGATCGGTGAAGAAACGCCGTCACGACCGAGCGCGGCGGACGCGGTCCCGGGCCTGCCGCGCGAGTTGGCCGACGATCTCGATGCGATCGCGCTGAAAGCACTGGCGAAGTCACCGGAGGACCGGTACGCCAATGTCGACGGCTTTCTGCAGGATCTCGGCAACGCTTTCGCCCACCTCCCCATCGAAGCGCGCAAGCTCGACGGCCGCCTGTATCGCGCCCGGCGCTTCGTCCGCCGTAACGGAGTGGCCCTCGCCGTCTCCGCGGCCATCGGGCTGAGCCTGGCGGTGGGAATGGTGCTGGCTCTTTGGCAGGCGCACCTGGCTTCCGAACAGCGCGACGCCGCGCAAGCGGCACGCGCGAGCGCGGAAACCGAGCGGGCCAATGCGCAGGCACAAGCCGTGCGTTCGGACCTGACCGTCGACTTCCTGCTCTCGGTGCTCGGATCGGCCGCACCCGACAACGCGGCGGTCAAGATCGACGACCTGCTGGCGCTGGCGGCGCAGCGTGTCACACAGGCTGCAGAGAACCGCCCCGAACTCTATCCCCAGCTTTTCGACACGCTCATGCAAGCCTACGGGCAACGCGGCGGCGGGCGCGCGCTCGAACCGCTCCTGCTGTCGCTGCTGACCGATCCGAAGAAGAACCTGCCGCTTTCCGTCACCGCCGAGCTTTCCTGCACACTTGCCGATCTGCAATGGAGCATTCACAAGTGGGACGAAGCACGCCATTGGGCGGAGACGGGCCTGCGACAGGCCGCCGCCCTTGCGCCGGAGCAGGCTCGCGATATCCAGGCAAGCTGCCGGCGCATACTGGCCGAGTCCGAGTTGTTGTCGGGCAAGCTCGACCAGACGTTGAAGTTCTATCGCGAGGCGGTGGTTGCATTGGGAAGCCCACCGCCCGACACGCGCAAGAATGCGCTGTTCCTCGGCACCTACGCGGTGAAGCTCAGCATGGACGACGACCTGGTTGAAGCGCGCGCCCAGTTCCGCAAGGCGATCGACATGTATACCCGCCTCGGACGCGAGAACAGTGCCGATGCACTGGCCACGCTCGGCCAGATGGCGTACCTCACCGCCCGCGTCGGCTTGGTGGTCCAGGCGCTGGGCGAAATGCAGCGCAGCATCGAGCTCAACCTGAAGGCCACCGGCCCCACCGGTGATATCGCCATGATGTTGTATGGCCAGGCGCAGATCGCGGTGGACCTGGCGCGCCCTCAAGAAGCGGCGGCCGTGCTGGAGCGGTCGCAGGCCATGGTCCGCGACTTCGCACCCGATCAGATGTCGCGCTTCCGCATCCAATGGGCCGCTCTCGGTGCCCGTATCGCGGCGCTTTCCGGCGACGAGCCCTTGCGGGCAGCGAAGATCACCGAGATGCACACGGCGCTCGACGACCTCAAGGTGCCGCCGGGATCGCGGCTGCGGGTCGCGCTACGGGAAGCGGAAATAGCCGGCGCAACCATCGCCAAAGCGGCCAGTCCACAGGAGGCCTTCTCTCGATTCGAACACGCGGAGGAGGAACTGCTCGCCATGGGCAGCGGATCGAAGCTGGCATTGGCCCGGATCATGCTGGGTACCGCGGAGACCGCACTGGATCTCGGCCAAGCCGACCTGGCCGGAAAGAAAGTCGCAGAGGCGCGGGAGATCTTCGGGAGCTCCGTCGATCCCGAGAGCTGGCAACTGGGTGTCTGCGACGCCGTCGCTGCCTTCATCGACTGGCAGGGTGGCAAGGACCGCCCGCTGGCACGCGCCAACCTCGACCGCGCCGTGGCGCGGATGCAGGCAGCACTGGGCCCCGATCATCCTCGCGTCCTGCAGTGGCAGACGCGCGTGCGCCAGCTCGGCGCGCCCGTGGCAGGCGCCTAAGCAGAGGGGGGCATGAGCGATCACAGTGCAAGGGAAAGACGATTCTTCCTCCGATATCCCTGCCCCGCTATCCAAACGCGTGACTCGCCGCCGTCATGCACACAAGTGCACTTTGCATCAAAAGTTATTTCATCGCACCGGGCGATTGACGCATACTGACGCGGCCGCGACCACAGGGGGAACGGCCGTGCCGCGCTCGCGCGCTGGGTAGACCCGCGCCGCGTCACGACTGCTGACAATCAAGAGGCAAGGAATGAACAAGACACGGATTCGCCTCGCGGCGACGATTCTGCTTGCGTCACTGTCCGGCTCGGCCGGTGCGCAAGCATTCACGGAAAACTTCGACGACATCGGCTTGCTCGCGGGCAACGGCTGGTTCCTTCAGAACAACAGCACCCCACTGGGCGCGACCAGCTGGTTCCAAGGGAACAACGTCGCGAATGGCGGCCCGTTCGATGCCTACAACGGCGCGGCCAATGCCTACATCGGCGCCAACTTCAACAACACGACCGGCGGAACCGGCACGATCAGCAACTGGCTGGTAACGCCGAACCGGACGCTCCGCAACGGCGACGTCTTCACGTTCTACACCCGCAAGCCGGTGACGCCGGCGGGTGGTATCGACTATCCCGACCGCCTCGAGGTGCGCCTGAGCACGAACGGCGCAAGCACGAACGTGGGCACCGGCGGCGCGGGCATGGGCGATTTCACGGCCCTGCTGCTATCGATCAATCCCTCCCTGGTGGCCGGCGGCTACCCGTTCAACTGGACGCAGTACACCATCACGATATCCGGGCTTCCCGCGCCGACATCGGGCCGCCTCGCGTTCCGCTACTTCGTGACCAACGGCGGGCCGACCGGTAGCAGCTCCGACTACATCGGTATCGACAACGCGGTGTATACGCCCTATGTCTGTCCGGCGGTCACCGTGTCGGGCACGCCGGGCAACGGCACCTGGGGCCAGGCCTACAGCGCCACGCTGTCGCAGACCGGCGCGCTGGGTGCCCCCAGCTATGCGGTGACTGCCGGCAACCTGCCGCAAGGCCTGACACTGTCGGCTGGCGGCATCCTCTCCGGCACGCCCACCCTCACCGGGACGTTCGATTTCACCGTGACGGCGAACGACGCGAGCGGTTGCAGCGGTTCGCGGAGCTTCGCGATCACGATCGTCCCCGCCTTCCCCGGCGCCCCCATGGACGTCAGTGCCACCGCGGGCGATGCGCAGGCCAGCGTGAGCTGGGCGCCGCCCGCGACCGATGGCGGCGCCGTCATCGAGAACTACACCGCAACCTGCACCGACGGCACGAGCAACCACAGCGAGACGGTGAACGCGCCGCCCGCCATCGTGACCGGCCTCGCCAACGGCACGGCCTACACCTGCTCGGTGGCGGCGACCAACGTCGCCGGCACCGGCGCCGCTTCCGCCGCCAGCACCAGCGTCATCCCGATGGGCGAGCAGACCATCACGTTCGGCGCGCAGTCGGGACAGACCTACGGCCTGGACGGGACGTTCCCGATCGATCCGCTGGCGGTCGCCAGTTCGGGCTTGGCGGTGACCTATGGGTCGACGACCGCCGGTATCTGCACGGTCAACGGAACCACCGTTTCGATCGTGTCTGCCGGTACCTGTACGCTCACCGCCGACCAGGCCGGCGACACTGCCTGGAATCCGGCGCAGCAAGTGACGCAATCCCTGGTCATCGCCCCGGCCGGCCAGACGCTGACCTTCCCCGCGCAGGCCGTCACGACGCGTTGGTTCAAGGCGGGCAGCACTTTCGCGATCGCGCCCCTGGCCAGCAGCGCCGAACCCCATTCGGGCGCATCGATCGTCTACTCCTCGCTCAGCGCAGGCGTCTGCACCGTGAGCGGCACGAACGTGACGATGGTGGCCGAAGGCACCTGCACGATCGCCGCCGACCAGGCCGGCAACGGCAACTACAGCGCCGCCGCCCAGGTGACGGTGCAGGTCACGCTGGTGACGCCGACCGAGGCTGATCTGTGGATCGAGACATCCGCATGGAAGGCCACGGCAGTCATCGGCGACACGGTGGGCTACTCGATCAACCTCGGCAATCTGGGGCCGGCCCATGCCGCCAACGTGCGCGTAGTCGACCTGGTCCCGACCCGCCTGGATCCGGCCACCGTGGTGTGGCAGTGCATGGAAGCCGTCGGAACCAGTTGCCCCCCGCCCGGCTCGGGTACCGGCAATCTCGATGTGGTGATTCCGACACTGCCGCGAGACGCCAGCCTGCAGTTCGAGCTGTTCGGCGTGGTGATTCCGGCGACCGATCCGGCGAACGACTTCACGCCGTTCGACAACACCGCGAGCGTGTCGCTGCCGTCGAGCTCGGCCCTGACCGACCCGGTGCCCGGCAACAACGCCAGCACGGCGACCATCACGGTCCTGTCACGGCCCGACGCCCTGTTCACCGACGGGTTCGACGTGCCGCAGCGCTGACCGCGGACCGTCGATGACCCACCCCTTCTTCTCTCCAACGGGCGGGAAGAAGGGTCAGGATGGGGTCGGAGATACTCCGCCCCCTTCGCGTTCTTCACCGATCCGACCGCACTGCGCGACCTGCCGCGCCGATCGCACCCGGGATTGGGCCAGGGCCGGCTTTCCGGCCGTCGATGAGTAAATGGAGGTCGGCGCTCCCACGCACGCCCCAGGACGCAGGCACTCGGCCGGAACCGCGGCGACGACATCGCTGTGGCTTCACCTGCTATCGAGCGTTGGTCCCGCCCCCCGCCAGCGTCGTTCCCTGGACGGCGGAGTCTCCACCCAACGCCGACCCGCCCGTGGAAACAGTCCGCGGAAGGGCGCAACGCTGCCATTGGGGGCCGACGGAATCACGGGCGCCGCCGCAGACGGGTGCAAACCGGGATTCCGGGTTGGACTGAGGCCGCACGCACGATCGGACGGCGACTGGAGCCGATGCGATGCCGCCCGTATGCTGGCCGCATGAACGAGCACCGCCTGACGACGCGACACCGCCCACCCGCCGCGCCTGCGGATGCCCTTCCTCGGTACGCGAGGTGGTCGCTTGCACCAGGCTGCGTACGCGTGCTGCTGCCTCTGCTGCTCACCGCCTGTGCCACCCAAGGGCCGCCGTTGCCCGAGCGAAATCCCGCCGACGTACGCGCCGAGATTGCGCGAAGGATACCGGCGAACATCGACCGCACCGGCTGGGCGGCGGATATCCAGACCGCGCTCTTCGCACAGCGCATCGAATCCAACAGCGAGAACATCTGCGCGGTGCTGGCGGTGGTCGAACAGGAATCGGGCTATCAGGCCGACCCGGCCGTGGCGGGCCTGTCGAGGATCGCGCGCGCGGAAATCGATCGCCGCGCGGCATCCAAGCACATCCCGAAGCTGCTCGTCGACGCTGCACTGGCCATCAAGTCGTCGGACGGCAGGTCCTATGCGCAGCGCCTGCAAGGCGCCCGCACCGAACGCCAGTTGAGCGACATCTACGAGGACATGATCGGCCGCGTGCCGCTGGGCAAGCGCCTGTTTGCCGGCATGAATCCGGTGCAGACAGCCGGGCCGATGCAAGTGAGCATTGCCTTCGCCGAATCCCATGCCAGCGGCTATCCCTACCCCATCGACGGCTCGATCCGCGATGAAGCCTTCAGCCGGCGCGGCGGCCTGTACTTCGGCATCGCCCATCTGCTGGGGTACCAGACGCCCTACACGCGCAAGCTGCATCGTTTCGCCGACTACAACGCGGGCTGGTACGCGAGCCGCAATGCGGCGTTCCAGAACGCGGTCAGCCTGGCCTCGGGCATTGCGCTTGCGCTCGACGGCGACCTGCTGCAGCCCGGAGCACGGCTGGACAACCCGGGCAAGACCGAGCTGGCGGTGCGCACACTGAGCGGTCCCCTCGGCCTGGACGAACGGGCGATCCGCAAGGCGCTGGAACGCGGCGACCGGCTGGACTTCGACGACACCGCTCTCTACGCGAAGGTCTTCGCCCTGGCCGAAGCCCGCGAACGCAAGCCGCTGCCTCGCGCGATGATTCCGGGCATCAAGCTGGAAAGCCCCAAGATCACCCGCGAACTGACCACCGCCTGGTTCGCCACACGCGTGAACGAGCGTTATCAGCGGTGCCTGCGGCGATAGGCAGCTGTCCCCGCATCGACGGGCTTTGCCGTTGCCAGCCGCCTCGCGCCAGCCGGGCTACGGCCCGGGTTCCATGGACGATGCCGATTCCGGACCTGGCCGCTCGTCGCTCTTGCAGATCGGATCGCCGATCACCCTAGGAACCTCGTCAGGAGCTCCGCTGCGTGCACTCGAGCAGCAGGCAGGGCCGGATCTGCCCATTCGGGCCGGCGGCCACCTGGCAGGCCGCTGAACCGATCCGCTGCGCGCTTGTCGATTTCCGCCCCGCAGGATCGTCGCCTGGATGAAGGCCGCCTTCACCCCGGCCCATCGGCGCTTGGACGGAGCCGGCCTTCTCCCCATCCCATCAAGGAGATTCGCATGTCCTACATCGACGGCTTCGTGATCGCGGTTCCGACCGCCAACAAGCAGAAGTTCATCGCCCACGCCCGCACGTTCGATACCGTGTTCCTGGAGTACGGCGCCACCCGTGTCATCGAGGGCTGGGGCGACGATGTCCCCGACGGCAAGGTGACCGATTTCCGCAAGGCGGTGAAGGCGACCGCCGAGGAGACGGTGGCGTTCTCGTGGGTGGAATGGCCCGACAAGGCCACCCGCGATGCGGGCATGAAGAAGATGATGGAAGATCCGCGCATGGACCCGGCCAATCCCGGCAACGACCCGATGCCGTTCGACGGCAAGCGCATGATCTTCGGCGGCTTCGAGCCCGTGGTCGAACTGAAGAAGTAGTCGGAATGGCGGGAACGGCCAGGCGCACGCCCCGGTATCGCTCAGCGTGATCGCCCGCTCCGGGACTCCCGAAACGATTCCTTTTATTACCAGCGCTTGAACGACGACCAGGGTGGTGGCCGTTCCCGTTCATCCCGCGGGACGGCCACTCCGTCGATCGCTTTTCCTGGACCGAAGCCCGGACGCGCCGCACCGGCGCTCCCTTCAACGCGGTCCCATGCGCACCTCGATCCGCTCGGGAGGTGCGCCGGCAGGGGCCGGTTCGCCGAGCCCCGGCAGGCATCCGGGACGCGATCGACGTGGATGCACCGAAGCCCATGTCCACATCGTCCTCGCAACGGTGTTCATCTCGGTCGGGCGGCGCATGGCCGTCGATCGGAGAACCCGCATGCGAGCTCCTTCACCTCATGGGCACTGCCTCGCCCGCGCGCCACGGCGGATGGCGCGCGTTGCCGTCCACCTGTCCCTCGCGGTCACGACGCTGACGGGCTTCTCCCAGCGCGCCGATGCCGCCATCCTGACCGTTGGCGCACCCGGCAGCGGCTGCAACCACACCCTCGTACAAGCGGCGGTCAATGCCGCCAACGGCTCCCCGGGGGCCGACGAGGTCCGCATTGCCCGCAGCGCCACCTGGACGGCCCAGCAGATCACGATCAACACGGACCAGGAGCTCCACCTCACCGGCGGCTACGCCACCTGCACGTCGGCCACGCCGGACGGCACCAAGACCGTGCTCAGCGGTGCCGGCGGCGACGCACGACCCGTGCTGACGGTCCGCGGCAACGGCTTCGTCTACCTGCGCAACCTGACGATCCGCGACGGCGACCAGGCCGGCGACGACAACGGCGGCGGGATCTTCTACGAGGGCGGCGGCATTCTCGACATCGCGGAGACGCTGGTCACCGCCAATACGGCGAATGACGGGGGCGGCATCCATGCAACCGGCACCACCACCACCGCCGAAGTGGTCCTGGGCGCCAACGTCACGATCAGCAGCAATATCGCGCGCAACAGCGGCGGCGGCATGGTCTCCCGCAGCCTGGAGACCAGCATCGTCGGCCCCGGCACGACACTGATCTTCAACGAGGCGCTCGGCCAGGACGGCGGCGGCTACGGCGGCGGCCTCGTCGTCGTCAGCGACCAGCTGCCGTCCTACGCCTATGTGACCTCGAACGGTGTCGGCGGTCTCGGCGTGCTCTACGCGAACGAAGCGAAGTACGGCGGCGGCATCGCGGTGCTGGTCGGTGGCGGTTCCGACAGCGACGCGGAGGCCCGAATCCATAGCACCGATCCGCAGCAGCCCGTGCGCATCCACGCCAATCGGGCCAGCGTCGCCGGCGGCGGCGTGTACGTGCGGGAAATAGACGTCGGGTTCAACAGCCCCATCGCCCGCCTCTGGCGCACAGCCGTCAACGACAACACGGCACCCGATGGCGCGGCGATCCATGCCGAAGGGACCGGTTCGGTCATCGTCACGACGTTCTCCGGCGCCCCCTCCGCCCCGCTCGGCACCCCGCAGAACCAGATCATCGGCAACTTCACCGGCAACTCCACCGGCGCGGTCCTGCGCACCGCCAATGGCCATGTAGAACTGGATCGCGTGGAAATACGCGGCAACGAAGGCGGACGCCTGCTCTACGCCACCGATAGGCCGTACTCCTGGATCAGAAACAGCCTGATCGCCGGCAACAACGTTGCGCAGGAACTGATCCGATCCGCCGACGAGGACGGAATCTCACTCACGTTGAGCCACGTCACGATCACCGGCAATGCCATCGGCGCGCCGCACGTCCTTTTCGTCGACCATGGCTTCTCCTTCGATCGCAGCCTCGTCGCGCAACCGGGCAAGGTGACGCTGCCCGCCAGCTCCGGAGAGCGCGACATCCAGTACGTGCTGACCAACGATCCGAGCAACATGGCGGGCGCGTTCTTCCTGGCCGACCCGCGTTTCGTCGACCCCACCACCGGCGACTACCACCTGCGCGCAGGGTCGACCGCCGTGGACTTCGCGCCGCTGGAGGGCGGCAGCGACCTGGAGGGCCGGCCGCACACGACCGACATGCCCATTGGCGGAATCACGGGCCGCACCGCGGACGCCGGCGCCTACGAGCGCCCCGCCCTGCAACCGTTGGTGCTCAACAGCGACTTCAATACGGACCTCGGTTTCTGGACCGGACTGTCCGAGTCGTTCTGGGACGGCACGACGAACGCCTCGGGATCGACCGGCTCCGGCTCGGTTCGCATTCCCCCGGTCGGAGATCCCGAGAACGCCGGATCACCGAGCGTCATCGGCCGCTCGCAATGCGTGCATCTGCCCGGCCCGGGACGCTATCGCCTCAACGGCTGGGGCAAGGTCAGCGGCACCATGTTCGAGATCAACAGCGTGATGCTGCGCTGGGAGCTGCGCCACAACGGCGGCCCGGCCAGCTGCGAGAACGGCCCCTACGACGCCACCGGCACGCACATTCTCGCCGGCTCGAACACCTGGAGCCGCCCGGCCAATGGCGCGGTCATCGAGGTGCCCGAAGCGGTATGGGCACGCAACACCTCGCTGACGATCAAGCTCGACACGGCCGGTAATCAAACGCCGCCTACCGGCTGGTTCGACGGCATAACGCTCGACCTCGACGACGGCACCGACACGATCTTCAAGAATGGTTTCGAAGCGCTCTGAAATGAGCGCCGTCCCCCGGCCTTTCGTACCGCCCCCCGCGTCAGGTACACCGGCGAACTGGCACGCCCTCGCGATCCCGCTACACTGGCGGGGCCGCGAGGGAGCCATGTCCGATCCGACATCCGACGACGCACCGCCGCTGTCATTCGAGGCCGTCTACGACCGGCTCAAGAAGCTGGCGCACCGCCAGCTCGGGCGCGGCGCACGCGGGACGCTCGACACGACGGCGCTCGTCCACGAGCTCTACCTGCGCATGGGCGACGCGGACAGGCGCTTCGAGCGTTCCGCGCAGTTCTATTTCTACGCGGCGCGCGCCATGCGTCACCTGCTGATCAACCGGGCGCGCGATCGCAAACGCCTGAAGGCCGGCGGCGACTGGGTGCGCGTCACGCTCGGCGATGCCGCCGAAGCCGCCCTCGCGGTGGAAGGCGCCGACAAGGCATTCGCGATCGAAGAGGCGCTGGCACAGATGGAAGCGTCGGAGCCGCGCGCGGCCCGCGTATTCGAACTGCGCTACTTCGCTGGCCTCGGTGCCGACGAGATCGCCGAACTGGTGGGCGTCACGCGACGAACCATCGATCGTGACTGGCGTTATGCACGCGCCTTCCTGCTGGCGGCGATCCAGTGAACGTGCCGCCGGCACCGGCGGGCGGAAACGCCTCCGCCGCCGGCCCCGAAATGGGGAGTCCGTCGGACCTCCGGGAGTGTTTCGAGGCCGTCCTGCGTTGCGATCCCGATGCGCGCGCGGCCTGGCTCGACGCCCACTGCACGAATGCCGGCCGACGTCGCACGATCGAGCGCATGCTCGAGGCCGACGCGCGCCATGCCGGGCAGACGATCGACCGGTCATTCGAGATACTGCTCGACCGCATCGGCGACGACAGCGGGGACGATCCGCCGATCGGCACGCGGATCGGTCCGTTCGTGCTGCTGGAAAGACTCGGCGAGGGCGGCTCCTCGATCGTGTTTCGTGCGCAACGCACCCAGGACGACGTCGTCCAGCAGGTCGCGCTCAAGGTGCTGCGCCACCACCTGTACACGCACGACGAGCGACGCCGCTTCCGCGACGAACGCCGTGCGCTCGGCCAGCTGCGTCATGCCGGCATCGCACGCCTGATCGAGGGCGGCATCACCGACGCTGGAACGCCGTACATCGCGCTGGAGCTGGTCCAGGGCGAGACCCTGATGGCTCATGCGCACCGGCACTGCCTCGACATCGGCGGGCGCCTGCGCCTCTTCGTCGACGTGTGCCGGGCGGTCGAAGCGGCGCACCGTGCCCTGATCGTGCATCGCGACCTCAAGCCATCGAACGTGCTCGTCGGTGCCGACGGCGAGGTCAAGCTGCTCGACTTCGGCATCGCCAAGCTGCTCCACCGCGAGAACGGCGACGAGGCGACGCACACGCACCAGCGTGCGATGACGCCGGCCTACGCCGCTCCCGAGCAGCTCCGGGGTGGCCAGATCACGACCGCCACCGACGTGTACGCCCTTGGCATCCTGCTCTGCGAACTGGTCACCGGCCAACGCCGGTCGGTGGGCGATACGCACACGCCGTCGTCACAGATCGGCGACACCACCGCGCCGGGCCTGCTGCCGGCGCCGCCCGCCAGGATGCGCCGGCTGCTGCGCGGCGATCTCGACAACATCGTGCTGCAGGCCACGGCCGAGGAACCGGAGCGGCGATACGCGAGCGCGGGCGCGCTTGCCGACGACATCGAGCGCCACCTGGCCCACGCGCCGGTCGCGGCCCACCCGCCTTCGCGCTGGTACCGCGCGCGCAAGTTCGTCGCGCGCCATCAGGGCGGCGTGCTCACCACCGCGGCGTTCGTGGCGGCGATTCTCGCGGCGCTCGGCGTCGCCGTCTGGCAGGCGCATGTGGCCAGAGCCGAGGCGAGGCGGGCCGGTGCGATGCGCGACTTCATGGTGTCGTCCTTCCGTGAGGCGGAACCGGGCTCCCCGCGCGCAGGTCCGCCGCGCATTACCGAAGTGGTCGAGGCCGCCGCCGCCCGCGCGCGCGCCGAGACGACGATGCATCCCGGGGTACGCACCGAACTGCTCGGCGAGCTCGGTGCCGTGCTGCGCGCCCAAGGCCGTCTCGACGCCGCACGGGACATCCTGCAGTGGAACTACGAACAGAGCCAGCGCGACCTGGGCGCCAACGATCGTTTGACGCTGGCTGCAGGCCTCGAACTGTTGCGCGCGCTGGCGCTGACCAACGACTACGACGACCGCGTGCGCGGTTTCGCCGATGATCTGCTGGCGCGGCTTCCGCCGGGCGAGACCGGTCTCCGCAGCGAGACGCTGGTCATGTCATCGGCGATCGCGGCGCGTGAGCGCCAGTTCGAGCGCGCGGCCCGTGAGGGCCAGGAGGCCGTGGCACTCGCCCGCAGCCTGGGTGATTCCCAGCTGCTTTCGAACGCCTTGAACGCCTACGGCCAGGCACTGTTCCTGGACGGCGACGCCCAGGCTGCGGCGACGGCGAGCGAGGAATCGCTGGCGTTGACGCAGGCGCGCGTCGGCACGCGCCACGTCAGCGTGTCCACCGCACACGTCAATCTGTCGCGGATATACCGGCGTGCGGGCAACCTTCCTGCCGCCGAGCGGCACATCCAGGCCGCGCTCGACATCGACGACGCCGTGCTGCCACCGGACGACTGGCGCAGGGCGCTTCATTTGAATGCCAAGGTCATGATCCTGCGCCAGCAGCGCGAGTTCGCGCTCGCGCTGGATGCCCTCGCCGAGGGCCTGCGCATCAATCGGCTGGCCCTGGGCGATGAACACCCCTACGTCGCCAACGATCTCCTCAATATCGGCACGCTGCGCCTGCGCCTCGGCGACTTCCAGGGTGCGATGGCGCCGCTGCGCGAATCGCTCGACGTGCTCGAAGCCGCGAAGGATCCCAATCACATCCAGGTCGGGATCGCGCGGGGCACCTACGGCGAAGCCCTCGCCGGCGTCGGCGACGCCGAATCCGCCGAGTCCGAGATGCATCGCGCGCTGGCTACCCTCGAAGCGGGCCCGAAGCCGGACCCACACGAGCAGGCCCTGATCTGGGAATGCCTGGCACGGCTCAGGCTCGACCGCGGCGAGCCGGCGACGGCATTGCCCGCCATCGCGGAAATCGACCGCCTGCTCGCCGGCATGGCGAAGCCGAAGCCCTACTGGGACGGACGCACAGCCGCCTTGCGCGCCCATGCCCTGATCCTGCAGGGCAAGAGTCCGGCAGCGTTCGGACTGCTCGAGCACGCCGCCGCCACACTCCGCGCATCGGCCGACAAGGACGTCGAACTCGACATCGAGATCCAGTTGCTTCGCGCGCGCGCCGCGCAGCTGGGTGGCGAGCACGAAGCGGCACCCGGCTTGACCGCACAGGCACTCGATGCGATCGCGGCACTGCGCCATCCGCCCGTACGGCTGAGCGCGATGGCCCATGCGCTGCGCGCAACACAACGCGACTGATCGACCGTGTGCCGTGCGAGCGCTCGACGCGGCTTGCGCGCACCCGCAGATTGACCGCACGGGCCGGCGAAAGGCTTCTCGCCCTGCGTGGCCGATCGGAAGGCGGCCATCGCCCACGCAGCGCACGCGCCGGGGCCGGACGGGTTCCCCGAGGGTGAAAACCCGCCCGTCGTGCATGTGCCGCGCATGGACTCAGAACGGCAGCATTTCCGCCCAGGATCCCGGCTTGGCCACCATCAGGTAGAACACCGCCAGCATCGCGATGAAGGCGGGGCAACCCAGCGTTTCCCACCAGCGGGCGTAGCGCCAGTACGCGTCCGGAAGCACGCCGGAGCCCTCGGCTGCCGCGGACGCCATCGCGGCCATGCGCATCTGCAGCCATACCACGGGCAACCACAGCATGCCTGTCACCAGGAACAGCCCGATCGACAGCGCCAGCCACGGTGTCGTGAGCGGCCAGCCCGCCAGGTGCGCCATGAGCAGGCCGCTGGCGGGCTGGATCACGACTGCTGGCGTGGTGAACCACCAGTCCGCGCGGACCACCAGCCGCGACACGACCGCCTGCGCCTCCAGCTTTCCGCTGCGGTTGGCGAAGAACAGATAGAACGCCGTGCCGAAGCCGGTGCCCACCAGCACGACGCTGGACAGCACATGTATCCACTTCAGCAGCAGATAGGCCGTCATTTCCCTGCCCGGATCAGGAACCACAGGATCGCAGCAATCGGGACGTTCTTCGTCAATGGTCCCAACGGATGCAGCCACAACGAGGGATCGAGCACGGTGGCGATCACCGTCATGCACAGCATCAGCGCCAACGCCAGCAGGTAGATGCGTCGCGATGGCCACAGCGCCATTGCGAGGCCGATCAGCAGATCGGTGCCCGCACCCGCTGCGATCAGTACGATGCGGACGTGGCGGTCACCGATGCCGGCCCCCACCAAAAGGTCGGTACTCTGGCCGTTGATCTCCCACAGGCTGACTGCCGCCTTTGCCAGCCAGACGATGACCAGACTGATACGCAGAACAGTGGCGTTCCCGGCATTCATCGCGGTATTGCAGGCAAGTGACGTAACGATCAAGTCTGCGCCAACGGGAGCGATTCTTCGACCACATCGGTGGCCATATCCCACCTCGCAAACTCCGGCTCGAACTCGCCCAACGACACCCGACCTGCCGCCGTGAACGCGCCGGACAGCATCGCCTCACCGGCTGCCAGCCTTCGCGCCAAGACGATCGCGGCCATGCACGGAATCTCAGGGCCGTGGTCGTGGTCCGCCGCGACGTGCCAGGAACGCCGCACCGGCTGCCCGGCGGCATCGAGCCCTTCGACGCGGACTACCATGCCGCCCAGCGACGTACCCAACCGGTCGAACACACCGGCAGCCCGGTTCAGAACACCAGCCCAACGCGCCGGGCGCTTCAGCAGTCCTCTGCCGCGCAGTGCCGCCATGGCCGCCAAGGCGCGCTGCGTCGCAGCCACCTCGAGCGCGGCGCGGAACATCACACGATCGCGCACATCGTAGCGTGCGGGAAACAGTTCCAGGTCCGGGATGTCGCACAGCGCGCCAATGCGAGGCCGCAGCCGCTTGAACTCGACCCGCTCGGGTGCAGCCCAGCCGATTGCCTGCACCCACCGCCCGCCACACCAGACGTCGATCCGCTCGCCGCAGTAGCTCAGCACGCCTTCCATCGTGGCCCGGCCCCGCGGCGCCGTCTGAGCGGGCGCGATGCAGAGGTCCACGGCATCCACGGCCTGCCAGCCTGCACAGAGGCGATCAACGACCGCCGAGGACAGCGCCGGTACCGTGCTCGCGCCACTGATGCCTACTCGCCCGGCCTGTTGGAACGCCTCGTGCAGTGCCCGTGGAAAGTCACAGACGAAGCGGCGACCATCGGCCAGGTCGACATAGTGCACGCCGGCCCGTGCCGCCGCGACCGCCACGCCGTACGACTGCCTCTGAAAAGGACCGGCTGCGTGAATCACCAAGCCGACGCCCAAGGCGCGCAGCGTCTGGCCCAGATCCGGAGCGCTGCAATCGACCGCCACAGCGGCGGCCGGCCCGTCCAGAGCGTCGGCGAGTCGCTGCGCCTGCACGATGTCTCGCCCTGCTATCAGCAGCTCGACATGCGGATCAGCTGCCAGGGAACGGCAGATGCGCGCGCCGAAGTTGCCGTAGCCCCCCAGCACCAACGTCTTCATTCAGCCTCAGTAGTACACCGCAACTGGTGAGAAGTATTGCTGAGGAACACGATCGATGAACAGACCAGGATATGGGTGTCCAATAGCCCTTTCCTGACCCCACACCAGCAAGCGGCGCGTCCGCCGAGGCCGGCTACGGGGCAGCAAGCTCGAGGAAGGCCTCACCGCCGGGAGCACGGGCGCCTCGACGCGCGCCGGCCGCCTTGACCTACAATCCGGCCTCCAGTGCTTGTCGCCTGTGAGCGCCTTCATCGCAATGCCCGTCACGCCCAGCACTGCCGCGCCCACCTTCGAGTACCGGTTCGGTCGATTCCGCCTGAATCCGGCCACGCGGGAGTTGTGGATGGAAGGATCGCTCCATCCCGCCTCGCCGCTGGTCTTCGACTGCCTCGTCTACCTGCTGAACCAACGGCAGCGCGTGGTCGGCCGGGACGAACTCGTGTCAGCGGTCTGGGGCAGGGTCGACGTCGCCGATCAACAGGTCCGCCAGCTCATTCAGCGCGCGCGGCAAGCCGTGGGCGACGATGCGAAAAGCCAGCAGACGATCCGCACCGTGCCCGGTGGCGGCTACCGGTGGGTCATGCCGGTGGAGATCGCCGAGTCGCCGGACGGTCCACCGCCGCCGGTGGAGGGCACGCGCGACGTTTCCGCACCACCGCCATCACATCACCCGGATGCGCCTGGCGTAGCCGAGGCCGCTGCGCCGTCGCCAGCCGTAACCGCGCAGGCGGCCAGCGACATGCCGGTGAGGTCGATCCGTGCGCATGCACGCCTTCGCGCGCTCGCCATCCTCGGCGGCCTGCTGCTTCTGGCCGCGGCGGCCTTCTACGGCGCGCTCCGCACGAAGCAGGCCGCGCCCGCGCAGACCTCGGCCGGCCCCGGCATGGCACGCGCGGTCGTCGTGCTGCCGCTGAAGGTGACCGGGCCGAGCGATGCCGCCTGGATCCGGCTCGGCGCGATGGATCTGATCGCGCAGCGACTGCGCAGTATCGGCATGCCGGTGCCGCCGAGCGACAGCATCGTCTCGGCCGTTCACGCGACGGGTGATCCGGATACGCCCGAGGGCCTCGCGATGCTGCGCGATACGCTCGGCGCCGCCACCCTGGTGCAGGGCACCGCGGTCAAATCGGCCGGCGGATGGACGCTCAGCCTGCAAGCAGTATCCGCCGGCGGCCAGCGCAACACGGCGCAGGCTGAGCGAGCGGATGCCATCGAGGCGGCACGTGACGCGACGGACCTGCTGCTCGCCGCGCTCGGCGAAGTGGCCCCGCGCGACGAACACGAGCGCGACGGCCTGGATCGGCTGATACAGCGCGCGCGCGCAGCACTGCTGGCCAATCAGCTCGACGCAGCGCGCACCATTCTCGCCGGCGCGCCGGAAGAGCAGCGCAGCGATCCCCGCCTGCGTGTGCTCGCGGCGCAGATCGACCAACGCGCCGGACGGCGCGCCGAGGCGGAAGCGACCCTGCTTGCGCTGCTCGACGATCCGGCTGCGAGCGCCGTTCCCGAAACCCGCGCGGACGCATTGACCGCGCTCGGCTACCTCGAACTGAACCGCAACGACTGCGCCGCGGCCGAACGGCGTTTCGACGCGGCGCTGCTCGCGCTGGAAGATCGCCGTGGCAGTCGCTACGGCAGTGTGCTTTCGGTCCGCGGCTCGGTGCGCGCCTGCCTCGGCCGTCCCGAGGAGGCCGTGCGGGATCTCAGTGCCGCCGGCCCGCTGCTCGATGCCGCCGGAGACCGGCTCGGCCGCGCCAACCTCGACAACCATTTCGGCACGATCGAACTCTACCGTGGGCGCCCTGCGCAAGCGGTGACCTATCTGCAATCGGCGCGTGCCACGCATCAGTCATTCGGCTCAGTCGATGGCACGCGGCGCGACCTGAGCCTGCTGTGCATCGCTCTCAGCGAACTCCTGCGCTGGCCCGAAGCACTGGACGCCGGTGAAGCGCTGTGGGCGCTGCATGAGCGAGGCGACGACGCGGGCGCGCTGTACTCGGCAGCGGGGCTGCGCGCACGCATTCTGGTACGGACCGGCAGGCATCGCGAGGCGGAAGCCCTGCTGGACCGCGTCGAGGCCGCGCATCCCACGGAGCGCGCGTCGCCCTACGCCGTGGCCTTCCACGAGGCACGGGCGGAACTGGCCTGGGCGCACGGCGATGCGCGACGGACCATCGCCGCGATCGACGAGGCCTGGAAGATCCTGCCGCCCGAGAAGATGAGCGACGACGAAGACCTGCTCACCATCCTGCTGCGTCAGCGTGCGTCGCTCTCGCTCGGCCAGGCGCCCGACGACGCCGGCGCCGGACGGCAGCCGGGGACTGCGGGAGAGACGATACCGATACCGCTGCTCCTCGCCCGCGCCGAGCGTGAGAGCCACCTGCAACGCCTCGACGAGGCGGAAGCCAGCTTCCGCGAGGCCATGAAGGCAGCCGAGACGCGCGACGTGCCGGCGATGACGGTGCTCGCCGCGGATGCGTACGCGCGCTGGCTGCTCACGCGCGGCCGCGCCGACGACGCGCGTGCCACGGCCGGCCGGATCACGCCCTGGGCCGAGCGGGATTTCGACAGCGCGGCACTGCAGGTCGCCATCTTCCATGCCGCCGGCCAGGCCGACGCCTGGCGCGAGGCGCTGAACCGAGCCGGCGCGACGGCGGGAGAACGGACCTTGCCGGCCCAACTGACACAGCCACCGGTACCGTAACGATTCACAACCCGAGGCCACCCCTGCCCCGGCCGCGGCATCGCCTGCCAACGGCGGCCCCCCTGCCCCACGCGCAGCCGCGCCCGCTGCATCGCAGCATGAATGCCCGATCGATTGCGTAATCGTCATACGTCTAGCATTTCTTTCGATGTTGCGACGCGACATTCTTCGCAGGCACGATCGTTCTGCGACGCGCCGGCGACGGTGTGGCGACGGGCTTGGCGATGGGCGCGCGTTACGGTTCGGCGGGCGGTGAGAGACCAGCGCACCGAGCGGGCGCCCCGTCAACCGGGAGCGAAAAGCCATGGGGTGGCCCTCAAGCGCTCGCCCATTGCCGCACCCTGCTCTCGGCGACCGGCCGGCACCGCACAAGACCGAGAGAATCCATTCGAATCGAGGGGAGAGTTGCACCGTGAAACGTTTGCCGCAGGAAACTGCCTGTCATCGCTCAGCGGGCCGCAGCGGCCCCGGCCCGGCGACCCCGCCCGCTCCCCGGCGAGGGCTCGCCCTCGCGCGCCTGCTGCCGATCGCAATCACGCTCTGTGCCGGTGCGGCGCCGCTGCAGGCGCAGGGCATACTCGATCCGTCGTTCGTGCCGCCGAGCGACATGAACTGGGTCAACTACGCGAGCGTCGCCACGCAGGTTCTCCAGCCAGACGGCAAAGTCGTCCTGGGAGGCATCTTCGACCTCGAGGGCACGCGAGTCATCCGCCTCAACGCAGACGGCTCCGAAGACGCCTCGTTCATCAAGGTGCGGGCCGACTACGGCATCGAGCGGATGCTCCTTCAACCCGACGGCAAGATTCTGCTCGGCAACGCAGTAACCCTCAACGACCAGCCGGTGCGACGACTTGCGCGCCTGAACCCGGACGGCTCGCTGGATGCCGGCTTCTCCTTTCCCCAGGTGCAGGTTTCCGGGCTCGTCAGGGGCCTCGCCTTGCAGCCCGACGGGAAGTTGCTCATAACCGGTGTGAACTTCACGGACGGGCAAGGCGCGCCCATCGCCAATTGCATTGCGCGATTGAACACCGACGGATCGATCGATCCTTCGTTCACCAGTCCGTTTTCCCTCATCGATCCACAGACCTGCCCGCAGGCGCTGGCGTTGCGTGCGGACGGAAAGATCCTGGCCGCGGGGCAGTTTCCGCTTCCCGATCCGTGGTCGACATTGGTACGCCTGAATCCTGACGGCTCGCTCGACGCCGACCTGACGCCGAACACCGGGCTCAGCGAAGCGGTAACGACCCTGTATCCGCTGCCCAATGGCGAGCTGCTGGCTGCCGGGTTCGACACTACGCAGAACCGACGCCTCATTCGCTTGAATGCCGATGACACACGCGATGCCGACTTCGACGTGATCGTCAAAGACGCTTCGGGTGACGTGGGCTCCATCTACAACGTGTTCGCCCAGCCGAATGGCAAGATCGTGATTGCCGGCCGGTTCGAGACGATCAACGGACAAAGACACCGCCACATCGGCCGCGTCGACGCCGATGGCACTGTCGACGCCAGCTTCGATCCGGCCGGCCTCGGGATCGACGCGGGACAGGTCACGTCCCTGGCGATTCAAGCCGACGGGCGCATCATCATCAGCGGCGCGTTCACTGCGGTCGATCAGGTGCCGCGACACCTGCTGGCACGACTGCTGGTTCCCGATCCCGCAACCGAGCAATTCGCGTTCGGTGCCGCGCGCCAGAGTGTCCGCTGGCAACGTGGAGGCGGCGGACCCGAGCTGAGCCAAGTGAGATTCGAATCCTCGGCGAACGGCCAGAACTGGGCTCCGCTCGGCCGAGCGCAGTGGAACGAAGGTGCCTGGGAACTGGACAATCTGAATCTTCCTGCTGGCACGTTCTGGCTGAGAGCGCGCGCCTTCTCCATCACCGGCGGGATGAGTGGAGGAGCAGGCGGCGTCACGGGGAGCTACAGCGGCTCCGTACTCGAATCGACGCGACAGCTCATCGCGAGGGTCACGCCCGGCGCCGGACCCGGTGGCGCCATCTCGCCGGCCACGCCGCAGTACATCGATACCGGTTCCACCGCGAGCTTCACGATCACGCCCGATTCCGGGCAGCAGATCCTCGCGGTCGAGGGCAGTTGCGGCGGTCACCTGAACGGAACCACCTTCAACACGAACGCGATCACGGCCGACTGCACCGTGCAGGCACGCTTTACCGACTCGACACGCTTCGTGATCACGCCCAGTGCCGGGCCGGGCGGCTCCATCAGCCCCGGAATAGCACAGAGCGTGGCAGGAGGAACGACGGTTCAATTCACCGTCACTCCGGATCCGGGCCATGCGATCACCAGTATCGATGGCACCTGCGGCGGCGCACTCGCAGGCACCACCTTCACGACCTCGCCGGCCACCGCGAACTGCACGGTCGAGGCACGCTTCCAAATCACCACCGTCACGGTCACCGCCAGCGCCACCGGCGGCCACGGCAGCATCTCCCCGGCGTCGCAGACGCGCAACCATGGCGAAGCGGCGACGTTCGAGGTCACGCCCGATCCGGGCTACAACGCCGTCGTCAGCGGCTGTGGCGGCACGTTGACCGGCCGCACCTATACAACCGCACCGTTGACGGCGAACTGCGCGGTCACGGCCGGCTTCTCGACCTACTCGGAGGCGGGAACCTCGGTGACGGTCAAGGCATCCCTCGCGAACGAGAACCCCTGCGTGAGCGGCACCTCGGCCATCGAGGTGCCGGCCGGCCAGGACATCGCCCTTTGCGCGACGCTCACCAACGGCACCGGGCAGTTCCTGCGACCGATGACGGTTCGACGCAGCGCCCTGCCGGGCGATTCCAATGCCGTCCGTCCTTCGCTGATTCAGATCAATGGAATCGCGTCGGGCGCGTCCTACGACATCACCGATTTCGGCCTGATCACGCCGCGCGAGTCCGGCGACCTGCAGGTGTCGTGGAGTGCCTCCGCCGGGCCGGTGCAAGGCGGGTCGGACAATGTCCTCGTCCCAACGTACACGTATGACGATCTCGCGCCGTTCACGGCACTGGACCTGTCCGTATCGCCGACGGCGAGAGACCTGCATCTGACGCGCCCTGGCTCGAGCGAGAGCGTGCGCATGCCGTTCCCGTTCAATTTCTACGGCATCCCGACCGACGTCCTTTGCATCAGCAACGATGGCGCGCTGGTTCCCGCAAACGATACGTGCAACCTGTTCCCGAACGGGAGCTGGTACATGGAGATCGCCGTAGCCATGCGGCCGACAGAGGACTATGCGCAAGGCTATGAAGGCGGCACGGTCTATACCGACGTCGTCGGCACGGCGCCGAACCGCCGCTTCGTCGTCCAATGGCACAGCAAGCGCATCGTCGGCAGCAACGGTAGTGCCGGCGTCACCTTCCAGGCGCTGATCGACGAAGCCACCAGCGCCATCACGTACCAGTACCTGTCGATGGCCAGCGCAGATCCCAACGCCGGGAACGGCAGCGGCGCCCGTGCCGGCCTCGCACTGGAATACGATCGACTGCGCTACCTCTACCCGCAGGGCGCCACGCTGACGAATGGCAAGGCGATTCGCTGGCAGCCGTCACCACAGCCCTTTACGGCACTGGCAAGCGGCAGCGTGCACATCACCGTCCTGAAGCCGGAGATCGACGTGGAGCCGACGGCGGTGCACGCCAGCACGGCCGTCGACGGAACGGCGACGGCGACACTGACGCTCGGCAACCTGGGCAACGTAGCGCTGCAATGGGACGCAGCCCAGGCCCCCGGCGATCGTCCCGGCGAAGCACAGGCAGCGTTCGCATCTCCCACCGGCTCGGCCGCCGTTCCGGCGATCGCGCATGCCTGGGGAGGCAGGGACAATTCGCGATCGGTGTCGCTCGATGCCGCCGCCCCGCTGTCGCTCGGTCGAACCGCCGGCGGCAGCGTGAACATCTGGCCAGTGCACGCCGGCAGCTTCGTCAACAACGATTTCAGCCGCTTCTACCTCATCACGAACTACGGCCGGACTTTCGACGCCACCTGGCAGGGGGCCCTGGAATGGTTCGATCCATCGACCAGCACCGGCAACCGCACGGTCTTGAGCGGATTCGGCACGGTTGCCATGGACGGTGACCGCTGGCGTGGAATGCGCTGGGATCCAAGCACGGCGACGCTGTTCGGAGTAGCGAGCAACTGGGTGGATATCAACTCGCGGCCGCCGTTCCACACGGACGTGTACAGCATCAATCCCGTCACCGGCTGGGTGACACGCATCGCCCGCCTCGAAGACGTCGGCGCGTCCGGCATCGCGCTGGCCGATATCGCGATCGACAACGACGGCCAGATGTACGGGATCGACATGGGCACGGACACCCTCGTCGCGGTCGACAAGGTGACCGGGCGCGCGCGGCCGGTCGGACTCACCGGCCTGAACGTCGGGTACTGGGACGTACAGTCGGTGGACTTCGATCACTCCACCGGAATCCTGTACTACGCGACCTGGGTACAGAATTCGCCGGTTGGCGCACAGATGTTCACGCTCGACACGACGACCGGCGCGGCCACCCTCGTCGGCACCATCGGTGATGGCAGCAGCGGTCTACGGGCCATGTCGATCGCCAAGCCTGGCGGCCCCTGCGTCGATGCTGCCGGGGTGCCGTGGCTGGCGCTGGACCGCGCCGCCGGCTCGATCGGCGCGCTGGAATCGGACACGGTACGGGTCACGCTCGATGCCAGTGGCCTCGCCACAGGCACCTATCGCGCGAACATCTGCGTCGGCAACAACACGCCGTTCAAGAGCCAGGTCACGATCCCGGTGACGTTCACCGTCACCGCTGCGGATCACATCTTCGCCGACGGCTTCGAGACGCCGTAGCCGGGCAGCGGCCCCTGAGGAAGTGCCGGCGCCGCAATGCAGCGCCGGCACTTCGCCATTGTCCGGTTTCCAACGCGCGCGCAACGGGGCGACCCCACCGACTCGCCCCGGATGCCGCCTTGCCACCGGGCTACCGCCGCGCAAGTCGCGCTGTCGTCGTGGCCCGTCGCCGCCCAGGAAAGACCACGACGCCCGGGGACTGCATGCAATCCAGAACAGGCCGAGCAGCCGAAGACCGAGCATGTTCGGCCTATTCCTTTTGCGCCCGACGAAGCACAACCCGATCGGTCCAGAACCGCCGAGAACGAAGCTGATGCCGGACGGTGACTCGCCTGCTGTCGACGGTTGCCGAGGCAGGTTCCGGAGCTAACGCCCAATGCAACGCCGCTCGGGCAGATGACCGTCACTTCGGCCCCCAGAGAATCTGGCAGCGATCGCCGGCGGTGAAGTAGTCCTCGAGCACACCGCTGCGGAACGCCAGTGTCAGGTCGCAGTGGAACTGATTCTCGCGCTTCTCGAAATGCGCGACGTTGCCGGCCTGGCCGACCTGGGCGTCATAGAACTCGCTGTGGGTGCGGCGATAGACGAGGGTCCTGACCGGCCCGCGGTCGCTGCTGGTCGCGGGCTGGCCCCAGGCGTCGGTCAGTTCGGCTTCGGTGCGCCCGATCCAGTCTTCGAGCGCGGGCGCGACCTCCTTCTCGCGCTTCAGCCGGTCCTTGCGGCGTTTCTGCAACGCGGCCAGCGCATCGGCATCGCGCTGGCTCTGCGCGGCGATCCCGCCCGCCTGTGCGACCAGCTTCTCCTTCTCCTTCATGATCTGCTCGACACGGTCATTCTGCTCGGCGATCGGCACGTCGCTGCTGTAGGCAGGCCGCTTGCCGTCGGTCCACAACTTCTCCCACGCCGCATCGACCACCTTGGGCAGGCTGATCGGCCCCATGTAGATGAAGTTGCGCGGATCGTTGTTGGCCTCGCGCTCCTCTGCGCGCCGCGCCTGACTCTTCTGGCCCTTGTCGCAGGCGAAGGTCATGATCTGCTGCTCGGTGACATCGGCGGGCGGGTGGTCGGAGACGTCCGGCCCGCGACGCAAGGCACCGTTCCGCGGGCTGATCTGCACCAGATCGATACGCAGCGTCTTGCGCTGACAATCGACATGGTAGTTGGCGGTCGTCCAGTCGGGTTGCGACGGCGCCTCGTAGACCGTCGCGGCCTCCACCTTGAAGCGGGTGTCGCTATTGAATTCGGGGCTGATGTAGTCCTCATCGACCACGGTGAACGTACGATTCGGCCGCTCGCCGCCGGTGTAGACCAGCCACTGGTTGGCCTGCGCAGGGACGGCGATGCCCAGCATGAGGGCCGCGGCGATCAACCCGGGCTTCTTGAGCGCGATCGCAGGTGTGTCGGATGGCATGTCGATCCCGGTGGGTTCTGTTGAGGAGCGTTCGATCACATTCCCGCAGCCGCGTTCGACGGGCCGTGGTCACCGGCAAGGCCCAGGCGTGCTGGCTGCCGCCCCGATGAACAGGCCGAGCCGCGGCAGGTCGCCCGGCTACGGATCAGATCACACTTCGGGGCCTGGCCAGGCGTCCCGCACTCGCCGTTACCGATCCGTTTCCTGCCCATGCCAACCTGGGTGAACGCCATGACCTCACCCCGGACTGCCGGGGAGCGCTTCATCGCCGCGGGCGAGTTCATGGGGATGCGCGAGGTGGCCCAAACGCTGCGCACGCGCCTGGGCGATCGCACCGCGAAGGTTCCGGCCCGCACGCTGTCCAGCCGGCGGGTGAGGCCGGCGGTGAATGTACTCCCCGAAATGAAGCAACTGGCACCGATGCTGGGGCGCAGGCACGTCTACCGGTCGGACCAGGCGCAACGGATGCTCGACTCCCCGCCACGACCGGCCGTGCAGACCATCGTCGACTGCGCGGAAAGTCTGCTGGCGGAGCGAAACCCGGCAGGACGCCGCCCCCGTGCCGGCGCCAGCGCCGGATACGCCGGGATGGGCGTGCCGAAACGGACAACGGCTAAGATGCGCCAGGTACGTCCGAGTCGCTGCGTCGGGGGTGGTCGTCGAATGAAAGCCGTCTTCCTCACGATCGCGCTGGCCCTTGCAGCCTGCGCGTGTGCCATCGGTCGCGACGGGCCTGTTCGTGACGCTCCCGGATGGCCCGAGCGTGTCACGTTTCCGACGCAGGACGGCGGGCGGGTCGTTGCGGATCGATACGGACACGGTGATCGGGGCGTAGTGCTCGCCCACGGCGGCCGTTTCGACAAGGAAAGCTGGCAGAAGCAGGCGCAGATACTGGCGCAGGCCGGCTTTCGCGTCCTGGCCATCGATTTCCGTGGACACGGCCAGTCGCGCGGCGGCAAGCGGACCGATCCCGACGACGAGGACACGCGCTTCGACGTACTGGCCGCGATCCGGTACCTGCGCGCGACCGGCGCAAGCACGGTCTCGGTGGTCGGAGCGAGCTTCGGCGGTGGCGCCGCCGCCGAAGCCTCGGTTGAAGCCGAGCCGGGCGAGATAGACCGCCTCGTGCTGCTGGCGCACGCGGCCATCGAGAAGCCCGAGCGGATGAAGGGCCGGAAGCTGTTCATCGTGAGCCGGGACGATTTCAGCGGAGACGCCAAGATTCCGCGACTACCCGCGATTCGCGATCAATACGACAGGGCCCCCGGACCGAAAGCACTGGTGGTGCTGGAAGGCTCCGCTCACGCCCAGGCTCTTTTCGAAACCGACCAGGGGGAGCGGCTGATGCGCGAGATCCTGGCGTTCCTCACCGCCCCCTAGATGCAGCGGCTCAGGCCCGCTCGCCGGCTGCCACGCGCGCCGGCGCGGTCCAGGCGACACGGCGATGCAGCCAGATGATCGCGATACTGAACGGCACCATCGCCATCACTACGGTCAGCAGCTCGGGCTTGTCCACGGCGAAGAACAGCCGCCCGCGTCCGGTCGCCTGCTGCGCGACCATGAAGGCCAGATGGAAAGCCATCGGCGCCCACAGGCTTCCGGTCGCGGCGCGCAGCACGCCCAGCACGACGCCGAAGGTGAACAGGAACGAGGCGTCGAGCGCGTCGTCGACCGCGCCCATCGCCGCGGCGGCCAGCACGAACAGCACGGCCTGCGCCAGGATGACCTGCCAGGTCGACAGCACACGGGACAGGCAGGCCCAGGCATAGCCGCGAAACAGCAGCTCTTCCGGCAGGGCTTCGCCGGCGAACACCAGCACGACGACCAGCGCGATCCCCGGCAGCAGCTCCGCCATCGGCACCTGCGGCGTCATCGACAGCAGGCCCGTCGCCAGGCACAGCGCCAGCGTGAGAGCCGCCGGCAACAGGTACGCCAGCAGGCCGGTGGCCACGGCGCGGCCGGCACCCTGCCCGTGCAATCCCAGCCAGCGCGGCCCACGGCCGTGCCAGCGCAACGCGAGCGCGATCAGCGCGAGCGAGGCCGGGCATACCAGCCCCGCGAACAGGAGGTGCGCCTGCGAGGGGTCGGCGCCCCCATGCAGACCGGCGGCCTGGGCCAGGCGCCAGATCGCCACGGCCGCGGCCACTACGACGGCGAAACGGAGCAGGTCGTTTCGATTCCAATCCACGGTCGAGTCCCCGCGCACGAATCGCCGGGAGGGTAGCACGGCGCACATCGGCTCCACGCCGCGCGGCGAAGGCGCCGTGCCGGCCGAAGCACGAGGGTGCCGACGACCAGGTCGCCGATGGCCGGTCCTACCGATAGCGGCAAGACGTGTCGGCAGACGAGCACGCACGGCGTGCGGCGACAGGCGATGCCGCGCGAACACGGCGAAACGCGTGTGTGTCCAGCGAAGGCCTGCGGCTGCCGCCGAGAAACAGAAAGACACATTTCCGTACGGTTGGACCGGCTACCGTTGAAACGCTCCGCAGAAAACACGGCGGAGCCGTCTCCACATCCCCTGCAGCAGGATCTTCAATGAACAAGACCCTATCGCACTCGCTCGCGAGTGCACTCGCCCTAGGCACGTTCGCGGCGGCGCAGCGCGCCGAAGCCATCGATCTCGAAGGCGCGCTCGGCGCCGGTGCCAAGCTCGGCAAGGCGGCCACCTTGTCCGACAAGGACGTGATCGCATCGGCCAACGAGGCGTGCGCCTACATGGACAAGCAGAACAAGATCGCCCCGCCGGGCTCGGCGTACGGCGCCCGGCTGGCCAAGATCGTCAAGGGCCTGGAAGGCGAGGATGGCCTGCGATTGAACTTCAAGGTCTACCAGAATCCCGATATCAACGCCTGGGCGATGGCCAATGGCTGCGTGCGCGTCTATTCCGGCCTGCTCGACAAGGCCACCGATGACGAAGTGCGCGGCGTGATCGGCCACGAGATCGGCCACGTCAAGCTCGGTCACACCAAGTCGAAGATGAAGACCGCCCTGCTCGCTGCCGGTGCGCGCGAAGGCGTCGCGGCCAGCGGCGACAACAAGGCCGCGTCGGTCGCCCAGTCCAATCTCGGCGGTCTCGCCGAGACGGTGGTCAATTCGCAGTTCTCGCAGAAGGAAGAAAGCGCGGCCGACGAGTACGGCTATCGCTTCATGGTCAAGCACAAGTACGACCCGCAGGCGATGGTGACGATGTTCCGCAAGCTGCCCGGCAAGGGCGGGCTGACCTCGTCGCATCCCGGATCGGAGCAGCGTGCGCAGAAGATCGAGAAGCTGATCAAGAAGGGCAGCTGATCGGCCGGACGTACCACGCACGGCGGACTCGGCCTCCCTCCGGCCAGCCCTGCCGGGCTTGATGCGTGCGGGCGCCGTGCGATCGCACGGCATCGGTGCGATGCGGATCCCGGCGCCCCGGGCGCCGGGATCCGACGCAGCGTGCGGCCTCGCGTCGAGCACGCCGGACCGGGGCGGCGACGGATTCCGGTCAGTGCTTGCCGCGCAGCTTCAGCCGGCGCCACAAGGTCGTCTGGCTGATGCCCAGGTACTCGGCCGCGCGCGTGCGGTTGCCGCCGAACAGGTCCAGCGCCCGCGTGATCGCTTCCTGCTCGACCTGCTGCAGGTGGCCGTCGCCGACCGCGGCGTCGGCGTCGAGCGCGTACAGCTCCGGCGCGATCCGCGGCAAGGCGGCCAGGATCGCCTCGCAGCTGCGGTACAGCCGATGGGACACCACCAGGCGCTCGACGATGTTCTCGAGCTGGCGGACGTTGCCGGGCCAGTGGTAGCGCCGGAACACCGGCACGATGCCGGCGACCAGCGCCTGCGCATCGACGTCGGCCACATACCGCGCCACCTCGCGATGGACCATGTAGCTGGTCAGCTCGGCGATGTCCTCCGGGCGCTCGCGCAGCGGCGGCATGCGGATCGCGAAGGTGCTGATGCGGTAGTACAGGTCCTCGCGGAAGCGCCCGGCCCGCACCTCCTCGATCAGGTCCACGTTGCAGGCGGTGATGAAGCGCAGGTCCAGTGCGATCGGCTGGCGCGACCCGACCGGCGTGACCTCGCGCTCCTGCAGGACGCGCAGCAGCTTGGCCTGCTGGGCGAGCGGCAGCGAGTTGATCTCGTCCATGAAGAACGAGCCGCGGTTGGCGCTTTCCAGCAGGCCCGAGCGCCCGCCGCTGCGCGCGCTGGTGAAGGCGCCGTCGGCGTAGCCGAACAGCTCCGACTCGAACAGCTCCGCCGGCACCGCCGAGCAGTTCAGCGCGACGAACGGCCCGCCGGCATTGGCGCCGGCGGCGTGGATGTAGCGCGCGGCCAGCTCCTTGCCGGTGCCGGTCTCGCCGTGCAGCAGCACGGTGCCGGCGGTCGCGCCGTAGACGGCGAGCAGGTTCTCGACCTCGGCCATGCGCTCGGACCGGAATACCAGCCGGCGCCGGTCGTCCTGCGGCTTGGCCACCGGGCTGGGCGTGAAGGCGTAGAGATAGCCGACGGTCTGGCCGTCGACGTCGAACGGCTGCTTGCTCAGCGCGCCGAGGCGCTCGCCGAGGAAGACCCGCTCGGAATGGAAGCGCGGCTCCTGCAGCAGCTTGCGGTCCAGCACCGCATCCAGCCGCTGCCGGCGCGCCAGCTGCGGCAGCTGCTGCACGGTCGCCGCGTTCCAGGCGATGGCGGTTCCGTCGAGGTTGGCCAGCACGGCCGGATGCGGGTTCTGGTCGAGCAGGAACTGCGACATCGCCATCAACTGGCGCCGCCGCTTGTGCTCGCCGCTCAGCCGCACCGCCTTGCGCAGCAGGTTCCGGCACGACTCGCGCGAGTAGATCAGCACCGACTCCATGCCCCACTGCTCGGCCAGGTCGCAGGCGTAGCTGGAGCCGACGACGACGCCGTAGCCCTCGTCGCGGCGGCGGTGGAAGATCTCCTTGATCTCCTCGGCGGTGGCGTAGGTGCAGTGCTGGATCTCGATGTCGTGGAACACCTTGAGGACGTCGAGGTTGGTCTTCTGGCGCTCGTAGGTCAGCAGCAGGATGCGCGAGGAGATGCGGTGCGCGGTCATCGTCGCCTGGATCAGGTCGGCCGAGCTGACCCGCAGGCCCAGTACCGGCACCGGCAGCGTGTCGTGCAGGTAGAACGCATTGGCACCGGCGCTGACGAAGATGTCCACCTGCTGGCGGTCGATCAGGTCGCGGGCGGCGCGTACGGCGTCGTTGAAGATGTTGTCGATGATGGTGATCTGCGCCACCGACTCGAACTCGCCGATCAGGCTGTGCACGATCTGGCTGAGCTTGGAATTGCCGATCAGGCAGATCCGCGCCTTGCTGTTGATCGCGTTTGCGAAATCCACGGAGGTGCTCCTTCGCTCAGGGCCGGACCCAGCGTCCGGGGGCTCGCGGGGGCGGCCGGCCCCACCTTACCCCAGCCGCAGCCGGTCAACGCCGGCGATCGAACAACCAGGGGGCCTGCTGCCGCCAGTGCTGTTCGTAATCGGTGATCGCCTGGCGGCAGGTCCAGGTGCGGGCGATCTCGTCCAGGCCGTGCAGCAGGTCGTGGCGGTGCCCCTCGTCCAGCTCGAAGCCGAGCGTGCGGCCGCCGATCTGGAGCGTCCCGGCCTCGACGTCCACGCGGGCCTCGATGCCGGCATCGGCCTGCACGGTCGCGAACAGCCGGTCGATCTCCGCCTGCGGCAGCACGACCGGCAACAGGCCGTTGTTGAAGCAGTTGTCGCGGAAGATGTCGCCGTAGCTCGGCGCCAGCAGCACGCGGATGCCGAAGTCGCGCAGTGCCCAGACCGCGTGCTCGCGGCTGGAGCCGCAGCCGAAGTTGGCCTGTGCCAGCAGGACCGACGCGCGGTCGTAGGGCGGGTGGTTGAGGATGAAGGCGGCGTTGCGGCGACGTGACGCGGCCGGGAGATCGATCCGGCCCGGGTCCAGGTAGCGCTCGTCGTCGAACAGGAAATCGCCGAAGCCTTCGGCTTCCAGACTCTTGAGGTACTCCTTGGGCAGGAGCATGTCGGTATCGACGTTGGCCCGGTCGATCGGGACGACGATGCCCTGGTGCGTACGCAATGGCTGCATGTCACAGGCTCCGGACGTCGACCAGGGCGCCGGCGACGGCGGCGGCGGCGGCCATCGCCGGCGACATCAGGTGGGTGCGCCCGCCGCGGCCCTGGCGCCCCTCGAAGTTGCGGTTGGACGTGGAGGCGCAGCGTTCGCCGGGCGCCAGGCGATCGGCATTCATGCCCAGGCACATCGAGCAGCCGGGCGCGCGCCACTCGAAGCCGGCCTCCAGGAACACCTGGTCCAGGCCCTCGCGCTCGGCCTGCAGCGCCACCAGGCCGGACCCGGGCACCGCCATCGCCAGGCGGATGCGCGGATGCACGCGGCGGCCGCGCAGGATCTCGGCCGCGGCCCGCAAGTCCTCGATGCGCGAGTTGGTGCACGAGCCCAGGAACACCTTGTCCACCGGCGTGCCGGCGATCGCCTGGCCGGGCTGCAGGCCCATGTAGTCCAGCGCGCGCTGCCAGTCCTGCCGCTGCAGCGGCGTCCTGGCCTCCTCCAGCGTCGGCACGCGACCGTCGATCGCGACCGTCATGTCCGGCGAGGTGCCCCAGGTGACGCCGGGGGCGACCTCGGCGGCCTGGAGGTGCACGGTCCGGTCGAACACGGCGCCTTCGTCCGAATGCAGCTGCCGCCACTGGTGGATCGCGGCCTGCCAGAGGCTGCCCGATGGCGCATAGGTGCGTCCGTTGACGTAGTTCTCGGTGACCTCGTCGTAGGCGATCAGGCCGACGCGGGCGCCGGCCTCGATGCTCATGTTGCACAGGGTCATGCGCGCCTCCATCGACAGGCCGCGCACGGCGCGGCCGCAGAACTCGATCGCGTGGCCGCTGCCGCCGGCCGCGCCGATGCGGCCGATCACGTGCAGCGCCAGGTCCTTGGCCGAGACGCCGGCCGGCAGTTCGCCGTCGATCTCGATGCGCATCGCGCGCAGCTTGCGGCTGCGCAGGGTCTGCGTCGCCAGCACGTGCTCGACCTCGCTGCTGCCGATGCCGTGCGCGAGCGCGGCCAGGGCGCCGTGGGTGGCGGTATGCGAGTCGCCGCAGACCACGGTCATGCCCGGCAGCGTCAGGCCCTGCTCCGGGCCGACGACGTGGACGATGCCCTGGCGCAGGTCGCCGAGCGGGAACAGCGGCACGTCGAACGCGCGGCAGTTGCGCTCGAGCGTGTCGACCTGCAGCCGCGCCAGCGGATCGTCGAAGCCGTCCAGCCCCAGCTCGCGATGCAGCGTGGGCACGTTGTGGTCGGGTGTCGCGATCGTGGCATCGGATCGCCACAGCGCACGACCGGCGCGGCGCAGGTGGGCGAAGGCCTGCGGCGAGGTGACCTCGTGCAGCAGATGCAGGTCGATGTACAGCAGGCTGGACCCGTCCGCCAGGTCGGCGACCCGGTGGCTGTCCCAGAGCTTGTCGTAGAGGGTTCGGGCGGTCACGGTGTCCTGGCGCGGGTTGTAGACGTTGAAAGGCGTGCAAGGACGCATGGCGCGGCGCCCCGGTACGGCGCGGCCCGCGCGACGGGCGGACGATCGAGGGTCGCGATGCCGCCGATCGCCGCGCCGGGACGCTCCCGGCGACCACGCCACCGCGGCACGACACGCCTCGCTTCAACGTCCATGACGTGCACTACCGGTAGGGTTCCCAGCGGTACAGCGCCTCGCCGCCGGGCGTGGCGCGCCGATAGCCGCAGTAGCTGTCGAGCCGGCCCTCGCCGCGCGGCTGGACCACGCAGTAGGGACGCTCGCAGTCGGCTTCGTCGCGGCCGGCCGCCTGCAGCGCGGCGCGCGCCGCGTCCAGCTCGTCACCGGCCGCACGCAGTGCCGTGCCGTCCAGGAAGGCCACGTGGCTGCGGAAATGCCGCACCCAGGCATCGACGTAGGTCCGGCAGGGATCGCCAGCGGCTGCCGCGGCCGGTAGCGCGGCCGGCGCCGGCTCGCCGCGGTGCGGGCCGGGCGCCGCGCAGCCGGTGGCCAGCACGGCCAGGCTAACGAGGCAACAGCGCCAGGCACGCATCGAGGTCCAGGACGTCGGCATACTTGACCTGCAGGTCGTGCAGGTTCGCGCGGTGCGCGGCTTCGTCGCGGTCGCCCACCGCCTGCGCGGGGATCACCACGCGCAGGTCGTACTGCAGCGCATCGACGGCGGTCGCGCGGACGCAGCCGCTGGTGGTCAGGCCGGTGACCATCACGCCGTCGACGTCCGCGGCGCGCAGGCGGGCAGCCAGGTCGGTGCCGAAGAAGCCGCTGGCACCGTGCTTGACGATCACGGCCTCGCCCGGCGCCGGCTGCAGGCGCGGGTCGATCGCCACCAGCGGCGAGCCGAGCACCAGGTCGTTCAACACCGGCAGCTTCTCGCGGAACACGCGCGCCTGGTCCGGCCGGTCGTAGGCGACGGTGGTGAACAGCACCGGCGCGCCGGCGCTACGGAAGGCGTCGAGCAGGCGCCGGTTGGCGGCGACGACGGCATCGCAGGCGGCGCCCAGCCGGCTGCGTGCCGGGTCGGTGAAGGCGACCGACAGGTCGACCAGCACCAGCGCATACCGGCGCGCCGCCGGCAGCGGCTGCGAGCCGAGCCGGTCCGCCGCGCCGCTCATGCCCACTCCGGCGTCGCCGGCGCGGGCAGGCCGGTGTCCTCGAAACAGCGTGCCTTGAGTTCGTCCAGCGAGCCGCCCCGGTCGAACAGCGCGACCGGACCGCGCGCCTTCGCCATCGACGCGCGCAGAGCCTCGGTGGCCGCGGGGTCGGCCTGGCCGTCGCGGACGACGACGCCGTAGCGGCGCGCACCTTCGGCACTGACCAGCCCCTTGGCGACGTCGGCGAGCACCTTGGCCGGATCGCGCTGCAACGGATCGCCCCAGCCGCCGGCCCCCCAGGTGTCGAACAGCAGCAGGTCGCCGGCGACCACCCGGATGCTGTCGCACTTGGACGGCAGGACCTGCCGGCTGCCGTCGCCGCGGACCAGCTCCTTGCGGCTGCGCTGGCCGGGCTCGCCGCCGTTGACGCCCCAGGGATGGGTCAGCCAGCGATCGTCGTGGATCGAGATCTCGCCATCGGCCAGCAGCCGGTAGGCCACGCGCAGGCCGTTGCCGCCGCGGTGCAGGCCGGCGCCGCCGGAATCGCACAGCGTCTCGTAGGTCTCGATACGCAACGGGAAGTAGGCCTCGACGAACTCGTTGGGCACGTTGGTGAAGCCCGGCCACAGCGAATGGCCGTCCGGGCCGTCGCCGGCGGGCCGGCCCGGGATGCCGCCGAAGCCGATCTGGAACAGTTGGAACCACTCGCCGGCCGCGTCGTAGCCGGAGTACATGAAGTGCGGCGAGTCGGAGAAGCCGGCGGCGTTCATCGCCTGCGGCGCGCCCTGCCCCAGCAGCCCGCCCATGATGTCGAAGATGCGGCCGAGCAGGTGCGTGCGGCACGACAGCGGCGCCGGGAACTTCGGCTTCAGGATCGACCCTTCCGGGATGCGCACCTCGACCAGGTCGTAGAAGCCGTCGTTGAGCAGGATCGCCGGATCGAACAGGCTGATCGTCAGCGCGCCGAAGAAGATCTTGAACATCTCCTCGTTGAGGTAGAAGTTGACCGACGAGGGCGCCTGCGGATCGGTGCCGGCGAAGTCGAAGATCGCCTTCTCGCCCTCGCGCCAGAGCGCGCAGCGCAGCGTGTACGGGCCGCGGCCGGCGCCGTCGTCGCAGATGTAGTCCTCGAAGACCTGCCGGGTCTCGGGCACCACGCGCTGGATCACTTCCTTCATCGCCCGGTAGGTGCGGTCGAGCATCATCTGCTGGGCGCTGAAGAAGACGTCGTCGCCGAAGCGCTCGGACAGCTCCACGCAGCGGCGGCCGGCGCTGCGGCAGCCGGCGACGATCGCGTTGAGGTCCGAACGGTTCCAGCGCGGCATGCGCACGTTGTGCAGGATCACGTCGAGCATGTCGCTGTTGAGCTCGCCGCGCCGGTACAGCTTGACCGGCGGAATCCGTACGCCCTCCTCCCAGATCGTGCGCGCGTCGGTCGGCAGGCTGCCCGGCACCTTGCCGCCGACGTCGGACATGTGCCCGAACATCGCCGCATAGTTGATGAGGCGGCCGTCCTTGAAGATCGGCAGCAGCACCAGCCAGTCGGGCAGATGGCTGACCGCACCGTTGCACAGGTACGGGTCGTTGGTGAGGAATACGTCGCCGTCCTCGACGGTGCCGTCGTAGGCCTGCAGCAGGCCGGCGATGAACGAGCCGAACTGGCCGACCAGCATCTTGCCGTTGCAGTCGGCGATGATCGGGAAGGCGTCGCCCTGCTCGCGGATGCCGGGGCTCATCGCGGTGCGGAACAGCACCGCGTCCATCTCGGTCCGCGCGTTGGCCAGCGCGTTCTCGATGATGTCCACGGTGATGCCGTCGACCGCGACCCGCTTCAGCGGCAGCGCGTTGGGCTGGATGATGCGTGCAGCCATGGTGTTCACTCCTTGCCGTCGACGGGACGGATCAGCAGGTTTCCGACCAGGTCCACGGTCGCGGCGTGGCCCGGCAGGATCAGGGTCGTGGAATCCATCTCCATGACGATCGCCGGGCCAGGTACGACCTGTCCGGTGCGCAGCCGTGCGCGGTCGTGGACGTCGGCCTCGTGGTCGGCGCCGCCGTAGTGGATCGCCTGCCGGCCGACGACGGAATCGCCGTCGTGCGCGGCGCCGGCCGCGGCCGCGCGATCATTGATCGCCGGACTCGGGGCACGGGCGATCGCGCGCAGGTTGACCAGCTCGTGCGCCTCGTTCAGCGCGAACGTGAACTGGCGCTCGTGCTCGGCGTCGAACGCCGCGGTCAGCGCCGACAAGCCGTCGGCGCGGATCGATGCCGGGTTCACGTCCAGCGTCAGCAGCAGCGCCTGGCCCTGGTAGCGGACGTCGGCCTGCCATTCGACCTGCTGGTCGCGCGCGGGAATGTTCTGCGCCACCAGCGACTCGCTGACCGCCTGCGCCAGCTGTTCGAGCATCTGCGCGACGTCCTCGCCGTCCATGTCGACCACGCGCCGGACCAGCGAGCGCGAAGCCTCGTCCTTGATCCGCGTGGTGGCGTCGCCGTAGGCGCACAGCACGCCCGGACCGGGCGGCACGATCACCGGCCAGGCGTTCATCAGCAGGCCCAGCGCATTGCCGTGCAGCGGGCCGGCGCCGCCGAACGCGCACAGCGCGAAATCGCGCGGATCGTAGCCCTGCTCGACACTGATCAGGCGCAGCGCGCCGTACATGCGCTCGTTGGCGATGCGCACGATGCCCTCGGCAGCCTCCATCAGCGAGACGCCCATGGCGTCGGCGACCGCGCGCACGGCCGCTTCGGCGAGGTCGCGGCGGACCTGGAAATCGCCGCCGAGCCTCTGCTGCACCGGCAGGTAGCCGAGCACGACGTTGGCGTCGGTGACGGTCGCGCGGTCGCCGCCGCGGTCGTAGGCCGCCGGGCCCGGCACCGCGCCGGCGCTCTCGGGGCCGACGCGCAGCGCGCGCGTCAGTTCCGGCACGAAGGCGATCGAGCCGCCGCCGGCGCCGACCGTGCGCACGTCCACCGAGGGCGCGCGTACGGCGATGTCGCCGACGCGGGTCTCGCGGCGGATGCGCGCGTGGTTGCCGTCGATCAGGGCGACGTCGGTGGAGGTGCCGCCGACGTCGCAGGTCAGCACCCGCGGGAAACCCGCGCGCGAACAGAACCAGATCGCGCCGGCGACGCCGCCGGCAGGGCCGGACAGCAGCATGTTGACCGGCGCCATCGCCGCCGACCGGCTCGTGGCCAGGCCGCCGTCCGAGCGCAGGATCGCCAGCCGGACCGCGGGGTTCAGCCGCCGCTGCAGCTCGTCCTGCAGGTGCTGGATGTAGGTGGCCACTTCCGGCCGGACATAGCTGTTGACGACCGTCGTCTCGGTCCGCTCGTACTCCTGCATTTCCGGCACCACTTCCGAGGACAGCGACACCGGGATGCCCGGCATCACCTCGGCGGCGATCTCGCCGATGCGGCGCTCGTGATCGCCGTTGACGTAAGCGTTGATGAGGCTGACCGTCAGCGCCTCGATGCCGGCGTCGCGCAGGAACGCCAGGCGCTCGCGCACGGCGGCGACGTCGAGCGGCCGCACGATGCCGCCCTGCGCGTCGATGCGCTCGTCGGCCTCGACGGTCAGCTCCAGCGGCGCCAGCAGCTCGCCCTTGTTGAACGTCACCCAGCCGCCGAGGCCGCCGGGCACGAACGAGCGCGCGATGTGCAGGACCTGCTTGTAGCCGGCCGTCGTCACCAGGCCCACGCGCGCGCCGCGCCGGGTCAGGATCGCGTTCGTCGCCACCGTGGTGCCGTGCAGCACCGAATGGATCTGCGCCGGATCCACGCCGGAGGTGCGGCACACCTTCTCGATGCCGTCGAGCACCGCGATCGACGGGTCGCGCGGCGTGGAAGGTACCTTGGCGGTGTAGGTCTCGCCGCTCTTCTCGTCGATCAACAACAGGTCGGTGAATGTGCCGCCGACATCCACGCCCAAACGAAAACTCATACACCCTCCGTTACCGTGAAATCAGGCGGGACCACCGGTCCCGCCCGCTGCCATCGCCTCGCGCGCCGTCAGCGTGCGGCTTTTTCGAGCTGACCCAGGTTCACGTCCTCGTGCTTGATGCCCGGGGTGTTGAGCCGCGCGCTGTCGGCCAGGATGAAGACCGTGCCGTGCCGGCGCTGGTAGTCGATCGTGAAGCCGGCCGAGGAGATGATCCCGCGATCGCCGTCCTCGGTGCGGATCGTCTTGAGGTGGTAGTTCATCCACTTCCAGAAGTCACCCTTCCGGTCGTAGGCCTCGGCCTGGTAGAAGCGCGGGAACTGCGTGTCCATATACAGCACCTTCTTGCTGTAGGGATGCTCCGGCGGCGTGGTCGCCTCGATCACCCACACCTCGCGCGGCTCCCAGCCGTCCTTCGGGTTCCAGTACGGTGCCTTGCCGAGGTCGATGATCGGGAACTCGGCCGGGCCGGACGCCTTCGGGTCCCACGAGGTAGTGGTCGAGTTGGCCACCGCCAGCACCCAGCGCTTGCCGACCAGCTTGAAGTCCGAGTACCAGCTCGGATGTGCGTTGAAGATCTCGATGTCGTCGTTGAGCTGGTCGGTACCGCCGATCGGGTCCATCCAGGTGCCGCCGGACAGGCGTCGCGTGCGCCGGACCGACTTGACGTAGGCCCAGGAGTCCTCGAGCTTGGGCGAGTCGAAGCGGACGGTGAACAGGCCCAGGCCGCGGATGTCGTTGGGATAGGTGGCGTACAGCAGCGTCTTGCTGAGGATGCTGCCGTCGCCCTCCACGGCCGGCTCCACGCCCAGGCGCCCCTTCATGAAGTAGCGCTGGAACGCCCATTCCTGCTTGCGCTCCAGGCCGGTCTTGCCGCTGATGAACAGGTAGGCGAACTTCGGATAGTCCTGCAGGTTCTTGGTCGGCTGGGCGTAGTGATGGTTCCAGATCAGCTTGGCGGCCGCATCCGGATCGTCCGCGGCGACCTCGGGGAACGGCATGCCGCCGATCCAGCCCTCGACCTGGCGCGTGTCGCGGTTGTAGCGCGCCTTGCCGGCATTGTCGCGCGTCGCCTTGAGGTAGTCCTCGCCGAGCGCGATCTTCTCCGAAGCCTTCAGCGTCAGCGCCAGCCCCTCCTCGCGGATCAGCTGCTGCATCCGTTCGGTCAGGAGGTCGGCGACGGCATGGTTCTCGAAGCTGTCCTTGAGGTGCTGGGACAGGTTCGAGGCGTCGATGACGGTACCCGGCGCCAGCTCCGCGGCCCGTGCGGCGGGCAGCAGGCCCAGGGCGGTGGAGAGGGCAACGGCGGTCAGTAGATGTTTCATCGGTGGTCGCTCCGTCAGAACTGGTACGTCACCCGCACGGCCAGCTGGTTGTTGCCAGCGAAGTAGCCGAACAGGTTGGTGTCGTTGAAGCCGGTCAGGGCACGGTCCTGGTGGCGGCGGTTGAAGAACAGGTCGGCCTCGGCCTTGATGCGCCAGTGGTCGCCGTAGACGAACTCCACGCTGGGGATCACGAAGCCGCCGCCGTAGCTGAGGTCGGTGCCGACGGCGAGCGTCGGATTGATGCGGTCGTTGTGGTAGTTCATGCCGAGGATCGCCGTCAGCAGCGTGGAGTGCTGCTTCGTGCGCCCGCTGAAGCCGGCCAGGTTCACGATCTCGTCGCTGCGCTTGTAGTCGGGGATCCAGGTGTCGAACAGCTGCAGCGACAGGAACGAGGGGCGGCTGGTACCGAGGAAGCGGCTGAGGTCCACCTGCTTGTCCAGGCGCAGCATCAGCTTGACGGTGTCGCGCTCGACGATGCCGCAGAAGCCCGGGAAGAACGCGCAGCCGCCCGCCTCCCCGGCATCGACGCCGACGTTGTAGGTGGCGTCGGGGATGTAGGAGGCCTCGACCGAGAACACCGCGTCGAGACTGTCCAGGTAGCGGTTGGCGGTGATGCCGAAGACGTCGATGACCGGGAAGATCAGCTCGCCGACGGTGGAATCGCGCGGCGAGTTGTATTCGCCACGCCACGCGCCGAGGAAGCGGCGGCCGCTGGCCGAGTCGCCGACGCCCAGCGGGTTGTCGGGATTGGGGTTGATGACCGGCACCTGCGCCGGGCCGTGGAACCAGCCGAGCGAGTATTCCCACTGGCCGGCCATCGACTTCCAGCGCAGGCCGTAGGCGCCGTCGTCCATGTCGGCCTTGCTGTGGTCGTAGTTGTACGGCACGTCGGCCCCGAACGGCGCGGAGGCGAAGGTGATGCCGCGGTTGGGCGTGTTGGCCCAGCGGCCGCCTTCCACGTCGTAGCTGTTGCCGCGCTGGTCGGCCGGGTTCATCCGGCCCGGGATGTAGATCAGCTGCAGGCTGCCGTCGACCGAATCGAAGCGCTGGACCAGGTTGGCCATCCACAGCGGCTTGCGCAACTCCTCGTTCTCGGCCTCCAGGAACGAACGCCAGCGGAAGTCGTAGCCGTGGATGACGTCCATCGACTGGAAGAAGTCGGTCTCGCCCCAGACCACCTGCTGCTTGCCGAGCTTGAGCGTCGTGCCCGGGCGGACCTCGGTCTGCCACCAGAACTCGCGCAGGTCCACGTCGTTGTAGACGTCGTCCATCAGGTTCACGCTGGAGCGCTGGCGGTTGCTGAAGAGGTCGGTGGCGGCGTACTGGTCGGCCACCTCCTGCAGGTCCTTGAGGTAGCGCGTCTCGTACTCGTGCGAGGCACGCACCGAGATGCCCAGCTGCGAGGTGCCGAAATCCTTGAACAGGTTGAGCTTGCCGGTGGCGCGGACCATGGACAGGTCGTACTGGTAGTCGCCCTTGGGCGCGCCGTCCCGGGTCGGATCGGCCAGGTAGACATCGTCCAGGTTCATCGAGATGTGGCCGCGCAGGTAGCCACTGGCCTCCCAGCCCTCGAAGAAGCCGTCGGCGCCGTGGGCGGCCCCGGCGGCGGTCAGGCCGGTCAGCGCCGCCAGGCAGGCCCGCGTCAGCTGGCGCCTGGGCGGGAACGCGTTGAAGCACGTTGCTTTCATGTAGGTGATCCTCCCCTTGTTGCATTGACGACGAAGACGTCGTGACTGGACGTGGTCGCGCGAGCGCGACCGAAGATGAACTCCGGCTTGAACACCAGCGCGAGAGAGGGCATGACGTAGAGCGAGGTGAAGGCCGACACCATCAGCCACAGGCCGATGAGGATGCCCATCTCGGCCTGGAACCGGAGCGAGGACAGCGACCAGAACAGCACCCCGGCCGCCAGCGTGATGGCGGTCAGGATCACGCCCCGGCCGGCCGAACCGAGCGACTGCCTGACGGCGTCCATCGGATCGGCGTCCGGGTGCTTCTCCAGGTGTTCCTTGATCGCATCGACGATGTAGAACGCGTAGTCCACGCCCAGGCCGATGCCGAGCGCGACGACCGGCAGCGTGCTGATGCTCATGCCGATGCCCTGCCAGGCCATGAAGGCGAACGTGACGACGTTGGAGATCAGCACCGGGATGATGAAGAACACGCCGCTGACCGAGGACCGGTACACCACCAGGCAGCACAGCACCACGACCAGGAACGCCAGCGCGATCGCCTCGATCTGGTCGCGCAGCAGGATCTCGTTGACGGCCGCGGTGATGCCGAGCACGCCGCCGGCCAGCCGCACC